>JAJXXL010000245.1 GCA_021781115.1 Planctomycetota bacterium
GGGCTATGTCGTGTCGCCGAGTAGGCCAGCAATGCGGCATTCATCGCCAACAGGACCACGGGGGCGTACCGCAGGCATGACAACCGCAATAGGGGCGCCCCGGCCCGTGGTTCGCCGGCAGTGTCGCATTCGACCGTTTGAGAAAAACCGCTCATTTTGGCCCTCGCCCCAGAACAGGGCGGCGAAACATTGCGGCACGCGACGACCAGATTCGAATTCGAGACTGATGCTACCCCCCCCCCAGAATCGGATATCAAGCATCGTTGCGAAGTTTTCGGGAAAATTGCCATCGGCGAACGCTGTCGGCGTCGGCCACCGGGTGGTTGGCAATTTGAGTTGAACTTGCAGCGCGGAGAGAAAAATGGTTAAGTAAACCTTGATGTGTTGAGGAAATCATCCCGCCGAGGTTGGACATGCGCTTTGTTCCGCTGGCCAGTGCGAGTTGGCTTGTTTTGGCTGCTGCGACAGGGCACGCGGCGGGGGCTGATGCTGCGGCGGCGAATGCAACGGCGGTTGATTTTCAAAGTCAGATCCGCCCGATCCTGGCGACGCGCTGCGTGAAGTGTCACGGTCGGAATGATCCCGATGGCGGGCTGAACCTGGGCGATGAAAACTCGGCGAAATCGCAATTGGCTTCGGGAACCCGGGCGGTCGTTCCGGGGGATGCTGACCACAGCGAACTGATGCGGCGAATTACGGCCACGGACCCCGATGAGCGTATGCCGGCCGGTGGGCAGCCGTTGGCTGCCAGCGAAGTCGAACTGCTGCGGCGGTGGATCTCGGCCGGTGCCACTTGGCCCGCGCACTGGGCGTATGCCCCGCTCAAGCGGCCCGTGCCCCCTGAAACGCCGGCGGCGTTCGCCGAGTGGCCGCGGACGCCGATCGACCGCTTCGTGCTTGCCGAATTGCAGCGTGTGGGGCTTGCGCCCTCGCCTGAAGCCGATCGTCGCACGCTGATTCGTCGATTGTCGTTCGATCTGATCGGGCTGCCGCCGACGATGGAAGACGTCGAAGCCTTTCAACGCGATGACTCGCCGGGTGCGTACGAAGCGGTGGTCGATCGCTTGCTGGCCAGCCCGCGATACGGCGAGCGCTGGGCCCGGCATTGGCTCGACCTGGTGCATTTCGCTGAAACGCACGGGCACGATCAAGACCGCCCCCGCGAACATGCCTGGCCGTACCGCGATTATCTGATTCGGGCATTCAATGCCGACAAACCCTACGCCCGGTTCGTGCAGGAGCAGGTTGCAGGCGATGTGCTGTTTCCAGACGATGCCGAGGCAATTCGGGCCACCGGCTTGCTGGCGGCCGGGCCGTGGGACGAAAGCTCGTTGCGCGATATTCGCGAAGATTCGCCAGACCGCGAAGTGGGCCGGTACCTCGATCGCGATGACATTGTCACGACGGTCATGTCGACGTTTGTCAGTACGAGCGTGCACTGCGCGCGGTGCCACGATCACAAATTCGACCCCGTGTCGCAAGACGACTATTATGCCTTGCAGGCCGTGTTCGCCGGCGTCGACAAGGCGAACCGCGAATTCGAGGCCGACCCGCAGGTAGCGCGGCGGCGGTCAGAACTGCTGGCGCGCCAGTCGCAAATATCGCAACAGCTCGCGTCTAACGACCCCGCGTTGCTCGAACCGGCGCTGGTCGCCGCCTCGCAGGCGTGGGAAGACGCCGTGGTCAAGGCCGCGCCGGCGTGGAACGTGCTGGCCCTGGCCGAGCCTCAATCGCAGGCAGGAGCCGCGTTGACGGCGCTCGATGACGGGTCGTTGCTGTCGACTGGCGACCGTCCCGAGCGCGATGTCGTATCGGTTGTGGGGCGGACCGGCCTGAAGAAGGTCACGGCCCTGCGGCTCGAAACGCTGACTGACCCCAGCCTGCCGCACCAGGGGCCGGGGCGGCAGGACAATGGAAATTTCTCTCTGAATGAACTGCGGGTGTACGTTCTGGCGGGGGGCGAACCGCCCGAATGGCGGCGCATCGTGCTCGCGAATCCGCAGGCCGATTTCAATCAAGCCGGGTGGACGGTCGGCATGGCGATCGACGACAACCCGGCCACCGGCTGGAGTATTTACCCCGATGTGGGCAAACCGCATCAGGCGGTATTCGAAATTCCCGCCGCGATCGAAGCGGCAGAGGGCGTGACGCTGAAGTTCGAACTCCAGCAGTCGCACGGGATGAGCCACCTGATCGGGCGTGTGCGATTTTCCGTGGCCGAAACGGCCGGCCCGTTGCCGACGGAAGCGGTGGCGCTGCCACCCGATGTCGCCGCCGTTGTCGCGACCGAACGGTTGGCACGCACGCCGACCCAGCAGGCGCGGCTGGCGGCCCATTATTGGCAACTGCAAACGGCGCGCGACTTGGCGGCACTGCCGCCGCTGGACCGGGTGTATTGTGGAACGCCCCGTTTTCAGCCCGAGGGCTCATTTCGGCCCACTGCAAAGCCGCGAACGGTGCATGTCCTGCAGCGCGGCAATATCGTGCAGCCGCTGCGTGAGGCGGCGCCGGGGGCGCTGGCCTGCGTGCCGGGCCTGCCGCGCGAATTTCAACTTGCCGACGCAACCGACGAAGGCGCGCGCCGGGCCGCACTCGCCCGCTGGCTGTCTGATGTCAACAACGTGCTGACTTGGCGCTCGATCGCCAACCGTGCCTGGCAGCATCATTTCGGGCGTGGGCTGGTCGACACGCCCAGCGACTTTGGCCAAATGGGCACCGCGCCAACGCACCCCGAACTGCTCGACTGGCTGGCCGACACGTTCCGCGCGGGAGGGGGGTCGCTGAAATCGCTGCATCGCCTGATTGTTACCAGTGCGGTTTACCGGCAATCTGCGGCCGACCGCCCCGATCAGGCCCGGCTCGACGCCGACAATTTGCGGCTGTGGCGCATGAACCGCCGCCGGCTCGACGCCGAGTCGTTTCACGATGCGCTGCTGGCCGCCTCGGGAACCCTGGATGTGACGATGGGCGGCCCGTCAGCGCGGCAGTTTATTCAGACGCCGGGTGTGCATGTGACCCCGGTGGTCGATTACATGAATTTCGATGTCAACAACCCGGCGAATTTCCGCCGCAGCGTGTACCGGTTCGTATTTCGCACGCTGCCCGACCCATTGATGGAAACGCTCGACTGTCCCGACGCCTCGCAACTCACGCCCCAGCGGACGGTTTCGGTGACGCCCCTGCAGGCGCTGGCCACGCTGAATGCGCGGTTCGTGCTGCGGCAAAGCGAGCTGTTGGCCGAGCGAATTGGCAAACGCGCGCAAGACCCTGCCGGGCAAATAGACCTGGCGTTTCAGTGTCTGCTGGCGCGCCACCCCACCGCCGAAGAAGCGGCGCTGGTCGGGCCGTTTGCGGTGAAACATGGCCTGGCCTACGCCTGCCGGTTTTTGATTAACCTCAACGAGTTTATGTTTGTCGATTGACCACGGGGGGGCGCGTGGCTTGCCCCGCCTGTTGGTCCTGCTGCGAAATGAGGGAAATCGATGATGCCCACCCTGGATCATGAATGCCCGACGAGTCCTGTGGGGCGGCGACAGTTTTTGACGCAGGCGGGCGGCGGGTTGGGCGGCCTGGCGCTGGCGCACCTCCTGCACGAATCCGGCGCGCTGGGGGCGGCCCTCGAGCCGCGGCCCGAATTGAACGGCGG
>JAJXXL010000442.1 GCA_021781115.1 Planctomycetota bacterium
GGCCTTGCCCCCCCCCCGTCAACAAAGAAATCGGAAAATATTCGGGCGACGCCAAAATGGCTGTGGGCAGTCCGTCGAAAATTGAGCCGCGATCGCGAGGGTATGGGCGTGCGGTGATAGAATGTTCCTCTTGACCGGCATTTTAAAGCGTGTGCGGATGCTGTGGGTTTGATGCGCCCGGTTTGAGGCGGCGTAGCGCACGCCGGGTGTCGGAACCCGAACGCAGTCATTTGTCCGGAATGGGTGACATCTCATTCGCAGGCGGCAAAGTGGTCTCGCCCCCGATAAAACCCCGCTCGGGTAAAATGCGGCGTGACGGCGGTCATTCCGAGGGTGCGCTGCGCGGCCCTGGGCCACGGGATTCAACCCCCGTCGGGGTAGACTGGCCGCGAGTTCCGGATGTTCACCGATGTGCCAATCCTGACCGTGCGCTGGATCAGCGCACTATAAGCGGAATGAACGACCGGATTGCATTCACAGAAACGTTTCATCACCCTGCCCGCAGCGCGCACGCTCCGTATGCCGTCGCTGCTCCACTCCTGCACGGTCGCGGCTTGGTGTGAATTTGCGTTTTTTACAAGGGCTGTGGGGGGCAGTTTTCCCTTCACGATTCTCGCGCAAGGTCTGTTCAAGTATGCTATGGTTTGTAGCATGCGAAGGCGGCGGCGTACGCTTCACCCGCGGGCCGGCGCCATACCACCAGATGTTGTTTTCACCTGCTCGCAACAACGTTGATGACCGATACGACTGCTACCACCGATACGTACAGCCTGGCACTGTTGGAAGTCGGCAATCTGACACCCGCATTGCTGGTGGCCGATCGCTGCCTGAAGGCGTCGGGCGTGCGACTGTTGGGCATTGAAAGCACCGACGGCCCCGAACAGTGCATCAAGCTCGCCGGTACAACGGCCGAGGTCGTGCTCGCCGCTGAACAGGGGGCCGAGCTGGCCCGCCTCATGGGCAGCCGCGCCCTGGTCACGGTGCTGCCCGCCCCGCTCGACGTCGTGCGGGTGTTGGTCAACGCCCCGCCGATTTTCAGCCCATTGCTGGGCCTTTACGATTACCGCATCCCGAAAGAGAACGCGATGAAAACGACCGACGCGATTGGCCTGCTTGAAACCCAGGGTCTGGTCGCCGCCCTGCACGCCACCGATGACATGCTCAAATCGTCGAATGTAACGCTCGTCGGCAAGGAGAAGATCGGGGCGGCCTACGTCACGATCATGGTCCGCGGCGACGTGGCCGCTGTGCAAACGGCGATTGATACCGGGAAAAAAACAGTCGAACGCCTCGGCGGAAAGCTGATCCTGGCCGACGTCATCGCTCGCCCGCACCCCGAGTTGGCGGCGCTGCTGCCGGCCTGACCGCCGCGTGACTTGCCCGGACGCCCCGGCGAAAGGACCTGATCGGTTTCCAACCCGGCTGCGTCGCCCGTCGCGGATTCGATCATGGACCATCGACCACAGATCGCCCCGACTCCGACCGGCGCGGCGTTGCCCGCGCGGGATGAGTCTGCGTGGCGCGGCTTGGCGGCAGCCGGCTGGCTGACCGCTTTTTTTGGCGTCTTTTTCAGCCAGCGGTTGCCAAACAACGCTGAGTTCACCCGGTGGGATTTGTGGAGCGAAGTTCCCCTGTTGCTGGATCTGGTCGATCCGCCGCCCCCCAGCCCCGCCGACGCCATGGCCGATTGGCTCGCCCGAAACTCGGGTTGGCGGTACTTTCCGCAGCGGTTTGAGTTTCTGCTTATCGCGGGCGCGATCCTGGCGGGCGCGTGGGGCCTGGGGTTGCTGATTTTGCGCTGCGTTCAGCCGCCGCTGCCGAGGCGGGGTCTGGAACGCAATTTATTCGGTTTGGCGATGGGGCTTTCGGCCGTGTCGCTGACCACGTTGGCGTGCGGCCTGATCGGGTGGTTGTCGAGGCCGTTGCTGGGCGGCGGCCTCGTGGCTGTGGTGGTTGCTGAACTGGTTCTGCGGTGGAAGGAACGGGGCGAACCGTCCACGACGGCAGGTGCAATCGCCGCACTGCCACCCCCGCCGCAGGGCGCGGCACTGATCGCGGGGCTGGCCGCCGCGCCGTTTTTGTTGTGCATGTTGCTCGGGGCAATGCTGCCTTCGACGGATTTTGACGTCAACGAGTATCATTTCGAAGGCCCAAAGGAATACTACCAGGCGGGCCGCATCGCGTTTCTGCCGCATAATGTCTACACCAGTTTTCCGTTCGGCACGGAAATGCTCACGTTGCTGGCGATGGTGTTGCGGCAGGACTGGTATTGGGGGGCGCTGGCCGGAAAAACACTGCTGATGAGCTTTGCCCCGCTGACAGCGCTGGCGTTGTACGCCGCCGGTTGTCGCTGGTTCAGCCCACAGGCCGGATTGTGGGCGGCGGTCATCTCTCTGACGACGCCCTGGGTCTATCGACTTTCGATCATCGCCTATGCCGAAGGGGCGCTGGGCTTTTACCTGTTTGTGGCCCTGTACGCGACTGGCTTGGCGCTGCAACACGCGCAAGCTGGTGAGGTTAACCTGCGCCAGCACTGCGGCGCATTTTTTCTGGCGGGGCTACTTGCGGGCAGCGCCATGGCGTGCAAATACCCTGCGGCATTGTCGGTTGTCGTACCATTGGCCGCGGCCGTCACCGTTGGAGCGTTCCGGTTTGATCGCGCTCGGGCGTGGCGGGCGATAGTGGTGTTTGCGATCGGAGTGGTGGTTGTGATCGGCCCTTGGCTCGGCAAGAACCTCGTCGAAACAGGTAACCCGGTGTATCCCTTGCTGTATGGCGTTTTCGGCGGCCGCGATTGGGACGCCGCGCTCGACGCCCGCTGGCGGCATGCGCACAGCCCCGACAATTTTGCCCCTGCGGATCTGGCCGACAAGGTGCTGGACGTGACAGTGAAAAGTGACTGGCTCAGCCCATTGCTGTTCGGATTAGCCCCGCTGGCCTTGCTCAACCGCGCCGGGCGACGCAGCGCCTGGCTGCTGTGGGGGTACCTGGCTTACCTGTTTGTGACCTGGTGGGTCTTCACGCACCGCATTGACCGGTTCTGGGTGCCGATGATTCCCGTCGTCGCCCTCTTGGCCGGCTGCGGCGCGCGTTGGCGCGATGGCGGCGGGCACGCCGCGGCCGGGCCGGCCGCGTGGGCGGTGCGGCCTTGGTCGATCGTGCTGCCCGTCATCAGCTCGACGGCGGTGGTTTTCAACCTGGCGTTCATTACGACCGGACTGTGCGGCTTTAACGCCTATTTGCTCGATCTTAACGAGGCCCGCCAGTTCGCCGGAGAAATCACGGCCCCTGAGATTGCCAGTCTGAACGCGCTGCGATTGCCCGCCGATGCCCGCGTGTTGTGCGTGGGCGGCGCGGCAGTGTTCGACGCCCAGTTTCCGGTGGTGTACAATACGGTCTTCGATCATTCGGTGTTTGAAGAGTGGTTCGCTGAGCGGCGGGAGGGCGTTCCGGCCGCGGAATGGCCCCTTCAAGACGCGGCAACTTTGCGCCGCAGACTGGCGGAAGAACGGGTGACGCACATTTGCGTGCATTGGCGCGAAATCGCACGGTATCATGCGCCGCACAGTTACGGGTTTTCGGAGTTTGTGACGCCGCAACGGTTCGCCGATCTGCAACGGGCCGGCGTGCTGGGGCGGCCCTTGGCGATTCCAGAGGCGATTCAACGTTGGAGTGGGCTGCCGCCCATCTGGCAGAGTGAGTTCGACACTTGGGGAAAATCGCTCAAAACCTCACTCGGCGGGCAACCGGCCGTCATTTCGTTTCAGGTGTTTCCCGTGCTGGTCGGCGCCGAGAATGACCCCGTGAAACCCGATTGATTGCTGGTCTCGCCACAAGGAGTTCGCCATGTCTGCCGTTGGCCGCGTGAGTTGCATCAGCCTCGCGATGGGAATGGTGCTTTACGGGTGTGCTGCGGCGAGCGCGGTCGACGAAGCGCCGGCCGCCCCAGTGCGAACCGACCCGAAGGGACTGGGGTTCGATGAGCAGCGATTCCGGTACATCGACGAGGCGGTTGCCGCCGATCTGGCCGCCAAAAAGCTGCCGGGTTGCGTGGTGCTGATCGGGCGTTTCGGCTCGACGGCGTTTTTGAAAGCGTACGGCGACCGCGCCGTCGAACCAGCGCGCGAGCCGATGACCACCGATACGCTGTTTGACCTGGCATCAATCACGAAGCCGGTGGCGACCGCCTCCAGCGTGATGTTGCTCGTCGAGCGGGGGAAACTCCGGCTGCAAGACCGGGTGGCCGCGCACATTCCTGAATTCGGGCAGAACGGGAAATCTGACATCACGGTGTTGCAATTGCTCACGCATCAGTCGGGGCTGATTCCCGACAACCCGGTCGAAGATTACAACGACGGCCGCGACAAGGCGTTCGAACGCATCTTTGCCCTCAAACCGCTGGAAGCCCCAGGGGCGAAATTCATGTATTCCGACGTGGGGTTCATCGTGCTGGGCGAACTCGTGCAACGCGTTTCGGGGCAAAACCTGGCCGATTTCACCCGCGAAAACCTGTATGCACCGCTGGGGCTGAAACGGACCGGCTATCTGCCGGCGACCGAACTTCAGCAAACCGCGGCCCCCACCGAACAGCGCGACGGCAAATGGCTGCGCGGCGTTGTGCACGATCCGCGGGCGTATCACCTGGGTGGCGTCGCAGGCCATGCCGGACTGTTTTCGACCGCCGAAGAGCTGGCAAAAATCGCTTCGATGTTTCTGCATCGCGGGCAAAACAATTACCAGGTGCTGGGCCAGGCGCCAACCAGCGTCCGGGTGCTCCACTGGGCAACGGTCGCCAAAATGATCGCACCCGTGACGCTGCCGGGCGGCAATGTGCGCGGCCTGGGGTGGGATATTCTCTCATCGTATTCGGGCAACCGCGGCGACCTGCTTTCGCCCGCCGCGTACGGCCACGGCGGGTTCACGGGCACATCCTTGTGGATCGACCCGCAAACGCACCTGATCGTCATTTTTCTCAGCAATCGCGTACATCCCGACGGCAAGGGGAACGTGAACCACCTGGCGGGGCGAATCGGGGCGATTGCCGCGGGGGCGCTCGTTTACTGAACCGCGCCGATCCGCGAGCCAACCACGAGCGTGCCACGGCCTGCGAACCACGCAGCCGATGCGGGCCGATGGCTCGATCAGGCGACGGTCACGTCAGGCGCCAGGTACACGTCTTGGATCATGTTCAACAGCCGTGCGCCGTCGGCCATGGGGCGCTGAAACGCCTTGCGACCGCTGATCAAGCCCATTCCACCGGCGCGCTTGTTGATGACCGCCGTGCGCACCGCCTCAGCCAGATCGCTTTCGCCCGCCGAGGCTCCACCCGAGTTGATCAACCCCATGCGGCCCAAGTAGCAATTGGCAACCTGGTACCGGCACAGGTCGATCGGGTGAGGCGAAGTAAGCTTTTCATACACCAGCGGCGACGTTTTGCCGAACTTGAGGGCGGTATAGCCGCCATTGTTTTCCGGCAGCTTCTGCTTGATGATGTCGGCCTGAATTGTCACGCCCAAGTGGTTGGCCTGGCCGGTCAGGTCGGCCGAAACATGGTAGTCTTTGTCGGCGTTGAAGGCCGGGTTGCGCAGGTAACACCACAAGATGGTGGCCATGCCCAGCTCGTGGGCTCGCTCGAACGCTTCGGCGACTTCGACGATTTGCCGGCTGGCTTCGTCGGAACCGAAATAGATCGTGGCCCCGACCGCCGCCGCCCCCATGTCGAACGCCCGATCAACCTCGCCAAACATGATTTCATCGTGCTTGTTGGGGTACGCGAGCAGCTCATTGTGGTTGATCTTGACAATGAACGGGATCTTGTGGGCGTATTTGCGGGCCACGGCCCCCAAGACGCCAAATGTCGAGGCGACGCCGTTGCAGCCGCCTTCGATGGCGAGCTTGACGATGTTTTCTGGATCGAAGTAGGCCGGGTTCTTGGCGAACGACGCGCCAGCCGAATGTTCGACGCCTTGGTCGACGGGCAGGATCGACATATACCCGGTGTGACCGAGCCGCCCGTGACCCCATAACCTTTGCAGATTGGCCAGCACGCGCAGGTTGCGGTCGCTGGGGGCGAAAATGCGGTCGATGAAATCCGGGCCGGGCAGGTGCAGCGATTCGGCAGGAATCGTCTGGCAGCGGTGGTCGAGCAAGGTGGCGGCCTGAGCGCCCAACAATTCACGAATGCGGTTGATCATGTTGCTACGGCTCCGTTCGCGTGTTGCAAAAACGCCAGCAGGATTGTTTCGACGCGCCGCCGCGGCGTGGGCCGGCGGCCGTTACTCTTCGGGCAATTCATGGCGGAAGTGGGCGTTTTGCACAGGCACCACACATTTCAGAATCTTCAGCAGCACTTCTGCAGGCGACCCGATGGCGTCGACGTCAGACACGCTGCTTTTCGGATAGTACTCAAGCACGGGCCGCGTTTCGGCCTCATACACCTCAAACCGTTTGCGAATGACCGTTTCGTGCGCGTCGTCGGCCCGGTTTTCGCGAATGGCCCGCCGCCGGATGCGGCGGATCATCGCTTCGGTGTCGGGACACACAAGATGTACGATTTGCAGGACATGCACGTGCTCTTCCAGGATTTTGGCCTGCGACCGATTCCTCGGAATCCCGTCGAGAATCAGCACGTCTTCGTACGGCTTGTACACCGACAGCACGGTCAGCGCATCGAGGTGACGCTTCCAGACCTTGATCGTCGTCGCGTCGGGCACGAGTTCGCCGCGCGAACTGTATTCGTAAATCTCACGCCCGTCGGGCGAGTTGATGTCGAGCGTGCGAAACACGTCGCCGCACGACAAATGGAAAAACCCGGGAATCTGGCCAAGGATGTGGCCCTGCGTACCCTTGCCGGCGCCCGGCGCGCCGAACAGCAAAATCGACTCATAGCGTGTGGACGACATTTCTCGCCTTTCGTTGGCCTGAACCCTTTCGGCCAGCGGATGATGCGCGGCGAATATCACGCCGCGGGCGCCATCGCCGCTTGCCCATCGGTTGTGTATCGTACACGGTTGCCACCAACGCCTCAACCAGAAACCGCGAATCGGCCCCAACGCAACGGGAAGGGGCGGGCCTGCAACCCTGGCAACCTGGTCGCGGCTTGCTCCGGCCTGCGCGAGGCCGTATGATCCGCGGCGGCTTTTTAAGGCCCGTGGCTATTGCCGGGCGGAACATTGATCTCGCGTTACTCGCTCCATACACAGGAAACCGCATGGGCCTGTTCGACAAACTTAAGCGCGGTTTGCAAAAGACCAAAGACCTGCTGTTTACCGACGTTCGTGACCTGCTCAAGGCGGGCGAAATCCTTACGGACGCCAAGCTCGAAGAATTCTACGGTCGACTGATATTGACCGACATGGGGGTCGTGGCGGCGACGGCTATTCGCGAAGAACTCCGGGCGAAGCACTTGGGGCGGACGATTGTGCTCGACGAACTGTGGAGCACGATCAAGGCCAAGCTCAAGGACCTGCTCAAGGGAGGCGATGGGGCGCAGTGGGCTGCGGGCGACCCGCTGGCCCCGCTGAACTTCGCGTCTCGAGGCGTGACCGTTGTGCTCGTGGCCGGCGTCAACGGTGCCGGCAAGACCACATCGATTGCCAAGCTCGCCAACCTGCTCAAAAAGCAGGGCAAATCGGTGTTGCTCGCTGCCGGCGACACATTTCGCGCCGCGGCCGTCGAACAGTTGACGTTGTGGAGCCAGCGCCTGGGATGCGAAATCGTCACGCGGCCCAGCGGGTCGGATCCGGCCAGCGTGGCCCACGTGGGTGGCATGCGGGCGGTCGAAGCCGGCGTCGATGTGCTCATCGTCGATACCGCCGGGCGCCTGCAAACGCAGCAAAACCTGATGAAGCAACTCTCGAAAATCCGCCGCGTGCTGGAAGCGGTCATTCCCGGCGCGCCTCACGAAGTGCTGCTCGTGCTCGACGCCACCACCGGGCAGAATGGCGTGAGCCAGGCCAAGCTCTTCTCCGAGGCGGTCGCCTGCACCGGCATGATTCTGGCCAAGCTCGATGGTACGGCCAAAGGGGGCGTCGTCGTTGCGATCAGGCAGCAAATGGCGCTGCCCGTGAAATATGTCGGGCTGGGCGAACAGATTGATGATCTCGAATTGTTCGACCCCGACAGCTTTGTCGAGGCCCTGTTCGAAAAATAAGGAACTATTCGCCGGGGCGGGCGACGAACTCAGGCAGCGCGATCCGTTTCTCGCGGAGCGCGGCGAACAGGCACGCCGCAGTCAGGTCGGCGATGGCCCCGGGGTTGCGGCGGTGCCCATCGGCCCGCAGCCAATCGTCGAATTCAGCCAATGCCGCGTGACCGGCCGGGGCGCCGGGCCAACCGGCTGCCAGAACCGCGCCCGCCCGGCGCGAGGCTTCAGCGGCGACGGCCCCGCCGCACTTGCGGGCAATGAGGCTGTCAGCGTGCGTGGCGTGCAGCGTCAGCGCCAGGCCGACGATGGCGTATTGCCATGCGCTCGCGAAGTCTTTGAACCCCGCCAGGAAGTCTATCCCCGTCGTCAATACCAGCGAGAAATTGCCCGCGTACTGGGCGGCAATCAGGTCGCGATCGGCGGCTAATTGCATCGCGGCCAACAGACCGACTTGCGGCTCCTGCCACACGTCTTCATGCGGCACGCGGCCCAGCCCGCCCGGGTGGGCGAGCCGAATGGCGCGGTAGGCCAGGGCGGCATCGTGCTGGGTGAGGCGCTGCAACACGTCACAAATACCAGCGGCCAGCGGCAGGTTTTCATCGACGGCGGCGAGCGGGGCCAAGAGCAGCGCCATGCCCAAGTTGGTGTTCGACCGCACGACGCGAGTCGTCGCTTCGATGGCGGCAAGAATCGCCGCGCCAACGCCCGTGCGCCCGGCTAGCGCCAAGTGGGGCGCCGATGCCTCGGCCGAAGCGACGAAATCAGCGTACGACAAGTCGGCGAAGGCGGCCCCTGGGTGCACGTTGCCGGGCTTGGGGGCGGCTGCCTCCAGCAGGCAGGCCGCCCGCAGGATTGCCACCAGGTGGCACGGTTCGCGGTCAGTGGGTGGGGCCGGCATAGGCAACCGGGCATGAAATCAGCGGGCCAGCGCCAGCTTTTCTTCCTTTTCAGCGCGGCGGCGGGTAACGATGTCTTCTTGCAGCGACTTGGGCACCTGCTTATAACGGTTGAATTCCATCGTGAACGAGCCCTTGCCTTGCGTCATTGAACGCAGCTCATTGGCGTAGTCGAACATCGTGGCGAGCGGAACTTCGGCCTTGAACACGCCCACGCCCTGCCGCACCTCGCTCGAGGTGATCAGGCCGCGCTTGCTGGAAATATGACCCGTGACCGATCCCTGGAACTCCGTGGGGGCTTCGACTTCGAGCGTCATGATCGGTTCGAGCAGGGCCAAGCCGGCCTTTTTCAGCGTGTCGCGCATGCAGTTGAACCCGCAGATGTTGAACGCCATTTCCGACGAATCGACATCGTGGTAGCTGCCGTCTTCGAGAATCATTTTCACGTTGACGACTTCGCACTCGCACAGCGGCCCCTTGGGGAGCGCCCGCTGGAACCCGGCATCGACCGGCGCGATGTATTCTTTAGGAATTCGCCCGCCGAACACGGCATTTTCGAATTCGTAAGGCACCGGCGAGTCTTCGGGCAACGGTACCAGCCTGCCCACGACGTGCGCGTACTGGCCGCTGCCGCCCGTTTGCTTTTTGTGCTTGAAGTTGAACTCAACCTCGCGGGTGGGGCATTCGCGATACGCCACGCGCGGTTCGCCCACCAGGCATTCGACTTTGTATTCGCGGCGGATCCGCTCGACGTACACTTCCAGGTGCAACTGGCCCATGCCCGCGATCAGCGTTTGCCCGGTTTCTTCGTCGGTCGTCACGCGAAACGTCGGGTCTTCGCGGCGAAAGCGCTCAAGCGCCTTGCTCAATTTGTCAGCCCCGTCGCGCTTCAGCGGCTCGATTGACAGGCGAATCACCGGGTCAGGCACGTAAATGCTTTCGAGCGCGTACTCGACACCCTGCCCGCAAAACGTATCGCCCGATGCGCAGTCGACGCCCACGGCGGCCACGATGTCGCCCGCATCGGCGCGATCGATGTCTTCGCGCTGGTCGGCATGCATGCGCACGAGCCGCCCGATGCGCACGCGCTTGCCGGTGCGGGTATTCGTGTAGGTTTCGCCCTTGACGATCTTGCCCTGGTAAATGCGAATGAACGTCAACTGGCCGAACTGTTCTTCGATGATTTTGAACGCCATGCACACCAGCGGCAGGTCGGGCTTCGGCTCCAGCTTGACCTTGACCGGTTCGGGCTTGCTGCCTTCGGGAGCCTCGGCCGCCGCCAGGTCTTGCGCCTTGCGAGACAGATCGGTCGCCTCGATGCGGCGATCGAGCGGGCTGGGGAGGTACGCCAGGACGGCGTCGAGCAGTTCCTGCACACCCTTATTTTTATAGGCCGTACCCATCATCACCGGAGTGACATCCTGCGACAAAGTCGCCTCGCGAATCACGGGAATGATTTCGGCCGCCGAAACTTCGCGCTCTTCGAGCAGGGCTTCCATCAGTGCGTCGCTGAATAGCGACAGCGTTTCGAGCATCTGGTGCCGGGCTGCCTTGGCCTCCTCGGCGTAGTCGGCAGGAATCGCCTCGCGCCGGATCTGCTCGCCGTTGTCGCCGTCAAAATACACGGCCTGCATTTGTACCAGGTCAATTACGCCCTGGAACCGCGATTCGGCGCCCATGGGCAGTTGCAGGGGCAACGGGGTCACGCCCAGCTTTTCACGAACCTGGTTGATGACATTGGCCGCGTTCGCGCCCGTGCGATCCATCTTGTTGATGAAGGCGATGCGGGGAATGCGGTACCGCTTCATCTGCCGGTCGACTGTCAGCGATTGGCTTTGCACGCCGCCCACGGAGCACAGCACCAGTACCGCGCCATCGAGAACACGCAGACTGCGTTCGACTTCTACGGTGAAATCGACGTGCCCCGGCGTGTCAATCACGTTAATGACGTGGTCCTCCCACTCGACTTGGGTGCACGCCGAGGTGATCGTGATGCCGCGCTCTTTTTCGAGCTCCATGTAGTCCATCGTGGCGCCGGCGCCGTCGCCCTTGACTTCCTGCATGCGGTGAATGCGCCCGCTGTAATACAGAATCCGCTCGGTGAGCGTCGTCTTGCCCGAGTCGATGTGCGCCGAAATGCCGATGTTGCGGATTTTGCTGAGTTCTGACATGGACCTGACAGTTTCAAAAAGAACCCCCGTCTGCGACGGGATCAGGGAAATCGGACCAAAACTTGAATGGTTAAATTGGTTGGTTTCATTGCCTACCCGTCGGACCCGGGCGCGCAATCAGTGCCGCCGGGTCGCGGCGGCCGCTTCAAATAACTTCGCAAACCTTGCGGCGGGTACCAACACCGCGCCGTCAGCCGAGGAACTCCGCCTCGACAACATTTGGCAACTGAAGGCTGAAACGTCAGAAAGATCGGGTGGGGCCGGGTGGGTAGGCGTTTCCTGCGATATGTTGTCTGCAACGGACCGCGCTATGGTTTGATTTTCATGGGAAAGCACCCATCTCGGCAAATTCAGGCGATCACAACATCGGGAAACCGTATCGCGTTCGCGAGAACACCGCCCAAGCGCCCATCAGGCAAACGCGCCCTCACCACGCGGGTGTGGTATTAAAGCCACCCGATCATCTTTCAGGACAACCGGGGAACCATAAGTCTTTCAGATAATACCCCCGCCTGACTCGACCGAAAAGGCCAATTTTCAGGATTTCGCGAAAAATACCAGATTCTGGCCGACAAAGCCCCCATCTTCACACTAATTGGAATGAAAGTTGCGCGGGGGCAATTCTGACAATGCCACCGGCCCGGTCGTGATGGACCAAGCCGGTGGCTGAAAATGGCTTGGCGCGGCCGCGGCTACTTCTTGGCCGACCGCTCCAGCATGACCGCCTGAGCCGCCGCCAGCCGCGCGACCGGTACACGGTAAGGCGAACAACTGACGTAATCGAGGCCGATCTGGTGGCAGAAAATCACGCTTGCCGGGTCGCCCCCATGCTCGCCGCAGATGCCGATCTTAAGGTTTGCACGGGCTCTACGCCCGCCCGCGACCCCTTGTCGCATTAACCCGCCGACGCCATCCTGGTCGATTGTCTGGAACGGGTCGTTCGGCACAATGTCGTGCTCGCGGTAGTACGAAATGAAGCCACCGTAATCGTCGCGGCTCATGCCCAGCGTGGTTTGCGTCAAGTCGTTGGTACCGAAGCTGAAAAACTCGGCACCCGCTGCAATTTGATCGGCGCACACCGCGGCCCGCGGCACCTCAATCATCGTGCCAACCAAGTATTCGACTTGCTGTTTCTTCTCGGCGAAAACCGCCGTGGCCTGTTCGCGAACGGTTTTTTCCTGATCCGTGTATTCAGTGAGGAAACCGACCAGCGGAATCATCACCTCGGGCTTGACGTCGATACCTTCCTTTTTGACGAGGCACGCCGCTTCGAAAATTGCCCGGGCTTGCATCGCCGTGATTTCAGGGTACACGATGCCCAGCCGACAACCGCGGTGGCCCAGCATGGGGTTGTTTTCGTGCAGCGCATTGACGCGGGTGGCAATTTCTTCGACTGACAGTCCCAGCTTTTTCGCCAGGTCTTTCTGTGACTCGGCGTCTTGCGGCAGGAATTCGTGCAGGGGCGGGTCGAGCAGGCGGATCGTCACAGGCCGCCCCCCCATGGCCCGGAACAGGCCGGCGAAGTCGTCGCGCTGGAACGGCAGCAGCTTGGCCAGCGCCGTCCGGCGGTGTTCGACGTCGGTCGCCAGGATCATTTCCCGGAATTCGTCGATATGATCGAAGAACATGTGCTCGGTGCGGCACAGGCCGATGCCCTCGGCGCCAAACGCCACGGCTTCAGTGGCCTGTTCGGGCTTGTCGGCGTTCGTGCGAACCCGCAGTTTGCGAACTTCATCAGCCCAAGTCATGAGCTGCGCGTACCGCCGATAGACATCTGACTGGCTCGCGTCGAGGGTCTTGTCGATCAGCACCTGAAACACTTCGCTCGACTGGGTCTTCACGCGGCCGGCAAACACCTCGCCCGTAAAGCCGTCAATGCTGATGTCGTCGCCCTCTTTGAGCACCTTGCTGCCAACGGTGACGGTGCCGGCGTGATAATCGACCTCGAGCTCGCCGCAGCCCACGACGCACACCTTGCCCATTTGCCGGCTGACCAGGGCGGCATGCGAGCTTGCGCCTCCGAATGCCGTGAGAATTCCCTTGGCGATTTTCATGCCCCGCAAATCTTCAGGGCTGGTTTCGCGGCGAACGAGAACCAGTTCGACGGCGGGGTTGGCATGAAACTGGGCTTCGGCGTCGCTGGCGTGAAAACAGATCTTGCCGGTCGCCGCGCCGGGCCCGGCGTTGATGCCCCGTGCCAGCAGTTGGCCTGTTTTACCGGCCGCGGCCTTGGCGTGGGCGTCGAAGATCGGCTGGAGGAGCTGGTTGAGATCGTCGGCTGGAATACGCTTCGGTTGCAAGGCGTCGTCCTTGCTGATCAGCCCCTCGTTGACGAGGTCGACCGCGATGCGCACGGCCGCAAAGCCGGTGCGTTTGGCATTGCGGGTTTGCAGCATCCACACTTTGCCGCGCTGCACGGTAAACTCGATATCTTGCGTGTCCTTGTAATGCTTTTCGAGCGTCTTGCCGATCTGGTTCAACTGCTCGAACGCCTGGGGCATGTCGTGCGCCAACGTCTTTTCAATACGTTTGGTCGAGCGAATTCCGGCCACGACGTCTTCGCCCTGGGCGTTGATCAGGTAATCGCCATTAAAGCCGGGCAGCCCCAGCGAGCAGTCGCGGGTCAGGCCCACACCTGTGGCGCAGTCGTCGCCCAGGTTGCCGAACACCATCGCCTGCACGTTGACGGCTGTTCCCCAATTGTGCGGAATGCCGTAGGTGCGGCGATAGACCATCGCCCGGTCGTTCATCCAACTGCCAAACACGGCACCCACGGCGCCCCACAATTGCTTCAGCGGATCGGTGGGAAAATCCTTGCCGGTGTGGTCTTTGATCGCCTGCTTGAATTCGGCCACCAGTTCCTTGAGGTGCGCAGGGCTGAGGTCTGAATCGAACTTGACGCCCGCCTTCTGCTTTTTGCGTTCGAGAATGACCTCAAACGGGTCGTGCTCGGTTTTGTCTTTCGGTTTGAGCTCGAGGACCACATCGCCATACATCTGCACAAACCGGCGGTAGCTGTCCCACGCGAAGCGTTCGTTGCCCGACTGTTTCGCCAGAGCCTGCACCGTTTCATCGTTCAGGCCGATGTTGAGCACCGTATCCATCATGCCGGGCATGGAATCGCGGGCACCTGAGCGGCACGAAACCAGCAGGGGGTTGGTGGTCGAGCCGAACTTGGCCCCCATGGCCTCTTCGATGCGCGACAACGCCTGCAACACCTGCGACTCAAGTTCAGGCGGGTAGCTGCGGCCGTGGTCATAAAAGTAATTGCACACGTGGGTCGTAATCGTAAACCCCGCCGGAACTGGCAGGCCGATATTTGTCATTTCGGCGAGGTTGGCCCCCTTGCCACCCAGTTCAGGGCGCATACTCGCGCCGCCCTCTGCCTTGCCCTGTCCGAAAAAGTAGACGTACTTGTTTGTCGTGTTTGACATTCCCGATTTTCCTGAACCATTCAATGGACCGACGCACGAAGCCAAGAGGCTAGCATTGCCGCCCCGCAGCGTCAAGCAACCGCTGCAACCCCGGCAAACTCATAGAATCATGCGTCGGCATC
>JAJXXL010000435.1 GCA_021781115.1 Planctomycetota bacterium
CAAGAACTATGGATGTCTTAATTTATTGGTCGCTCGAGAAACTTGCCAAATCCGGCGCGACTGGGCCGCTTGGGCCGCTTCTTTTGCGATTCAGACCGCCGCGCCAGTTACGCCCCGACAATTCTGGCGGCCTGACGTTCGACCTTGGACCGTCGGGCCTGCAACCGACCCGCGCCGCGAAAACCAACGCGTCGGCCTTTGTTGCACGTGTGTAAGAAAACAAGACCACCCGCTGAGGGGTGGTCTTGTTGAGTTGCCGAAATGCTTGAAGCCGCTGGGGCGGGTGAGGCGGGGCGCCCACCGACAGCCGTCAGGGCGTGTGAATCAGCACGAAATCTTCAAATCGGATTTCGTCTTCCTGATCTTGCATGCCTTCAAAGATTTCTTTCATCAGCCGATGAAAGTGTTTTGCCCGAATCGAGTAAAAGTTGTGCTTGCCGTCGCGGCGGGCTTCAATCAGCCCGGCAACACGCAACAGGGCCAGGTGATGGCTGACCGCCGGCTGGCTTTGGCCGAGTTTGTCGCACAGGGCCGTCACGTGCAACTCGCCCTCGCGAATCAGGTACATCAGGATCCGCAGGCGGGTTTCGTCAGACAGGAGCTTGAACACCTGCACGAGGTCTTTTTCGAGTTGCTCCGAAAGTTCGGGAATTGCCGCTCGTGACTTGACTTCTAAAGGTTCCGCAAGATTTGAGATCATTCTCTTCCTTTGACTTTCAGTGGAAAAACGCGGGCGACACTCGCCGTCGCCATCGCTGTCGGAATTCGGAGTCGAGCCGGTCAATATCGAACCCTTCTGTACATACCCTCTGCGTGGGTGAGGCGTCTTTCTTTGCGCGGAAACCGGCACGAAGAAAAACAAACTGATGTCCGCTGTTGAAACGGAACTCGGTGGTTGCGACCCCGCGCAAACCCAATTCGTGCGACGACAGACGTGTTCAGATTAACAGAAGGCGCTGAGCGTTCGTCGAGACCGACGACGCAGCAGTAAGAGAAGAGTTCTCTTGGATGTGCTCTTTATTTCATACGCGAAAGGTTACCCTAAGTGACCGACCATAAAAGTTGGTGCTTCGATATTATTACCAGCCCCCCCGTTCTCGTCAAGGAGTTCCATCAGAATTTGCTGCTGCCTGCCAATTCTTCACGATTTCATCTCTCAACATTCAAATACTGTACGTATGTGCCATTTCAGGCGTTCGCGTCGGGCGTTCGCTGGGAATTCGGGCCGGTGAGCACGCTTGTGCCCCCGAACGTCACCCCTCAGCCCGGGTTGAGCGTACCTTCGCGGGAACTTTGCGGAGGCCCTCCCGACAGTTGGTTTTCCCGCATGTGCGGCCGAAGTTGGAGCAAAATGCTGATCAGTCCCACCCCAAACACGCGATCAATCGCCGATTCGGCGGCATTTCCGGAATAATCTATAGAATCGGACTCCCGATCGCGCGAAATAGGTGGTTCTGGTAAAAAAAATTGACTTGCGGCTCGCATAAACTAGGTTTTTCCCATCGCAGGCAATACACACCCCACAGCGAAGTTCAATCGGTTGGGGGCGCGGTGGTTTCAGGGCCTGTGCGGCACGGTGTCGTTTTTCCGAGATGCGGGAGAACAGCACCGCTCCGTGCGGGTGCGAAGCAACCCGGACTGACCGATCTGCATGCCAGATTTCGCTGAACTGCGAGCACCGAACGGATCACACCTTAGTCAGGATTGCCTCTTCAGTTGAGGCCGTCGCGTCGTTCACCGGAACCAATCTGATTCACTTGGGAGCACAGTAATGAAGAAGTCGCAACGCCGTCAGGGGTTCACCCTGATTGAAGTCTTAATCGTTGTGGTCATTTTGGGAATTCTGGCCGCGACCGTCTTGCCGCAATTCACATCCGCCAACAGCGATGCCAAACAGTCGGCGCTGGGCCAGGACCTGCAAACGCTGCGGAGCCAGATTCAATTGTACAAGTTCCAGCACGGCGGACAGTTTCCCGGCGGCCCCACGGCGACGGCTGTGACGTTTGCCAACGCGCTGACCCTGCCCACCGACGTGAACGGCAATACCGCCGCGCCGGGTACCGCCCCCGGCACTGCACCCTACATTTACGGTCCGTACTTCAGCACGCTGCCCAGCAACCCGTACAACGGGGCGGCTGGCGTGGCAATCGTGGCCGCACCGATTTCAGGTGCCACCGTCAACTCGTCGTCGTCCATCGGCTGGCTGTATAGCCCGACCGAAGGTCTGATTAAGGGTAACACCACGGGCAACGATTCGAATGGCAACCCGCTGATCAACATGTAATCCCAACCCCAACCAGCGAACAGGCACGGCACCGTTTGCGCCCGCCTGGTCGCGGCGTGGTCTGATTCGACGTTGCAAACCGTTGCCCTATCCGGCAGCCCGCGACACGGTGGTACATTGGCCGCCGATGTCGCCAGCTGCCGGTCGGCGTTGATACCGTTCACCATCTGCCGCCAATGCCGTCGCCAAGGCCAATCCATATCATGCTCGCCCGTTTTTCCAAGCACGCCGCCAGCCGCCATCGGCAACCCGGGTTCACCCTGGTCGAAACGCTGATTGTGGTCATGATCATGGGAATCCTGGCCGCGGTCGTACTGCCGCAGTTCGGGCGGGCGAACCAAGACGCGCAGGAATCGGCCCTGATCCAGGAATTGCAAACGCTGCGGAGCCAGATCAAAGCGTATCAATTTGACCACGGAGGGAGCTTTCCGGGACAAAGCGCGGCGACTTCGACGGCCTTTCGCAATGCGTTGCTGTTGTCGAGCGACGCCGCTGGCAATACCGGCCCGGCGGGAACTCTTCCCTTTGGGCCGTACCTACTCAATCAAATTCCCCCCAACCCGGTCAATGGGGCGGCGGGCGTCATGATCGTGGCCAATATCGACACGGCCACGCCCAACCCCGGCGCGACCGATGGCACCGCGGCGGTCGGGTGGATCTACAGCCCCACACAGGGGCGCATCAAGGCAAACAGCGCCGGTGCCGCCGGCGACGGCACCCCACTGCAAAACCTGTAGCAAACAGCTCGAAGACTACGACGCGGGCGGGTCGTCTTCGAGGGGCATGACATCGACGGCCACGCGCAACGTGTGCTGGCTGCCGCCAATGACGACCCCCTTGATCGGGCTGACGTCGTGGTAATCGCGGCCCCAGGCAATGGTGACGTGATCGACCGACGGAATCACGTTGTTGGTTGGATCCGCATCGACCCAGCCCGCGTTGCCGCAAAACACCGACACCCAGGCGTGCGAGGCGTCGACACCAACGAGCCTTGGTTTTCCGGGCGGTGGCCGCGTGCGCAAATACCCACTGACGTAGCGGGCCGCCAGCCCCAGCGACCGCAGGCAGCCGATTTGCAAATGGGCGAAGTCCTGGCACACGCCCCGCCGCAACACAAAAATCTCGCTGAGCGATGACCCGACTTCAGTCGCCGTGGGGTCAAACTTGAAGTCGTCATGAATCCGCCGCGTCAGGTCCAGCGCGGCTTCGAGAATGGGGCGGCCCGCGGGAAACGACGTGCGGGCATAATCGGCGAGGGCTTCGAACGTAACGACGGCCGGCGAATCGAAGGCGAATTGAACCGCTTCGAGCCATGCCGGTTCGACTTTCTGATGCAGGTGGTCGCGAACCGATTCCCAGGGCGGCGTCGCGGCGGGGTCTGGAATTTGCGGACCGGAAATCTCGGTGCGGCTGATGGAGGTCACCCGCAGCCGCTTATGCGCCTGCTCGACCGAGAAAAAATGGACCAGGTTGCCAAACGTGTCTGAACGCCGGCCGATGGACGTGGGGTGCGGTCGAATGATCAGTTTGTGGTGCCGACAGGTCTGGCCATGTCCTTCGCGTGGCGTCAAATGCAACAGATTATGGCATACCGGTACTGCTTCGCCGTAGGTGTAAAGCGTGGTATGCGTGATTTTATATTTCATTCGGTTAACCCTGAAAGCAACGCAGAGCACGGCGAGATTCGAGCCCGCGGGTCAGTTGCGGCGGCAGCCCATCGGGCGAATTTCGGTCAACTGCCGCGGCAACCCTGCATGGATCAGGTAGCGATGGCTGATCGCGTCGGATAGATGCGGTAGCTGCCCGGCCAGGCGGTGCAACAACCGGTCAAGCCGGGCGCAGTGCGGTTGGCCGGGCCTGTCGCCCAGCACCGCCGGCCCCAGCATGCGAATACTGTTAGCGATCGACAGGCCCACGCGCTGTTCGAGCGTGGGCAGAGGCTGCGTGCGGTCACGCGGCAACTGGTCGATGTGCGCCACCAGCGTATCCGACTGAAACGCCAGCGATCGCGGGTTGGTGTCGTCGGTCAGCAACAGGTCGAGCACGGCAGGCAACTGCATGCTGTTCAAATAGCGCGAACGGTAGGTCATCAGGCTGTCGGCAACTTCGAGTACGGCCTCGAGGGCCGAGGGGGGCGTCTTGTCGTCGACGATCAGAATCCGCGCCAGGTTGATCGCGTTGAGAGCGCGTTCGATCCGCCGCCCGATGTCGAGAAACCGCCAGCCTTGTGTGCGGGTCATGCTTTCGGCCACCATGCCGCTGAAGGAGGCGATGTCGATCACGGCGCGATTCAGCAGGCCCAGGGCTTCGACAAGGTCGATCGCGCCATCGGCCCGCGAGGGGTGAAATCGCTGGTCAATCCGGTGGATGATCCGCCAACTGTCGAGCGACAGGCGGTCGCGCACAACCGAAGCCACGTCATGCACGACGGTCAGCGTCGAGCGCAGGCTCATCGGCTCGGCTTCGTCGAAAATCACGCGGGGCAAGACCTGCTCGACAGGCGGGAGCGGGGGCGTCATGCCCTCGACAATGAACCCCGGTTCGAGCTGACCCTGTTCAGCCAACCCCCGCAGAAGGACGGGAATTTCCGGCAGGTGCACGCCATCGCCTTCACTCGTGAGCCGCGAAAACAGCGTCCGCAGCAGTCGGGCCGAACCTTCGGCCCGCTCGATGTTGCGCCCCAGCCAGAACAGGTGGTCGGCGACGCGGCTGGGCAATTCGGAACCGCTGCGGCGGAGTTGAATCGCCTGGTTGGCCCCGCCCAGCAGCGTGACTTCGCGGACGGGGCCTTCCGAAAGCACCCACAGGTCCTTGCTGCGCTCGCCGGCGGAAATGGAAAGTTCGAGCCGATCGGACAAGGCCGATGCCCGAGTCAGGCCGCCGGGCATAGTCAGATACGTGTCCTGGGAAGCGACCAGAAACGTGCGAACGGCGACCGACCACGGTTGCGGGCGGCCCCGCAGCCAGACCGGGGCCGACGACCGGTTCATCCGCTCCTGCGCCACGTATTCGCACGGGCGAGCCCTGATCGCCGCGATCAGGTCGTCGCGCTGCCGGCGGCCCAACTGCCAGCCCGCCAGAACCGGCTTGTTGAACCCGTGAAACGTGGGCTTGATGATGAGTTGTTCGAGGTTGGCAATGACATGTTCGCGCGCCTCGGCCTGCCCGCACCACCAGGTGGCGATTGAGGGAATCAGCAGGTCTTCGCTGAGCAATTCGCGGCACAGGCGCGGCAAAAACGCCCGGAAGGCCGGCGTTTCGGCCAGCGAACTGCCCAGCGAATTCACCATGGCCACCTTGCCGCTCCGCGCCGATTGCAACAAGCCCGCCGCACCGAGAATCGAATCAGCCCTGAGCTCAAGCGGGTCGCAATCGTCATCGTTGACGCGGCGCAGGATAACGTCAATCGGCAATAACCCACCGAGAGTTTTCAAATTGACTTCGTTGTCACGCACGGCCAGGTCGCCGCCTTCGACCAGCGCATAACCCAGGTACCGTGAAAGATAGGCGTCTTCAAAGTAGTTGGAGTTGTGCGGCCCCTGGCTGAGCAGCACGACGCGGGGGTTTTCGCGATGCGGGGGCGACAAGCGCTGCAGGAGCTCGCGCAGCGCGATGAAGAATGACGCCAGGCGCTGTACGCGGCAGTCGCGAAAAATCATCGGCAGCATGCGCGATGAAACGATGCGGTTTTCGAGGGCATACCCGGCGCCCGAGGGGGCTTCGGTGCGGTCGCACACGACCCACCACGTGCCGTCCGACGAACGGGCCAGATCCGCAGCGTAAAAGTGCAAAAACAGGTCGCCCGGGATCCGCTGGCCATGAAATTCGCGCAAATAGCCAGGATGCGTGTAAATCAGTTCCGGGGGCAACAGCCCCCGGCTGAGCAGGCGTTGCGGGCCGTACAAATCCAGCAGGATCAGGTTGAACAGCCGCGCCCGTTGAACAAGAGCGCTCGAAATCGCATTCCACTCGGGCGCCGAAATCACCAGCGGCAGCGCGTCCAGTTCCCAGGGGCGGGCGCGGTCAGATGACTCGGCCAGAGCGCCGTAGGTCACGCCGTTTTCCGCCACCAGCCGGTTCGCTTCATCCCAGCGGCGCGATAATTCACCCGCCCCCAATTGATTGACATCGGCCGCGAAACGACCCCAAGGCTCACGCAACATCCCGGGCGACGAAAACATTTCATCGTACCCGCCGGCCGGTGGTGTGTAGCCCTCAAACAAGTTGACAGCGGCGGGGGGCGAGATCGTCGAATCCATATTGCCGAGGGTTCGTTGGAACGGACGGATGTGTGGAATTTTACCGCCAGAACAAAACCGATTTCAGATCGGAATCTGAGGCATCTTCAATTCTATCCTGCGGCGGCCGGCCGCGCCAGGTTGCCACCGACGGTCTGCCGCTGGCACAAACAATGATTGCGCGTCATTGCACACAGCGCAGTAACTCATGAAAACGTCTGACGTTGCGGCTCGCATGCCGGCGCAGGCCGTCGCCCTGCGCCGATTCGAACCACCTTCGCCACCATCAGTTATCGGCGATTGTCGGTTCGCCGCAAGTCTAACGTCAATGGAAAATCAGGATTTGGCTCATCGAACGGAATCGAAACCGAACCGCCGGTATGACCCATTTTGAAGAACCGCCCCGCCCGCCGCGCTTCGGCTTCGTTGGAATTGACGGGAAACGTGTCGTAACTTCGCCCGCCGGGGTGGGCCACGTGGTAGGTCACGCCGCCCATCGATCGCTGCATCCAGACGTCGATCACGTCAAACACAAGCGGTGTGTGAACGGGAATTGTAGGGTGCAAACAACCCGGCGGCTGCCAGGCACGAAACCGCACGCCGGCCACGAACTCACCCACAGTTCCCGAAGGGTGCAGCGGAAGCTTGTGGCCGTTGCAGGTCACGATGTGGCGCGAATCGGTCAGCCCGCTCACCTTGACCTGCAACCGTTCGACCGACGAATCGACATAGCGCACCGTTCCCCCGCCGCCGGGCTCTTCGCCCAGGACGTACCAGGGTTCAATCGCCTGCCGCAGCTCCAGGCGGACTCCTTCGTAAACGGCCTCGCCGATTGCGGGAAATCGAAACTCGAAATGCGGCGCGAACCAGTCGGGGCAAAAATTGAAGCCGTCCTGCCGCAGTTCCGCCAGAATCGAGTGGAAATCCTGTTCGACGAAATGCGGCAACAGGAAGCGGTCGTGCAGCATCGTATTCCACTCGACCAGCGGGTGCCGATAAGGCTGATTCCAGAATCTGGCGACAAGCGCCCGCACGAGCAACTGCTGGGCCAGGCTCATTTGAGGATGCGGGGGCATTTCGAACGCCCGAAATTCGACCAGCCCCAGCCGGCCGCTGCTGCTGTCGGGCGAATACAACTTGTCAATGCAAAACTCGGCGCGGTGGGTATTGCCGGTCAGATCGGCGAGCAGGTGCCGGAACACGCGATCCACGAGCCAGGGAGGGTGGTATGCCCCTTCCTGAATCTGGTCAAACGCAATCTGCAATTCATAAATTGCGTCGCGCCGGCCCTCGTCGACCCGCGGCGACTGGCTGTTCGGCCCGACAAACAGGCCGGAAAACAGGTACGACAGCGAAGGGTGGTTGTTCCAGTAGCCGAGCAAGCTGCGGAGCAGGTCGGGCCGCCGCAAAAACGGGCTGTCGGCAGGGGTCGGCCCGCCCAGCACGATATGGTTGCCCCCGCCGGTGCCCGAGTGCCGGCCGTCGAGCATGAACTTCTCCGTTCCAAGTCGCGTCATTCGGGCTTCTTCGTAAACCGTGGTGACGATTTCGGAGAGTTCGCCCCAATCGCCCGCGGGTTGCACATTGACTTCGATCACGCCAGGATCGGGCGTGATTTTGAACAGGTTGAGGCGCGAATCGGCCGGGGGCGTATAACCTTCAATCACCACGGGCAACCCCAGCGACTCCGCGGTATCTTCAATGGCGGCGATCAAATCGAGATATTCTTCGAGCCGCTCGAGAGGGGGCATGAACACGTGCAGCCGCTCATTGCGCGACTCAATGCACAGCGCCGTTCGCACGACTTCGCCGGCGGCCGGGCTGGCAGGGCGGGCTTGTTCGCGGTGCGCCTGGCGCCCGCGATCGCCATTCCCGCTGCGCCCCCCGCCGCCAGCCGCCCCGGCAACGGCCGATTGAGGATGCAGCTCGGGCCGGGGCGGCAACGGGGGGCGCTCGACCAGCGGGTCGAGTTCGACGAACTGCGGGCGCAGGGCGGGTGCGACCCAGGGCAGAGAATCGAGGGGCAGCCGAAACCCGATCGGCGAATCGCCGGGCAGCAATACCATTTGTTCGCTGCGCAGCGGCCAAGGGCCGCTGACCCACCGCGGGCGCGCTTGCCAGGGTTGGGCCCGCAATGGCAGCACGCAGCCGACCGGCGCGCCGAGCCCGCGTTCAAACACCCGCGCCAGCCGAGATCGCTCTTCAGGGTCGTCGAGCCGCGAGTCGCGCGGGTCGACGTTTACCGGCAACCGCCGCTCCCTCATCAGGTAATGCGCCACGTCTTCATACACCGCCACGACCCATTGCGGGTCGACTTCCAGCCGCAGCGCCAGTTCGCAGCCGAACCGCTGCGCATCGGCCGTGGTGTGCCCGTAGGCGATCGATTCGTCGGCGAACAGTTCGGGGTTCATCCAGATCGGTTCGCCGTCTTTGCGCCAGTAGCAGGAAAACGCCCAGCGGGGCAGCGATTCGCCGGGGTACCACTTGCCCTGCCCGTAATGCAACAGCCCGCCCCAGGCGAAACGGTTGCGCAGCCGGTGCGTGAGTTTGTCGCCGAATCGGCGCTTTGTCGGCCCGACGGCGGCGGTGTTCCACTCGTCGCCCTGCATGTCGTCAATGGAAACAAACGTCGGTTCGCCACCCATCGTCAGCCGCACGTCGTCGCGTCGCAACCGTTCGTCGACGGCCTGCCCCAAGGCGTCAATTTCGCGCCATTGGTCGGGGCTGTAGGGCCGGGTGACACGCGGGTCTTCGTGAATCCGCGTCACCGACATTTCGAAGTGCACCTCAGTTTTGCATTCCGAAACCAGGCCTGTCACCGGCGCCGCACTCGCCGGTTCCGGCGTGCACGCCAGCGGAATGTGCCCCTCGGCCGCCAGCAATCCTGATGTCGGGTCCAGCCCGACCCAACCGGCGCCGGGCAGGTAGATTTCGGTCCAGGCGTGCAGGTCGGTAAAGTCGGCCTCCGGCCCCGAGGGGCCATCGAGCGCGCGAACGTCGGCCGTCAATTGAATGAGGTAGCCTGACACAAACCTCGCAGCGATTCCCAGGTTGCGAAAAATCTGCACGAGCAGCCACGCCGAATCGCGACAGGAACCCGAACCCAGCGTCAACGTTTCCTCGCAGCTCTGCACCCCGGGCTCAAGCCGCACGAGGTAGCGAATCGCCTGCTGCAATTGCCGGTTCACGCTGACAATGAAGTCGTTCGTGGCTCGTGGCTTGCGGTCGATCTGGGCCAGGTAATTCCGCAACTTGGGCCCAACCGGCTCGGTTTCGAGAAACGGCTTCAATTCGCGGGCCAGCCATGGCTCGTAGATAAACGGTGATTTCTCGGCCGAGGGTTCGAGAAAGAAATCAAACGGGTTGATCACCGACATTTCCGCCGTCAGATCGACTTCAATCGCCAATTCGCGGGTGGGGTCGGGAAACAGCAGCCGGGCCAGATAATTGCCATGGGGGTCCTGTTGCCAGTTCAAGAAATGCTGTTTCGGACTGATCTTCAGCGAATAGCTGTGAATCGGCGTTCGGCAGTGCGGGGCCGTTCGCAACCGGACGATCTGCGGCCCCAAAGTGACGAGCCGATCATACTGGTAAACCGTCCTGTGGTTCAGCGCGATGCGTATGGACATTCAGGCCAATTCGATTGTTGCGAGTAACAGGGGATGGATGAAAATGGGCCCGCGGCTGGCCCGCTCCGAAGCCGGCTGAGGCATGCCTCCAACCCGGCAAAGCCGCAGCAGGCGGGCGCAAGCCCCGGAGAAGCTTACGTCACGCACCGTCATCACGCCTCAGATTCGGGACACGGGCGGTTGATTGTCATTTCGCACCGGCCTCGACAGCATCGCACGTCGAACGGCACCGATCAAGCCGACGGCCGCCCGGAAACCGGGCTTACCCGCCCGATTGTCAGGCAAGCCTGGCCGGACCTTGGTCAGTGCCGTTGGCCAGTGCACCCGCCATAAATCGCCGCCGCCAGACTCTGACGCTGCGGAAATCATCACCGACAATGCCCACACTTCGGGCCATGCGAGGCGTCGTTTCGCCGCCGAGGTCTCAGATCGGTACACGCGTTGCATAGAGCGAATCATCAAGGGCATGTGGCATATTTTGTGCCGCGTGCGGCGATTGGCTTTTGGAATCGGCGACGCGGCGCTGCAAAAGCCCAGACTTTGCGCGCAATCGACGCCAGGCCATGTCCTGAAGGCCCACGCTGACGAAAAAGTAATGCAAACGAGCGACCCCCTGTGATGGAGATAAACCCGGCGCTGACACCCGACTTTCGGCCAAATCGACCGTGTACGGAGTGCGATGCGGCAAAAGCCGACCTGGAGTCTGTGCGACGCTTTCAACTCTTTACCTCAAATTGCCAGGATGCGAAAATAAAGCGCTAGACCACCCGTGCTCAAAGGGTTTGCCTGATCGGCAGTGCGTGCGGCGTTCGTACGCCCCTTGTTAGCCAATAGTCGGCGGCGACAACCACCGGGCCAGGTTGACCGACGAACTGGGTGAGGTGACTCGCCAATTGCTGCCTGATCGCTCATCCGCCGGGTGCGGCGGAACCAGGCCGCGCCTGAACCTTCTGGCAACCGACAGACTATGAAACGCATCGGCATTTTAACGGCGGGCGGCGACACGCCCGCATTGAACGCCACGATTTACGGTGCGGTGCTCCGCGCCTGCCAACGTCGTGTCGAGGTCATTGGGTTCATCAAGGGTTTCAGCAGCCTGTTCAACCACCGGGTACCGCACCTGCGCCTGAACCCGCTGTTCACGCCGATTCCAGAGCTCGACCCGACGCGCGGCGGCACGATCATTGGCGCCTCGCGCGATTACGTCGACGCCAACGATGTGCAAACGATTGGCGAAGTCGTCGACCGGCTGAAACGCCTGGATATTGAAGGGCTGATTTGTATCGGGGGCGACGGCACGCTGAACGGCATGCAGGCGCTGTCGAACTCGTTGCCCACCGTGCTGGCGCCGAAGACGATTGACAACGACCTGGGTTTGAATTACCGGCACGAACCCGACGAATGGAGCCGCGAGCCGAGTTCCGAGCCACCGGGTTACCGCTATATTCGTACCCCCTCGCGCGAGGCGTTCGACCTCGACCACATGATCAATTACGTGACGCCCGGGTTCGCCACCTCGGTGTTCGTTTCGGCCTGGGCCGTGCAGCGGATCCGCAGTACGGCAGAAAGCCACCGGCGAATTGCGATCATTGAGGTGATGGGGCGGCATTCGGGGTACCTGTCGCTGGGGGCCGCCTACGGCCAGCCCGACATCACGCTCATACCCGAAGCGCCGCTGAACGTCGATCGGCTCGTCGAACGCGTGATTTCGATTTACGAATTGCAAAAAAACGTGGTCATCGTGTGCGGCGAAGGCATTGTGGATGAACGCGGCAACGAACTCGGGTCGGAAATGGCCTCGACCGACCCCGCCGGGAACAAGGTGCTGTCAGGGGCTGCCGATGCACTGCGGCAGATTCTGATTGAACGCCTGGGCGACAGCTACTTTACGAGCAAGCGCCGCAATGAATCGGCGCGGGCCGCGATTTTCACGCGAAAAGTCGGGCATACGCAGCGCGGGGGGCGGCCGATTTTCTTCGACCGGTTTTACGCCGTGCAGCTCGGGGGGCACTCGACCGACCTGTTGCTGCAAGGCAATGTCAATGGCGTCGCGATCCTGCAGTGGGACCACGACCGCGGGTTCGTCATCGGCAGCGTGAACGCGAACGATTTTCGCGACCGGTACGGCCTGATTCACGCGCGGCGGGTTCATCCGTCGTTTTACGACGTCGAATCGCTGCGGCCGTCGCGGACGGGGGTCGACTACCTCGTCCCCATTTTCGCGAATGCGCTGGGTGCCGACGACATGGAGGAAGTTCGTCAGACGTTGTTCCACACGAGCAACCTGACGCAGCCGTATCACTCCGTCAACATCGACGTCAACAAGCGCATCTGCTATCTCGATTGATTGAGGCCTGCATGTCTGCCCCCGTTTCGTTCGACGCCCACACGATTGCCGACCCGCAGCCTGAAAATGCGGCGCCACTCGCATCAGCACCCCGCCCCGAGCGCGACCGCCGCACCCTGAGTGAAGACATTCGACTGCTCGGTGGCATTCTGGGGGCCGGAATTCGCCGGCTCGCCGGCGAACAGGCGTTTGAGCACGTCGAAGTCATTCGAGCGGCGACGAAAGCGCTGCGCGAATCGCCTTCGGTCGATGCAGCCCGCCAGCTCCGCGACCGGATCGCCGCATTCGACCTGCCCACGCTCCGCACGCTGACGCGCTCCTTCAGCATCTATTTCGATCTGATCAACCTGGCCGAACAGCGGGCGCGGCTGCGGGCCCTGCACTGGAGCGCTCGCGAATCGTCGACGCCGCTTTCGAACGGGTTCGAAGCGGCGCTCGTGCAGCTTCGCGACCAGGGCGTCGGCCCCGGGCAGATCAGCGAGTTACTGCAACGCATGCTGATTGCGCCGGTGTTCACCGCGCACCCCAGCGAAGCCCGGCGGCGGACTGTTCTCGACAAGCTCGATTTCATTTCACACCAGCTCGCCGCCATCGAAACCGGGCAGCTCACGCCCCGCGAACACGACGCGGCCCTCGCCCGAATTCGCGAGGAAATCGAGCTGTTCTGGCTGTCGAACCTGATTCGCCTCGAACGGCCCCAAGTGCTCGACGAGGTGCGCCAGGGCGTGGGCATGTTGCAGAACCTGTTCGACGTCGTCCCCCGCCTGTACCGCGAACTCGAAGCCGTCTTGAACAAGGTCTTTCCTGCCGCCGCGGCGCAGCGCTGGCCCGCGTTTCTGAAATTTGGTTCGTGGATCGGGGGCGACCGCGACGGCAACCCCAACGTGACGCACGACCTGACCCCCGAAGCGGTCCGCGTGCAGCAGGAAATGATCCTGCGCGAATACCTGGCGCGCGTCGAAGACCTCAAACGCCGCCTCAGCATTTCTGACGAAGTCCTGCCGCCCACGCCCGGTTTTGCCGCCGGGCTCGACGAGCAGCAACAGGGGTTTCCCGGCTTGGCGCAGCAGAACCGGCATGAACCCTACCGCGGCAAATGCCGGGTCATCAAACTGCGGTTGCAGCGAACGCTCGACTACGTTGCGTCGCTCAGGCTGCAATGGATGGCCGAACCCGCCGCCCCGCCCGCCGGCACCTACACGCACCGCCAGGAGCTGCTCGCCGACCTGCAGGCGGTGGCCGATGATTTGCGGCAGATCGGGGCACACGAGGCCGCCGCGGGGTTGATTCACGACCTGATTCGCCTGGTGGAAGTGTTTGGCCTGCACTTTCTGACGCTCGATTGTCGGCAGCACAGCGCCCGGCACGGCCAGGCGCTCGATGAAATTCTGAACTGGGCGGGGGTTTGCCCGGCGTACCTGCGGCTGTCGCCTGATGAACGGTTCGACTGCCTGACCCGCGAATTGCAGCAAGCCCGCCCGCTGATTCCCGCGCATTTGCCCTTTTCTGACGATACTCGCGAAGTCGTACAGACGTTTCGAATGCTCGCCGCGTTGCTCGAACAGCAATGCGGCGAAGCTGTCGAGAATTACGTGATCAGTTCGGCGACCGAACCGGCGCACGTTCTCGAAGTGCTGCTGCTGGCCCGCGAGGCGCGGCTGTTTCAACCCGACGCCGGTATCAGCCGGCTGAATATCGTGCCGCTGTTCGAAGCGATCGGCCCGCTGCGATCGGCCGAGGTGATCATTCAACGCCTGCTGACGTCGCCGGTTTACCGGCGGCACCTTGACCTGCGCGGAAATGTCCAGGAAGTCATGATCGGCTATTCTGACAGCAACAAGGAAACCGGGTTTTTGCAATCGTCCTGGGCGCTCTACCAGGCGCAGTGTGCCTTGGGCGACGCGGCCCGCCGCACCGGAGTGACGATTCAGATTTTTCACGGTCGCGGCGGGGCGATCGGGCGGGGCGGCGGACCGGCCAACCGGGCCATTCTGGCACAGCCTGCCGGCACCATGGGCGGTCGGCTGCGATTTACCGAGCAGGGTGAAATGATCGCCGACCGGTACGGCTCGGCTGGAATTGCCGAACGCCATCTCGAACAGATCATCAATGCTGTGTTGCGGAACAGCTTTCACGCGGGCGAAGAACGCCCACTGCCCACCTGGCAGCGGTTGCTCGAACGCCTGGCCGAGCAGGCTTGCCTCCATTACCGCGAGCTGGTTTACGAC
>JAJXXL010000519.1:0-9760 GCA_021781115.1 Planctomycetota bacterium
CCACCTGCGGCTGACACGAGGGCGGTTCAATCAGCCCCGCCACGGCGCGGCAAGGCGCCGCCCGCCATGGGCGACCTGGTATTGCCCTCTGTGCGGCACCGCGACAGCCGGCCAGCCGGACTGTGATGGCCCCGGCGGGCGAAGGCGTCGGCCTGTCGGGCCAGGGGCGTCGTCAAGGCGCCTGGGTGCGAGCCCATTGGGCCAGCATGAACAGCGCCCAGAGTTCCTTGTAGTTGTTGGCGGCGCGGCGGACGTGGTCGTCGAACAGGCGCTCGATTTCCCAGCGGTTGAACATGGGCAGCGCCTGTTCGGGCCAGTCGCCAATCAGCGTTTCGCGAAACAGCGGCTGCAACTCGTGTCGGATCCAGCGGGCCACGGGAATGCCAAACCCCTTCTTCCGGCGATGGACGATTTCCGGGGGCAGCAGCGGCGCCCCGCTGCGGCGAGCCCCGAGCGCCTGCTTGAGCAGGTATTTCGTCGTGCCCCGGCGGAGCTTGAGCGACAGCGGCAAGGCATTGACGAATTCAACAAGTTCGGTGTCGAGAAAGGGCGAACGGATTTCCAGCGAATGTAACATGCTGGCCCGGTCGGCCTTGACGAGAATGTCGTCAGGCAAATAGAAACGCTGGAAGAAGTCGAGGCTGTAGGCCAGGCCGTCGGCATTTGCTGGCGGCGCGGCCCGGGCGGCGGCGAGAATCGGGGCGTACGCCTGTTCGGGGGCGAGGCAGTCGCCCAGATCGGGAACGAGGCGCTGCAACTGGTCGAGTGAAAACGCGCCCATCCAGGCGGCCGGCCGCAGCCGAGGTTCGACCAGCGCGCCGCGCAAAAAGCGGGTCACTCGAAAGCCAAGCGGCATGTTCGCTTCGGAAACCGGCAGCCAGCGGGCCAGCGGCACCAGCACCCGCGCGTGCAGTGCGGGCGATACGAGGCGGCGATACACCCGCGCCGGGGCCACGGCGCGAAACGGGTCGTACCCGGCAAAAATTTCGTCGCCGCCGTCGCCCCCCAGGGCCACCGTGACATGCTGGCGGGCAAACTCGGCCAGCATCGCCACGGGCAGCAACGACGGGTCGGCAAAAGGTTCATCCATCTGCGCGGCAATGCCCGGCAGCCGCGATTGCAGGTCGGCCGCCGTGAATCGCCGCGACAGGTGTCGCGTGCCAAAGTGCCGCGCCACCTGTTCGGCATAGCCCGATTCGTCAAAACTCGGCTCGTCAAAGCCGATCGAAAACGTATCGATTTCGCCTGGCGGGCGCAATTGCGCCAGCAGGGCCACGATGGCCGACGAATCAACCCCGCCCGACAGCAGCACCCCCAGGGGCACGTCAGACATCAATCGCTTGTGCACTGCGCGGCGCAACAGGTCAATCAGACGATCGGCGGCGGCCTCTTCAGACAGGGGGGGCGACGCCCCGGGCTGGTTATCGGCGTTGATGTGCAGGTTCCAGTATCGCCAGCGCCGCAGTCCGGGGGCCGAGGAACCGGGCAGCCCGAACACGAACGCGCTACCCGCCTCCAGCCGCTCGACGCCTTCGTAAATGCTTTGCGGCCCGAGGACATAGTCGTTGAGCAGATAGGAAACCAGGCCGCCGGGGGCGACTTGCAAACTGGCAGCAACCGCCGGGTGGGCCCGCAGCGACTTGAGTTCGGAGGCGAAAGCCAACGCGACCTCGCCCGAAGCTGGCCCGCAGGGGCGGGTTGTGAAGTACAGCGGCTTTTTGCCAAGCCGGTCACGTGCGCCAAACAGCAGTTGCCGCCGGGCGTCGTACAGGACGAATGCGAACATGCCGTCGAGCCGGGTGACGCAGTCGACGCCCCAGGCTTCATAGGCGTGCACGATTGTTTCGGTATCGCACTGGCTGGCGTAGCGATGCCCCAGCGCTTCGAGTTGCGGCCGCAAATCGCAGTGGTTGTAGATCTCGCCATTGAATACGATGGCAATCGTGCGATCTTCATTGAAGACCGGCTGTTGACCCTGCGCCAGGTCGATAATCGACAGCCGGCGATGGCCCAGCGAAACTTCGCCGTCGGTGAAGGCCCCGGCGGCGTCGGGCCCGCGATGCACCAGCGCATCGGTCATGCGCTTGAGCACGGGGGGTGAAGGGGGGCCGACGAATCCGCAGATTCCGCACATGGGCAGCAAAGCCTCGGTCAGGCGGGGAACGGCAGTGGCTGGTCTGACGATCGACTCGCGGTTCCAGAGCGTCCAGTCTCTGGCAGGAACGGTCGCGCGTTTCAGAAGACGGCGTGCAACCGGCGGCAGACGCCGGGGAGACAAGCTCAGGATGGGTGGCTTCGGGGTGTTTGCAATCGACCGGGCGACGTGTTGAACCGGAAAAAATCTTGCCGGGCGGCGCAGGTTAGTTTTCGGGCGAACCGTTCCGCAGCACGTAGGTTCGCTTGCCTTGCGATTCAAAATAGGTGCGCATCAGCATTTCCGACAAGATGCCCATCAGCAGGGCCAGAAACCCGATTTGAATCGAAACGGCGGCAACGACGGGCAGCGGGGTTTCGACGAAGTCCTTTTGCAGGCTGTCGATCGACGTGAATTTGAAGAACAGCGCCAGGTTGATCGGAATCAGGCTGAACACGAGGCAGGCCAGGCCGAACCCGCCGAACACGTACATCGGCTTGGCCGAATACGAGGCCAGAAACTTGACCAGCAGCAGATCGAGCACGACCTTGAAGATGCGGTTCAAACCGTACTTGCTGCGGCCGAACCGGCGGCCACGGTGGTTGACAACCATTTCCGTAATCGCCCCACCCTGCATTTGCGCATAAATCGGAATAAAGCGATGCATTTCGCCATACAGCCGGGCGCCTTCGATGACATCGCGGCGGTACGCCTTGAGCGTGCAGCCGTAATCGTGCAGCGAGACGCCGCAAATCCGGCTGATCAGCCAATTGGCGCACACTGACGGAAGTTTGCGCGTGAGCGCGCGGTCTTGCCGGTTTTTGCGCCAACCGCTGACGACGTCATAGCCGGCTTCAAGCCGGGCCACGAGCGCCGGAATGTCGGCGGGGTCGTTTTGCAGGTCGCCGTCGAGGGGCACGAGAATTTCGCCCTGCGAGTGATCGATGCCCGCCACCAGGGCCGCCGTCTGGCCGAAATTTCGCCGCAGATGCACAACCTGCAAATGTTCGTCGTGCGCGGCGAGCCGGTCGAGAATCTTTCCCGTGCGGTCGCGCGAGCCGTCGTCGACAAACAGCAATTCGTAAGGCCGGCCCCACGCGCCGAGTGTCGCCGTCAATTCATGATGCAGGATTTCGACGGACTCTTCTTCGTCGAAAACCGGCACGATGACCGACACGAGGTGCGCCCGGTCAATCGGGGCGGGCATTGTGGGCGGCCGTTGTGGTGCATCGACGACCAGCATCTTGTCAGCTCGCCTTGTCTGGAGAAGGAATTCTGCACAGCGTGTTAACCGCGGGCAACACGCTGTTTCGCCATGTTGACGAAAGACACCCGTTTTCGGCAGCAGACTGCCGCCACAAGGGGGTGTCGCAAGTTTTACGCCAGCCGTGCGGCAGCCTGCACGTCGTGCGATTTCTCGGGGTGCGGGCGGGTGCCGGCACAGGGCCGTCGGCGGGACTGATTCCAATTGGAACGCAAATCGCATCGCAGTCGAGCACATTCCCCCCCGCGACACCTCGCCCCCGGAACGCCTCTCACCATGTCCATTGCTGCCGATCCTCGCGAGCGCGTACAGACCGACCCCCTCAGCCCGGTGCTCAGCCAGCGATACGTGCTGCATTTGAAGCACGTGTTGATGTGCGTCGGCTGCGGCGCATTCTTCCTGTACCTCAACTACACCCCCATTTTTCATTCCGACATCTGGGGCCACGTCAATTACGGGAAGTGGATCCTCGCGCACCGCGGGCTGCCTGCCGAAGACCCCTTTACTCCACTGGCCGGGGGGGTGCCCGTCACCGACACCGCCTGGTTGGGACAAACCTTGTTTGCCCTGGCCGAAACCTGGGGCGGAACGGAATGGGTTTCGAACCTGTTCGCCCTGACCGTATTGATCACATACCTCGTGCTCATGCGGGCCCTGTACCTGCGCTCAGGCTCGCTGCCAACCGCCGCCCTGGGCGCCGCGCTCGTGTGGCTGGTGGGCATCGGGCGGTACGCGATTGTACGCCCCGAAATCTTTGGCGGCCTGTGCTTTGCCGTGCTGCTGTGGCTTGTGGCACGGGTACAACCGGCACCTGCTCGCCGCGACGAATCGCCGGCCGATTTGCCCCGTGAACAGCCGTGGGGTTTGTGGATTGGCGTACCGCTGCTGTTCATCGCGTGGGCCAACCTGCATGGGTCATTCATCGTGGGCATTGCCGTTCTGGGCTGCCTGTTTCTGGGCCGAGTGATCGAAGTCGCCTGGCGCGAACGCAACGCCGAGGCACTGCTGGCCGACGCCTGGTGCCGCCGCTGGCTCCTGCTGACCGAACTTGCCGTCGTCGCGTGCGTGGTGAACCCCTACGGCATTGACCTGCTGATCAATGTCGCCACCTTCTCGAAAAACCAGAACCTCAAGGACATTCTCGAGTGGTACCCACTCAAACTGGTCGATCTCGAAGGGATTCAGTTTTCGGCGACGGTGCTGCTGTTTCTCGTGCTCTTGCGGCACAGCCCGCGGCGGTTCAGCCCGGCCGACATGCTGATGCTGGCAGTATTCGCCTGGGCCGTGGCGCCGGCGATTCGCATGATCGGCTGGTACGCCCCGGTATTCGTGTTCGTCGTGGCCCCGCACCTGGCCGACCTGGTGCGGCGTGTGCCTGAATGGCCCGCGCTCAGCACGCCGCCCGACACCGTACTTTCGGCCAAGGCGTTTCGCTATACCGCGCTGGTGGTCTTTGCGGCGTGGGTCAGCTTTGCCTTTTCGCCTACGAGCCGTTTTTTGCTGGGCGGCTCGCCGCGACCGACCGAGCACCTGTACAGCTCGGGCACGCCGCTGGGCATTTCGAAATATCTGCGCGAGCACCCGCACCCCGGCCAGATGTGGAACCCCCAATGGTGGGGCGACTGGCTTGTTTTTGATGGCGTGGCCGAACCGCACGTATTCATGACGACGAATGCAGTGCACGTTGCGCCGCGGCAGGTGTGGCGCGACTACATGACGATTGCCAACCTGCAAACCGGCTGGGAACGAGCGCTCGACCGCTACCGGGTGAACACGCTCGTGGTCGACAAGAAAAAGCAGCCCGCGTGGGATGTTCAGGTGCGGCGGCTGGCAGGCTGGGTGCTGGCCTATGAAGACGACGATGGCATCGTGGCGATTCGCTCGTCGCCCGCCGCCGGGCCGCAACCGGCCGCGTCGCAGCCGGGCGAACCGAAACACGATTCTCAAACTGCGGATCCTGCAACCGCGGGCGAAACGTCGCCCGCCTCAACCCCCGAGGTGGACAGTGCCCAACCCCGCTGAAGAAACACCCGTTGCGCCAGCCGCACCGGTCCTCACGCCGCCCCGCGCGGGGCTGCCGTTGCCAATCATGATTTTCCTCGGCTTTCAGGTCGTGCTGGCGGCCTCGGGAATCGGGTGGGCGACTTACCGTGTCCATCAGATCGACGCCGAGCATGTGCTGCCGATTCCGCTCAATGAGCCGCTGGAGGTGTTGCCCCGGTTTGATGAACCGGCGGTGGCCTCAGATGAGCAGTTGGTGCGGGCGCTCGAAAAGCTGCGGCCCCGGTTGCGGGGCGACAAGCCGAAAATGAACTATGTCGATCATGCCCTGCGGTTCTGGGGCATCGAAGCCCGGTTCGACGCCGAAACCTGCCCGAATTGCCTGTCGGGCATGGAGCTGCGCGACCTGCTGCTCGACCATCGGCAGTTCGAGGCGGCCTGGGGCGCCAAGACCCGGCCGTTCATGCTCACCGGCCCGCAGGGCATCCGCCCCCGGTTGCAGGAAGGCGAAGCGACCGCCAGCCACGTCGACCACACGCTGGCCACGCTGGCCGAAGTCGGCACGCCGCTCGACACGCCCGTCATGACGGCCCGCCGCGAAACCGATGTGCGGGCCTTGCTCGAACAATCGCTCCGTGATTTCAGCCTGAATCAAACCGAATACGAATGGTCGGCCCTGGCTTATGCCCTGTACTTGCCAACGCGCACGTCGTGGTACTCACGCGAAGGCCAACGCATTAACTTCGACGTGCTGGCCGAGCGCATCATGCGGCAGGCGCTGCCGCAGGGGGTGTGCCTGGGCAACCACCGCATGCACGCCCTGGTCATGCTGCTGCGGGTGCACGAACAGCAACCGATCCTCAGCGAGCCGACGCGCGAAGCCGTGACGGCCTTTCTGAAAGGCGTGACACAGCGGTTCATCGAACACCAGCACGAAGAAGGGTATTGGGATCGTGGCTGGACCGGCCCGACGGAACCGGCCATGACCGAACTGCACGGCCCCCCCGACCCGCTTTCGAACCGGGTGCTGGCGACCGGCCATGTCATGGAATGGTGGGCTCTGGCCCCGGCGGAAATTCACCCCCCCCTCGATGTTCTGGCCCGGGCCGGGCAGTGGCTGTGCACCACGATTGAAACCATGACCGACCGTGAAATCGACGTGAATTACACCTACCTGTCGCACGCCGGCCGGGCGCTGGCCCTGTGGCGGGGCAAGCTGCCTGCGCAGGTCAAACTCGAGTCGGCAGTGGCCCCGGCGGCAGCCGCGAAATAGTGCGGCGCGGCGGTTCAAGCGCCACCGCCAATGCAGCGTTCAGCCCACAAGTCGATGACGGTAAACCGCTCCATGGTTGAGATCAGACAACTCGAACCGCCGCCGTGCGACGCCGGGCATGACCCCGGCGTCGCTCCCTTGGTCGACGACCGGGCCGAACCGGTGTGTGCGCCGGCGATTGAAACGGGGCAACGGCGTCAAGTGCTGCTGGCGGCAGGCTTGCTTGTCGCCATGACCCTCGTCGTCTTCGGCCAAGTGCGGCATTTCGACTTCATTAATTATGACGACCCGACGTATGTGCTTGAGAGCGACCTCGTCAAATCCGGCTTGACCTGGGACGGAGTCCGCCGGGCGTTTGTCGAATTCCGATTCGCGAACTGGCACCCGCTGGTATGGATTACCTACATGGCCGAGTTCGAGTGTTGCGGGGGCCTGAACCCGCATGTGTTTCACACCACGAATCTCGTCTTTCACACGGCGAACGGGTTGCTGCTGTTCGCGGCGCTGCGCTCGATGACCGGGCGGGTCTGGCCCAGCTTCTTCGTGGCGGCCCTGTTTGCCATTCATCCACTGCATGTCGAGTCGGTCGCCTGGATCTCGGAACTCAAGGACGTGCAGTTTTGCTTTTTTGAGTTTCTGGCGCTGTGGGTCTATGCCCGCTATGCGCGGCGGCCGAATTGGAAACTCTATCTGCTGCTGCTGGCGGCCTTTGCCATTGGCCTAACGGCCAAGCAGATGATTGTCACGCTGCCCTGCGTTTTGCTGTTGCTCGATTACTGGCCGTTGCGGCGGTGGGCGCCCGCGAGTGCTCAAACAGAGCCCGGTGAATTTTCCCGCGTTGGGCCCGAATTTGCCAGAACTGCGGTGCCTTGGCTGATCGTCGAAAAGCTGCCGCTGCTCGCCCTGGCCGCAATTGCCAGCCGGTTGTGTTATGTCGCTCAAAGGCACTCGGGCGCACTGCGATCATTGGAGTCGAACCCTTTCGGCGACCGGATACGGAATGCCATTGCCGCGTACTTTGCGTACCTCGTGCAAACGTTTTGGCCCACAGGGCTCGCGTTATTCTACCCTTTTGAAATGCAGCGCTGGTCTTGGGCGACGATGTCAGTCGCTTGGATTGGTTTGCTCGCCGTGACACTGTGTGCGGTTTGGCAATGCCAGCGTCGCCCGGCGTTGCTAGTCGGCTGGTTGTGGTACCTGGGCACGCTCGTGCCCGTCATTGGCATTGTTCAGGTGGGGAGTCAGGCCCGGGCCGACCGTTATACCTACTTTCCGCTCGTGGGCGTATTTTTGGCACTTGTCTGGGAACTAGCGGCGCTGATACCGCACCGGCGCTCGTGGCGATTGACCATCGCGACCGGCGCGGCGGGCTTGTTGCTGACGTTAATGTCCGTTGCCTGGAACCAAACCGGCTATTGGCAGGATAGTACCACATTGTTTACGCACGATTTGCAAGTCACGCATGGAAGCGATGTGGCGCATCATTCTTTGGGGAGCGCGCTAGTCGCAAGTGGTGATTTGGCGGGCGGCATTTTCCATTGTCGCGAGGCATTGGCCATTGACCCGGCAAAAATCCTTTCTCGATCGAACCTCGGCGTTTTTTTGGCGGCCGAGAGGCACGTTGACGACGCCCTGGACCAATTCCGCATTGGCCTGAACATTCGACCCGACGCCTGGAAACTGCGAGTCAGGCTGGGGAACGCCTTGGCGCGCAGTGGGAATTTGCCCGAAGCCGCGGCCCATTATCGCTGGGTACTTGCGCAAACGAACGAAGCACCTCGCGTCTGGTCGAACCTGGGGTTGGCTTCCGCCCGATTGCGCCACTGGATGGCCGCAGCAGACGCTTTGAAATTCGCCTTGCGCCTGAATTCGACAAACGTCCGCGTGGCAAACCGGCTGGCACGCGTGTTGGCGGCGTGCCCTGATTCTGACGCGCGCGACCCCGAACTTGCGGTTCGTATCGCGAGCGACGCCTGCCAGCGAACACATGACAGCAATCCGGACCTGCTCGACACATTGGCGATGGGCTACGCCGCCCAGGCAGAATTTGGAAAGGCACTGGCCATCGCCCAACGGGCCCGCAAACGGGCCGTGCACCTGAATCAACCTCGCTTGGCACAGGACATTGAAGCACGAATTCAGTGCTACGAGGCACACCAACCGTTCATCAGCGAAGCCATCCTGGACGACGACCAACTCAAACCAACTGTTCATAAACAACCGTAGCGGTCCGTTGAAAAACGAGCCGCGACTGTGACGGAGCGGGTGGCTTTTCAATGGACGGTAGATGTTCACGAGCGCGGCATAGTTTCGCCCTGACAGGGACATGGTTTTCAGTTTTCAGTTTTCAGAAATGGGCGCCGTGACCGAACCCTAAGCCGTGTCGGAGTGCAACAAACCATGATCGACCATGAACCGTTCTCGCGGCGCGTAGACCAACGCAAATGCACCTGGAACCGCGACCGTAAGGGAGTGTTCTCGAGCGAACGATCGGCACGGCACCGTCGCGGTCGCAGTTCGTTGTTCAACAAACGGTAAATGATCACTGGCGCCGTTTTGTTTCGCCCCGACAGGGCGACCGTGGCACACGCGACGTTCAATTCACGACCGAAAACTGAAAACTGAAAACTGAACACTGAACACCGAACACCGAACACCGAAAACTGTTGCGCTTTCAGATTGGCTCCGGGGAACAACCGTAATGCATACCTCCTGCGAATCCTCAAATCGACCCGCCGACGCAAACTTTCCCTGCCCCGGCTGTGGCGGTCGAGTGTCGCTTGCCCTGTGGGCCGATCAAGCCGTGAACGGGTTTGCCCCGCGCCGCTGCGCCACGTGCGACCTGGTGTTTACCACGCCGCCCGTTCCCCCCGAGTCGCTTGACGTGTATTACCCCGAAACCTATTACGGCCAGCGGAACGTACGATTCAAGGGCATTTTTGAATGGCTGGTGCACTGGTTCAGCGCGAGACGGGTGCGCAAAATCTGTGGCATGCACGCGCCGGGCCGGGTTCTCGACATCGGGTGCGGACGGGGCCAGTTTCTCGATCAACTGCGAAGTCTTGGCTGGCAGGCGCTGGGGGCCGAA
>JAJXXL010000519.1:9770-14701 GCA_021781115.1 Planctomycetota bacterium
CGGTCGGGCCGTTCGACCCGCGGGCCTATGCCCCCCATTCGCTCGATGCAATCGTGCTGTGGCATGTCCTCGAACATTTGCCGCACCCCGACCAGGTTTTTCAGTCGGCCGCGAATTTGTTGCAGCCGGGCGGTATTCTCGTCATCGCCGTACCGAATTTTGCGAGCTGGCAGGCCCGGTTCAGCGGCACAGGCTGGTTTCACCTCGACATTCCCCGCCACCTGTCGCACTTCTCCGAATCGTGGCTGCGTACGAGGCTCGCGGCGGTCGGATTTCGCATTGCCGAGGTCAATCATTATTCGCTCGAACAGAACCCGTTCGGCTGGATTCAAAGCGTCTTGAATCGCCTGGGCTTCGAACGCAACCTGTTGTACGACATTTTGAAGGACCGCGCCGCCCGCACGATCCGGCAGCCTTTTCGCCGGTTTCCCGTCCAATCGCTCCTGTCGTTGGGCGGCGCTGTGCTGCTCTTGCCGTTTGCGTGCCTGATGTCGGTCATCGACGCGGCCTTCGGCCGCGGCGCCACGATTGAGATTTACGCCATCGCCACCGACGCCGCAACCGTGCCGCAGGTTGAAGCTGAACCCGCCGAATCCGACACCAGGACGCTCACAGCGACGACGAGACCGATCTCGCGGTGATACCGAAGGTTGTTGGTTGTCAGTAATCAGGATCAGCGACGGAGCACCCCAGCCCGCGTAGGATCAAATTCGTAATCGACCATGAACCGCCCATTGACGACAACCCGCATTCTGTTTCACCGCGGCAGGGCGACCGCGCCACACACAACGTTCAATTCACCCACCCACACCGAACACTGAAAACACTTTTTTCTGTTTACTATTCGAAGGATTCTGTTAACGAAACGCGTCACGCATGTTAACGCAAATCAACATGGTTCTTCGGTGGCGACCAGGCTTCGACATGCAGGCCGGCGTTTTTCCAACCTGTGGCTGGTTTTTCATGGAACTTTCCTGCTACGGCGCATTTTGCCAATACTGCCGAGTTTCAAGAGTGTGTGCAAAGTGTCAGACCTGGGCATTACGCACCATAAACAGGTTTTTTCAACGTGTGGCATATAAGCTGCATCATTGCGAACGCTGAGAATTGATAGCCGGCCGGCTGTCTTGTGTGAGGTATGACCGCGAGCGCAGCACGTGAATGTTCGTGGCGAATGCCTCAAATTTCGAAGAAGCCGCTTCGTTGTGAGGTGGCAGACCACTGGTGCATCATTGTAAACCCAGGAGCAAGTATGAAGATTCTCAATCGTTTGTGGAATGACGAAGCGGGGTTCATCGTTTCGTCGGAACTGATTCTGTTGTCGGCCATTGTGGTCATGGGCATTCTCGTCGGCATGCAGACCGTGCGCGAAGCGGTCATCGGCGAACTGGCCGACGCCGCCATCGCCCTGAGCTCGATCAACCAGAGCTACAGTTTCAGCGGTGTGACGGGCCACTCTTCAAGCGTTGCCGGCAGCGTGTACGTGGATACGGCCGACTGGTGCGACATGCTCAACACCGCTTCCACGTCTGGCTTCGACGGCTGCATCGCGTCAGGCATTGCCGCGACCGCGACCGTGTTTTAATTTCGAAACAGTGCGTTTCCCGGGGGGTGGTGCAATGCCACTCCTTGGGAAGCGGGCTGTACCGCGGGCCTGACACCGACGAACGTTGAGATTGTGCGTGAACTATGGGGTCGGCCGCGACGTGTCACGAAAGACAGTCGCCTGTTGTTCGACAGACGGCCTGCTCGTTGCGGCCAGCGGAACGGCGTTTGCTACACGAATCAAGCGACTCAAATCACTTCCCGCGTCACCGCGGTTCACTCCCTTCCCTCGAAACCACCTCCTGACACCGACCTTCGCGGCGACCGCCGTGCGCACCGCCTCGCGGCAGCCGAAGTCGTTTGTACCTTCATCCCTCATTCTGACACCCGGCGCGATCCACCATGTCCTTATGCATTCGCTTCTGGAACGACGAGGCCGGCCTGATGGCCTCAGCCGACCTGATTTTGATGAGTGCCCTGGTCGTTATGGGCGTGATCGTGGGCCTGAATACATTTCGCAATCAAGTCGTCCAGCGGTTTGGAGGCCTGGCCGATGCCCTCGAAAACCTCGACCAATCGTACAGCTTTACGGTCGGCTCGGTAACCAGCCAATATGCTGACCCGCCCGGCCCCACGCCCCATGCGTCAGGCTCGCCCCCCGCCGGCATGAGCTTGACAGTTCCCGCGCCGGGCGGCGTGTTTTGAACTGCTGGTCGCTGTGGCGGCACCCCCTCGGCGAGGGCGCGATTCGCCGTGCCGAAACCCCGAACAAAGTAACGAGGCCGGCCCTGTCGGCCCAAAGCTGATTCAAACTTAAATCCGGCCCGACCGGGCCAAAGGACGTAAACCACGGCGCTGCGGAGGGAGTTCCTCCGGCAATTACTATTACCCGTTTCCGTCGAACGCCACGTCACGCAACGACCGCGTGCCGCGGCCCATACGACAGGTGGCTACCCGAAGTAATCGGGCGGCCGGGAGGAGTTTCAGGTGTCACGTATCAGTTCCGGAACAATGACAGTTGCGGTGTTCGCCATTCTGATCGGGTTGGCGGGCGCGTACACCGTGCGGCAGTATCTGAACGAAGTACCCAAGCCGCCCGCAGTGGCTGAAACGCCCAAGGCGCAACCGCGTGTCGCCCTGGCGACTGTCGACCTCATGCCCGGCAAGACGATTGCATTTGGAGACATTATTGTCCTGACGATGACGCTTGAGCAAATTGCCGAGCGCAAAATTCCCACCGACGCGATGAGCAGTCCTCGCGACCTTATCGGCCGCATACTCCGCACCCCGCTGAAGAAAGGGGAACCGTTTCGCACGACGAGCCTGTACCCCGATGGCATGGGGCCGACCGTGGGCGAACGGCTCAAGCCCGGCTTGCGGGCGGTGACGATTTCTGTGGGCGATATCGGCTCGGTGGCAGGACTGGTGCACGCCGGTTCGAATGTCGACGTGATGCTGAAAACGAAACCGCGCCGACGGATCCCCGAAACGACATTGACGCTGCTCGAAAAAGTGGAAGTGCTGGCTGTTGGCGAAACGTTGCTGGCGGGAGTCAAAGGCAAAGACCGGGCGGGAACGAAAGCCACGCTGGTCACACTGGCGGTTTCGCCCGATCAGGCCAAGGCGCTCAAGGTGGTCGAGCAGGAAGGCGAGCTGTCGCTGGCCATGCGCAGCGCCGACGACGAGGCGGCGCCCGCCGTCGCTTCGCGGATGACGCTCGACAAGCTGCTGGGCCTGCAGGCCCCGCCCGAACCGGCCACAATGGAAATCTATCGCGGCGGCTCGCGGCAAACGGTCGTGTTTGACAACAACCAGGTTGTGGCCGAAAACTTCGGCGGTCTGGGCACGACGCCGGTTCCGGCGTTTTCGACTAACGGGCGCGCCGCCGCTCCGGCAACCGCTGCCGTGCAGGCGGCCATCACCCCCACCCCGGCCGCGGCCGAGTAACCTGAAATCAAACGCGGCCAGCCGACCTGGCCGCACCAGGATTGAAATTCGAATTCTCTCGCACCGATTTTCTCTATCAGGGAACTTTTCCGATGCATCCATTGCGCACCAAAGCGATTCTGGCCGAATCGAGCGGCCGCGGCGGGCCGCCGAATCGCGTCGAACATGAGTTTCAAAAGCTCAAGTCGACGATTCATGAAGAGCTCGTCGATTCTCTCGACCTGTCGAAAATCGGGCAGATCGGCTATGAGCAGATTCTGCCCGAAGTCAAAGCCGTGGCCGAAGAAATCTGTCGCGAGCGAACCTTGGCGCTGGATGTGTCGGGCCGCGAACGGATGCTCAAGGAACTGATGGACGAAGTCTTCGGCCTGGGCCCGCTCGAAAAGCTGATGCAGGATCCTGCGGTCAGCGATATTCTGGTGAACAGCGCCCACGAAGTGTACATCGAACGCCACGGGCGGCTCGAAACAACCGACGTGATCTTTGCCGACGACCAGCATGTGCTGCGCATCGTGCAGCGGATCGTAGCCCGCGTGGGGCGACGCATCGATGAGGTCAGCCCGATGGTCGACGCCCGGCTGCCCGACGGCTCGCGTGTGAACGCCGTCGTGCCGCCTCTGGCAATCGACGGCCCCACGTTGTCGATTCGGCGGTTCGGGGCCGAAGCCTTCAAAATCGAAGACCTCGAAGCCAACGGCTCGATTCTGCCGGAAATGATTGAGTTTCTGGCAGGCGCGATCGACGCCCGCGTGAGCTTTTTGATTTCGGGCGGCACCGGCGCCGGCAAGACGACCCTGCTCAATGCGCTGACGGCGTTCATTCCACCGGAAGAACGGCTGGTCACGATTGAAGATTCGGCCGAAATGAAGATTCAACACCGGCATGTCGTGCGACTCGAAACCCGCCCCGCCAACACTGAAGATAAGGGCGAGGTCACGCAACGGGATCTGGTGCGCAACAGCCTGCGCATGCGGCCCGACCGAATTCTCGTCGGTGAAGTCCGCGGGGCCGAAGCGCTCGATATGTTGCAGGCCATGAACACTGGTCACGAAGGTTCGCTGACCACGATTCACGCCAACGACACCCGCGAGGCACTGGGCCGGCTGGAAATGATGACGGCCATGAGCGGGTTCGATCTTCCCGTGGCGGTCGTCCGCCAGTACATCGCCTCGGGAATCAAACTCGTCGTGCATCTTTCCCGGCTTAAAGGCGGGGCGCGGCGTGTGATGCGAATTTCCGAAATCACCGGCGTTGTCGACGGCCAGTTCGAAATGCACGACATTTTCGGATTCGAACAAACCGGCATCAGCGAACAGGGCCAGGCCCAGGGGCATTTTTATGCCACAGGCTATCGCCCCGCCTGCCTGCCCCGGCTGCGGGCTGCGGGCGTGTTGCTGTCGGACAGCCTGTTTGAAGAGCGACGCTTTGCCTCCCCTGCC
>JAJXXL010000576.1 GCA_021781115.1 Planctomycetota bacterium
TACAAGAGGCGCCGGTTCGCCGGGTCAAATCGCCAGGCATGCATACACCACAAGATTGCCGCGACCCCGACAAGCGTGATGATTTCCGGCTGGGCGGTCATTTGAAACTGGCTGGCCGCCAGTGCCAAGACGCCGCAAATCGAACTCCACCAAGTAGGCAGTTGCGGCCGACTGATGCGAACCAGCAACCCGAACGCGATGGCAGCCAAGAGGCCTTTGATCAGCGACACCCCCGCAAAACCGCCCAAGCCGTGCGCCGCCGCGAGCAGCAGATCAAACCCCCAGTTCAGGTTGATCCAGGGACGATCCGCGGCCGTGTATGAGAAAACGTCCGATCGCGGCGGCAGCCAGCCATGCCCGGCAAGATATTGCCCCGATTTGATGTGCAGCAATGTCATGGTGTCGGTGATTCTGGTGCTGCCCACGAGAAAGGCCATGAGTACGACCGACCAGCGCAACACAAAGTCGCCACGAACCGCTTCGTCTTCGACTAATTCCGGCGTCAGCGGCTCGTATTCGGGAATTTCCTCTTCGGTTGCGCCGCCCGGCCCCGCGGCTGCCTTGCCGATGGCAGGGGGTTCGGCGTCTGGCGGCACAGGTTGGGCGGTGTCGCCTCCAATAGACGTCGGACGGGCCGCAGGTTCGGCCAGGTTCGATTGAACAACCGGCATTTCTTCAGACGAATCAGGTGCGGCTTTTGACACGAATCAGCTCGGCAGGTTGAAAAACAAGGACGGCAATCCGAACAGTTACATCGAAGCAGGCGGACCCTCATTTATATCGTCCGCAGTGGGCGCGCGAAAGGTTTAATACGAACAGAACCAATGGGCGGCTCACAAACCGGCAAGGATTTCGACTGCGGATATCGCCGAATCGCCCGATAAAATAAAAATCAAGGCCGCATTTCGGAAAATGCCCCACCGGCGTAATGCCTTACCGCTATTTCGGGCACCTTGTGATTATGGGTGGCTCTATATACACGTTTTAAATTCGGATATTATCAATGCAAGCCGGTCAAACACGAGGCGGGTCAGCAGGCTGCTGCAGCTTCTGTGGAGCGACCGGGTTGCGTGTCGTCAACGCCGAACGCAGGTCGCGAAACTTACGTTTTCTTCAGGGGACAAGGCACGTTTTTTCCGTGATTGCTGGTGATTTCAGGGAAGTTCGCTTTCGTCCACTGCATCGGTCTGCCTATAATCGACGAAGATGTAATGGATCAATCAAATGATGGCGGCCGGCCCGGCCCCCCTTTGATCCAACAAGCGGTCAATGTGGCCTGCGACGGCAGTGATTGACGTCATTGACTTGGCGCGGGTTTTGGTTTAAGCGAACCCGCGGCCGGTCAGTCGAAGACGCGTGATCCGGCGGGTTCATGCCCCACGAATTCGGCACAGTGCACCCGCCAATGTCGCCCCACCCATTTTTTCCAGTGGAGCCGTCCCATGAATCTCCCCATACCTTTGGCCCGCCTCACCGTTCCTGTGGCGGTCATCGTGTTGATTACGGCGACGGTTTTGGCTGCCGATAAAATCGACCAGGCAATTGGGGCGGTGCCGGGGCCAACGGGCGGGTTGATCCAATATCGCCCACCTGCGAGCGAGGAAAGTTACTTTGCGTTGTCGCTCAAGCCGGGCGAATTGCCCGTGGCGGCGTCAGTCCATGAGCTTGTCGTGCTGGTCGACACGTCAGCCAGTCAGGCGGGCGCGCATCGCACGACCGGGCTGGCAGTGCTGGAAGCGTTTTTAGCCGAACTTCCGCAAAACGATCGCGTACGGATTTTTGCCGTCGACTTGAAGACGGTTTCCCTGAACGACGAATTTGCCGCGCCCGATTCAGCGCAAGTCAAGGCGGCACTCGTGATGCTGCACAAGCGGGCGCCATTGGGCGCTACGGTGCTGCTGCCGGCGCTCGAAACAGCAGCGAAAGCCCTTGGTGCTCGGCGCGGCGGGTCCATTCTCTATATTGGCGACGGCCTGAGCTTGGCCAGGGGAATTCCGCTCGACGGGCTGCGGCACTATATTGCGGGCCTGCGCGACCGCGAAATCGCCATTCACAGCTTTGCCGTGGGACCAAAGACCGATTTGCAACTTCTGGGTGTGCTGGCCGAACACACGGGCGGCATGGTGATGATCGACGAGTTGATCGACGACGCGAAAACTTCTGCAGTCGAATTGGGGCGGCAAATGGCCCAGGCCGCTGACGCCCCGATTTTATTTCCAACGCAGATTTCGACGGAGCCCGATTTGGGCAAGTTGCTGCCAAACGTCACGATTCCGTTGCGTCAAGATCGGATGACGATCTGGCTCGGCAAAAGCGCGATCCACGCGGCGCGAGTCGTGATCAAGATGACTGGCCGTTGCGCTGGTCGCGAACAGGTTTGCGAATGGGTCATCGTACCTGCTGCGGCCCAGCCTGCGAATACCTATCTTTCGGCGTTATGGGCTGAAGGCGATCGTGAAAACGGATTGCTTGTGCCTCTGGCCGGCACGGAACTGTTGCAAGTTGCCCGTCAATACTACGAAGATCAGATTGCGTCGCTGGCGGCGTTGGGGCGGCTCGCGCTGGCCGGTCGCGATTTGAAGCAGGTTGATGACATCGCGTGGATGTTGCGGCGGATCGACCCCGGCAATACCGATGCGGCGGCCCTGCTGCACGCCGCCGAAAAAATGCGGCGATCTCGTGAGGAAAAGCCGCCGAAAGCGACAAAACCCGCCGCGATTAACGGTGGCAAGCGTATCCCGCCCGCGCCATTGTCATCGTGCACAAGTGCGGCGTCGGCGGTCGCCTTCGGTGGCTGTACGGAAGAATCGGCTTCGGCCGACGCTCAAACCGTGGCACTGCTGTTGAACGGAGGCAATGATGCTGAGCGCAAAGCCTTTGAAGACGACCGGCCGCCCGCGCCCCAAAAACCGACGACAGAGGCGGGCGAAAAGTTGTACACCCGCGTCTACCCCGTAGGCGACCTCGTCATTCCCCTGATGAACCCGATGATGAGCATGGTCATGATGGGCGGCGGTGGCATGATGCGTGGTGGAATGGGCATGATATGAAGAAATACGCCGTTTTTTTAAAATGTCGTCGCAACTCAGCGACCTTTACTCGTCCGACGTCTGCTCCGGCAAGCGCTAGGGTGCGCACTCGAATGGTTGAAAAATATACGACTTACGGAAGCAATTGTTCATCCCCAATTCGAGTGTCTGTAATTGCTGCTGGGGCGGTCACCACGATCCTCACTCCTGTTGTACGTGCATCACGGATTATCCTTGGCCGAGCTGATTCCCTATAAAGGTCGAAGGTTTCCGACGAGAGGGCTTTTGAGTTTGGAGCTACGACTCGATGAAGCCAGTACGATCAGGCATTGCGTCTTAACTTGTCCTATGGAGACTTTCGATGTTTTCCGGTAAACGGTTTCTGTACGTTGCCACAGGCCAGTTGGGCCTGATGTTGATGTTCGGAGTCTTAGTTTTTGCCGCTGATCTTCCGATCGCCGAAGAAAAGACGGTCGAAGAAATGGATGAAGACAAGGCTCCTGCGGCCGCCAAGCCGGCCCCGCAGCGTGAGGTTGCCCCGCGGGTGGGCAAAGGTCTCGACGACACTGAC
>JAJXXL010000208.1 GCA_021781115.1 Planctomycetota bacterium
GTTTTCGACGATTTCGGCCCAGGTTTGCGATTGATCGGCGTGGGCAACCTGCCGCCCGTAAAAGGGAATTCCCAGGCAGATTTTGTCATGCGCGGCCCCCTGTTTGACAAGCCGTTCGATTTCGGACTTCGCAAATTCCAGTGTCGAATGCCGCCCCGGACTGTCGTAGGCCATCAGGTGAATGCGATCGACGGCGTCGATTGCGGCTGGCGTCAAGACCTGCCAGCCGGCAACCGCAATTGTCAGTTGCAAGGCGAGCGGCCGAAACGACTGCCTGAGTTCAGCGAGCAATGTTCCATAATCGCATTGCTCGTCTGCGGTCGCCGGATGTTCCCAATCGATATCAGCGCCGTCAAACCGGTTTTCGCGGCAGAATTGCGTCAATTCGCGGGCGAATCGAGCGCGGGCCGCGGGCGAACGAGCCAACGGCGCAAAACCCTGCGACCGGCCCCAGCCGCCCACGCAAACATGCAGCCTGACTTTCAATTGATCTTGCAGCTTGTGCAGCGCGCCGAGGACCGGGCCTCGCAGTTGCCGCGCATCGATTGCCCCCGTCGGCTCGACGGAAATTGAAAAGTAAATCAGGTCGGTCAGGCCGGCGCCCGGGTCGGCAACGTAGCCATCCAGCCGATAATCGGGCAAATACCCGACCACGCGAAAGGGAAAGGAGCCGGGCTGTGGGGCCTCGTCGGCCAGAACACCCGCGCCGATCGCACACCCGATCGCAACCAGCCAACCGAAACCGCATTGTCGCCTAAGTAAATTCATCAGGAAATGTGCGCTCCCTGGGTTTCGACATAAACCGCGTACAACGACTGGCTGCCGGTCATGAACAAACGGTTGCGTTTGCCGCCGCCGAAACAGAGATTCGAACAGATTTCTGGCAGCAGGATCTGGCCGATGCGTACGCCATCGGGGGCAAAAATATGCACGCCGTCGTAACCGGCGCCGACCCAGCCCGCGCTCGACCAGATGTTGCCGTCGACATCGCACCGAATCCCGTCGGCCATGCCCGCCTTGCCATCAAGGTCCATCGACGCGAACTGCCGCCCGTTCTTGAGCTTGACGCCATCGACAACGTCCCAAACCTTGATTTCCTTAGGGGCTTCGGCGTAATGCGAAGCCCCGGTATCGGCGACGTACAACTTTTTGTAGTCGGGCGAAAAGCACAGGCCGTTCGGCTTGAAGATCTCGCTCGTAACCATGTCGAGCTTGAGCGTGCGGGCATCGACCCGGTAGACCGCTTCCTTCAGTTCGAGCTTGCCAACATGCCCCTCGTAGTTCATCAGGGCGCCATAACCGGGGTCGGTAAACCAAATCGCGCCGTCGGCGGGGTGCACGACCACATCGTTCGGAGCATTGAGTGGCTTGCCCTGAAATTTGTCAGCCAGCACGGTGAGGGAGCCATCGTATTCGTAGCGCACGACCCGGCGGTTGCCATGCTCGCACGCAATTTGCCGGCCCTGGAAATCGAACGTGTTGCCATTGCTGTTGCCGGCAGGTTGTCGGAACACCGTGACGCGGTTGTCGTCTTCGATCCAGCGCATTTGACGATCGTTGGGAATATCGCTCCACAGCAGGTACTTGCCGACGCCGTTCCATGCCGGGCCTTCGGCCCACAATGTGCCCGTGTGCAGCCGCTGGATCGGCGTATTCCCCAACTTGTATTTGGCAAACCGCTTGTCGAGCACCACAATATCAGGGTCGGGGTAACGCACCGGCTCGGCGTTCGGCCCGTAATCGCGGGCGAAGGCCGTCGCCGACGATGCCAGCGCCGCGACCCCCGCGGCAAGAACAGACCGGCGGCTCAGCGTTTGGCCTGGTTGGGTCGGCACGGCGGCTGGACGTTCGGTGCGTTGTTCGACAGGGCAAACGTCGTCGTTGTTGTTCAACATGGCGGGTTCCTGGAGAAAATCCGAAGTTGGTGGAAATAAAATCGGCATGCTGTAGGAGCCATGCCGCGCAGTGTCGGCGACGCTGCGATTTTCTGGCGTCCGTGCACCGGGCCGTCAATTCTTTTTCGCCGAACGTGTCTGGTCGGGCGTGGGAAAGTTTTCAGGAACGGGCAACGTCACCTGACCTGTCGCCGCCCATTCGCAACCGCGGGCCACGACCGTTTGAAAACCGACGCACTGCATTGAATAGTCGGCGTGGCCCAACACGGTGGTGAACACCCGGCCCTTGCCAGAGGGAATCCACCAGATCATCGGTTCGTGTTCGCCCGTGCCTCCCTTGTCTTTGGCAGAATAAGCGGTTGCCAGGATATGCATGTTTTGCGCCGGCCCCCGCTGGCCGTGGTACAGTTCGTCCTTGACGTGCAGCCACTCGACCGGAAGCCCGCGCATGACGGGGTGTTCACGGTCGCGGACGATCACCGTGAAATCGTGCTGCGCCCCGTGCCCCGCCCCCGCCCCCTGCCCCTTGGCCGTGAGCACAACCGCGCCCTTTTCGTCCAGCGTGATCCGATCGCCAAAATTATTGCCGCGCCACCCCAGGCCGATCATTTGGTTGAATTCCGGCCATTCGGGAAACGCATTATTGGCGGCGTGTACAATGACCAGGCCACCCCCGCCGTTCACATAGTCGGTGAGTGATTTCTTCACTGGTTCGGGCCAAGGCTGACCGTTGTAATTGCTGAGCACGACGTCGTACCGCGCAAATTCCGGCCTGAACTTGTCCCATTCTGCCGGGGCTGCCGTCTTTTCGGTGGGCGTGGTGGCGACATCGACCGTGAACCGCCCGCTGCGTTCGAGAAATTCTTTGAGGATCGGCGTCGTCGCCCGCCAGTTATGATTGTTCTGCCCGTCGATGATCAACAGCCTGAGCGTGTCAGCGGCGTGGCTCTCGGCCGCCGTCGCCAGCCCCAATAATACGACAAGTCCCCACCAAGCCGCACCGCACCGTCGCAGTTGCATCATCGGGTATCCTTCGGAAGAACCAGATTTCGAATTGAACCGCTGTGAACCGGCAGTATATCGCACCCTGAAAGCAATTCCACCAATCACGGCCATCGCGCACTGCATGTCAATGCGTTTGCCGCCTGCCACCGACCGGGCGCGGGCCGCTTTCACAGGTTCAGAATCGAACGCAGGATCGCCACGATTCGTCGCGGGTTTTCGATCGTTGCGAGAGCGTGCTTCACAACGGCCACGGCTTCTGGTACGTTGCTGGCGAACAAGTTTCGCGTCAGTGTTAAACGGAGCACGATCGCGCATGCCAGTGAGCCGGCGAAAAGTGAACCGCAAGGGAGCCAGCAGCGCCAGCCTCTTTGCGACCGACCTCCGCGAGCGCAAGGGCAAACTGACAGTCGGCGAGATTTTCCGCCGGGGCGAAGTTGAAATCCATTTTGGCCGGTCTGAAAATGCCTACACGCAATGGCCCCGCCCCACATGCATCATTTCTGATGGTCCATATGGCGTCAGCGGCTTTCCGGGGGATGAAAAAAAGTGGGCATCACTGGCCGATTGGTACGAACCGCACATTGCCGCATGGTCGCGGCAATCGACGCCGCAGACAACGCTGTGGTTCTGGAATACTGAAGTCGGCTGGGCCAGCGTTCATCCTCGGCTCGCGGCCCACGGTTGGGAATACCGGTGCTGC
>JAJXXL010000055.1 GCA_021781115.1 Planctomycetota bacterium
GGTCGACCGCACGTCGACGTCGAGCAGGGTTTGCAGCTTCTTCGCGTATTCGAGGCGCGATTCGGGCCCGGTCAGCAAATCGGCCCCGGCGTTGTTCACCCAGATGTCGACGCGGTTCCAAACCGACCAGACCCGGTCGACGAACGTGGCCAGTTCGCATTCCCGGCCCAGATCGGCGGCCACGATTTCGGCCTGCCGGCCCAGCCCGACGATCTGCCGCCGCAGTTCCTCGGCGGCGGCGAGGTTCTGCCGGCAATGCAACACGACATCGGCCCCGGCGGCGGCAAATTCGAGGGCCATGGCGCGGCCGATGCCGCTCGACGAACCCGTGACCACCGCGCACTGGCCGTTCAAACTGGCGAATTCTGCGGGTTTCACGGGTGGCGACCGGGCGGGTTCAATCGACGAACACGACAACGCAGGTGATGTTGTCTTTCGAGCCGCCTGCCTGCGCCGCCTCGACCAGCGCCTGCGCGGTCTGTTGCGGCTCGGCATGGCGGCCCAGGATTTCGGCCAGCACCGGTTCTTCGATGCCGTCGCTGACCCCGTCGGAACAGAGTACGAACCGGTCGCCCGAGCGGGGGTCGACCTGGCGGGCGTTTGCCCCGGTACCGCCTTCCTTGCTGCCCAGGTAGCGGTACAAGACATTGCGATAGCGGTGCCGGGCGGCTTCTTCGCGGGTGATCGTGCCGGCTTCGAGCAGCGCTTCCGAAAGCGAATGATCGCGGGTCAGTTTTTGCAGGGCGCCGTCGCGCAGCAGGTACACGGGGCTGTCGCCGATGCCGGCCACATAAAACCTGGCGCCCACGCACACCAGCAGGGCCAGCGTGGTGCCCATGTTATGGTATTCGGAGTGCAATTCGCTGAGCGCCATGATTTCGTCGTTGGCGTGGTTCACCCCCCGGTCGATGCATTCAGAAACCCGGCCCGGCTCGTCGTTTTCAAAATTGAGCAATTGCACGAGCTTGAGGGGCACGAGTTCGCTGGCGAGTTCGCTGGCCTTTTCGCCCGCCGATTGCCCGCCCATGCCGTCGGCCACGAGAAAGAACCGGCCCGCCGGGTCGGCCAGGCAACGATCTTCGTTGTTCTCTCGATAGTTGCCGGTGATGCTCACCGAGCCCCAACGCACAGACATTGCCACAGGACCAGCTTTCCTTTCAGATCACGGGCGCGCTGCCTTGACCAGATCTTTCACGCCCAGTGTCGTTGCAGAAAAGAACACCTCTCCCGCTTCAAACCCCGCGCTCACGCCATAATACCGGTTCTGGCCCTCGACCGCCGTAAACACCCGATCTTTCTCGGGCGGAAACTGCGTCTGGTACGCTCGAATCGCCTTCAATTTTATCGAAAGAGTTTCGCCGATATCCACGACAAAATGCCCTGCCACCGGTGGAAATTGCAAATTGGAGAACCCCAGCGGATACCAGAACTGCTTGTGCACGGTATGCACGGGATATCCGTCAAACTCGGAGTCCCATTTCGTCAACCGCGCGTAAAACACCGCCGCATCGGTGATTTGCCCCGCCTGCCAATGATCGGGCGAAGCCAGCGGCGTCTTTCCCGCCAGGCCCAGCACGATCGACGGCCGGTACTTGCGGAACACTTTCGCCAGCTCGACCCGCGCCCTGAAGTCGTCGAACAACCGCCGGTTCGGCAGGTCCAGCGTTCGCCGCATCGTCACCCCCAGAATCTTCGCCGCCTCGGCCGCTTCGGCCAGGCGGATCTCTGGTCCGGGGCTGCCCGGCGTCGGTTCGCCGTCGGTCAGGTCGACAATACCCACCCGGTAACCTTGCCGCACCAGTTGCGCCAGTGTCCCGCCGCAGGCGATTTCGACGTCGTCGGGGTGGGCGCCCACGGCCAGCACGTCGAGCGGTTCAGGAAGGTCGAGGGGCATGAGCAGTCTCGCTGGGGGCAAACTCTCGAATCAGTTTCGCCAACCGGTGGGGATGAGTCAAGTAGGGAATGTGCCCCGTCGCCGGCATGAATTCAACACGGGCCCCCGGTAACCCGCGGGCCAGGTCGTCATGACTGCTTTCGGCGACGACCGCTTCGCCTTCGCTGCGAATCACCAGCACGGGCGGCGCCACCTCGGGCAACCGCGGGCGCAGGTCGGCGTTGCGAATTATCGCCGCCCGATGCGCCACCGCCCGAACTGGAACGCCGCCCGAATTTTCCGAGAAAAACTGCCATCGCGTCTGATCAAACGGCGGAAACCACGGCCGATGATTGGCCTGCTGGATCAGCCGCCGCAGCGGGACCTGCCACATTCGCCCTGGGTGCCAGCGAAAAACCCTGAGCAACACCCGCTCGGCCGCCGAAAGTTGCAAATGCGCAAACCCGCCCTGCAAAATCGCCCGTTCGATGCGTTCCGGCCGCCGCAACATCACCCCCAGGGCCACGAGGCAGCCAAACGAAGTGGCAAACAGGTTCAGCCGGTCGTCGCCCAACTGGTCGGCGATCGCCAGCAGATCGTCTTCGAGGTCGGTCAGTGTTACCTGCGCCAGCGAGGCGCCGTCGTCGCGGTGCGTTCCCGGGTAGTCAAAGAGCACGCACCGATAATCGTGGTGCAGCAGGTACGCCAGCAGGCAAAACAGCTCGTGCGAACCGCCCATGCCGTTCAGAAAATACAGCGGCGGTCCCTGGCCCCAGGTGCGGCCGCTCAGCCGGTATTGGGGCCGGTCGAGGTACCAAGCGTCGGCCGCGCCGATGAATTCGCGCAAGACATCCTGCCACGCCAGGGGCGGCGGGCAGCCCGTGCCAGGCGGTGCAGGCAGGGGCGGCCCCGCAGTGGCCTGGTCGCCCGCGTTGCCGAGGCCGTCCGCGTGGCTGGCGGCTGCTTCGGTTCCGTCGGTCGAAATCGGCGCCGCCGATGCATTCAACTCAGGTCGCAGGGCAGGGTTCACACGCGGTTCGATCTGTAAAATTCTCGTCCTGGGGTGGCGTCGCTCGCACGGCGGCACGCAATTTCAACGCTGCCGATTCGACTGCCATCGTAGTTTATGTTCTGCCGGGCGCGAAGCGTTGTGGCCGCAGGCCGCGCCCCGCCCCTCGTGCACGTTATTCTTCAAGCGACGACTTGCGCCGCAGAATGTGGTGGTAATGCTGGGCAAAGCGGTGCGATTCGTCACGCACGTACTGCAATAGCCGCAGGGCATACGAGTGCTTGCTCAGCCGCCGCGGTTCGGCCTCACCGGGCACGTAAATTTCCTCGTCGCGCTTGGCCAGTGAAATTGTGAACGGGGGCGTCACGCCCAGCACCCGCATCGCCTCCAGGGCCGCGTTCAATTGCCCCTTGCCCCCGTCGATCAGCAGGATGTCAGGAAACGCCGCGCCCTCGGCGTGCAGGCGGCCCAGCCGCCGCGAAACGACTTCGCGAATCGACGCGAAATCGTCGATGCCTTCGACCGTCTTGATCTTGTAGCGCTTGTAGCCATGTTTGAAGGGCAGTCCGTCGATGAACTGCACGAGGCTGGCGACCGTTTCGCCGCCCCCCAGGTGGGCAATGTCGCAGCCCTCGATCGTGCGGGGAACCGCCGTGAGCTTGAACACCTTCTGCAAGCCGGCCAAGCCCTTTTTCGGGTCGATATAAAACACCTCGGGCTGGGCATGGTCGGCCAGGTTACCCCGCTGGTGCAGGCTGTCGAGCGCCTGAATCTCGTCGCGGATCCGGGCGGCCTTCTCGAACTGCAACGCTTTCGCCGCCGCCGCCATGTCGCTGCGCAAATCATTCAGCAGGGCCTCTTTTTTGCCATCGAGAAACAATTTGAGGCGTTCGATGTCGCGGCGGTAATCTTCGCGCGACACGCGCAGGTTACAGGGCGCCGTGCATTGCTCGATGCTGTGCAGCAGGCAGGGGCGAAACCACTTCCAGCGTTCGTCGCCCGCGGTGATGTCGAGCGAGCAGGTGCGAAACCGGAAGATCTTTTGCAGAACGGCGATGGTGCCCCGCAGCTTCTTGGCGTTCGTGAACGGCCCGTACAACTTCGTGCCCCGCGCCTGGGGCTTGCGCGTGAATTCTACCCGCGGGAAATCTTCGCGCACGAAAATCTCCAGGTACGGAAATGTCTTGTCGTCCTTCAGGTCCTGGTTGAACTGCGGCTGGATGTCTTTGATCAGCCGGGCCTCGAGCAACAACGCATCGACCTCGCTGTCGGCAGGCAGGTAGTCGATGTCGTGAATCTGAAGAACCAGTTCGGCCGTCCGGCGGTCATCGGCGGCGGCCCGCGTGAAGTAACTGCCCGCCCGACTGCGCAAATTCACCGCCTTGCCGACGTAAATCACCCGCCCTTTTGCGTCCTTCATGAGGTACACGCCCGGCGTTGCCGGAAACGTGCGAACCTTGTCACGCGGGGCTTGAGACATCGTCAGGTCAGTCGGCAACCGGATTACAAAGCGACAAACGCCAGCAGCGCAGCGGCCCGCCGGCCTGGCCAGGGCTCATTGCGACCCTCGCAGGCAGCGCCGGTCTTGAAATCGGGCTGCACTGGCATGGTACGTCAAGCGGCCGCGGTTGTACACGGCAGCCTTTAACGCGGCAGGCCGCAACGCGTCGTCGCGGTAACATCTTCGGGCGGATTGACTTTCAATCGGAAAGTGTTTATTCAATAATTTGGGGATGATAGGGTTGCGTCGAATCGACTGGGGCGCGGTCAGCGCGTCGCGGTCGGGTTGTCACCGGCATTTTTACAGGCTGGTCCGGTCGTCTCTGGGCTGCGCGGGTCGTGAGCATGAACCAGCGTCAGTATTCGGCACTGGGGTTTGACAGGCGGCATACGTTTGCTGCCGCGCCCCTCGTACTGGCCGTGGCGGGCCTGTACTGCTGGGCGCCGACGTGCATGGCTGCCGATGCCGCCGCACCTGTCGGGGCCGCGACCTACCACAGCGACATCGAGCCTGTCCTCGAAAAATACTGTTATGGCTGCCATGGGTTGCTGAACGCCCGCGCCAACGTGGTATTCGACAACTTTGAAACCGATCGCCAGTTGCTCGACAGCCGCGAGTTGTGGTCGAAAGCGCTCCGGCAGTTGCGGGCCGGCTTCATGCCGCCGCGCGACAAGCCCCGCCCCACGCCGCAGGAAGTTCAACTCATTGCCACCTGGATTAAATCGTCGGTGTTTCAAATTGACCCGCGCGACCCTGACCCCGGGCGGGTAACGGTGCGCCGGCTGAATCGTCACGAGTACCGCAACACGGTGCGCGACCTGATGGGTGTGACCTACGACGTCGATTCCGAATTTCCGGCCGACGACACCGGCTATGGGTTCGATACCATTGGCGATGTCCTGACGCTGTCACCGCTGTTGCTCGAAAAATACGTGGCGGCCGCCCGCGCGATCGTGGCCCAGGCCGTTCCCGTTGTGGGCCGCGTTCCGCCCGAAACGACCATTGAAGGCCGGCGGTTTCACCGCCAGGGGGCGGGCGATTCGCGCGACGGCGGTCGCAATGATCTGTACCTGCCGTACTACGAACCCGCCACTGTATCGGCGGAATACACGTCCGGGCCGTCGGGCCGGTATCTGCTGGATGTGCACGTATCGGCCCACGAAAAATTCGTCGAAGGCGTGTTCGACTACAACAAATGCCGGCTGAAATTCAAGGTCGATGGCCGCGAGCTATTGAACCAGGAATTCAGCCGCCAGGAGGGCAAGTCGTTTCATTTTGAATCCGAAGCGACCTGGGAACCGGGTAAGCATGAGCTGATGTTTGAACTCGAACCGACAACTCCCGACGAAAAGCAGACTCGCGCGCTGTCCTTGCGCATCGTGTCGGTCGCGATTCGGGGGCCGATGTCGCCAGAGCATTGGGTGCGCCCCGCCGGTTACGAGCGGTTCTTTCCTCGCGATCTGCCGGCCGCCCCGGGCGACCGTCGCGAATATGCCCGCGAATTGCTGGCGCGCTTCGCCGCCGGTGCATTTCGGCGGCCGCCCGAACCCGAAACGATTACGCGGCTCGTCGATCTGGCTGAGGCCGCGTCGAGCCGTGCCGGGGCGACGTTTGAAGCGGGTATCGCGCAGGCCATGACGGCGGTGCTCGCCTCGCCGCGGTTTTTGTTCCGCGAAGAGTTCGCCGAGCCGAACCCCGCGGGCGGCCACCCCCTCGTCGACGAATTTGCGCTGGCGTCGCGGCTGTCGTATTTTCTGTGGTCGACCCTGCCCGATGACGAACTGTTCCAACTGGCCGGCTCGCATCAGTTGCGGGCAAATTTTGCGGCCCAGACGCAACGCCTGCTGGCCGACCCGCGTTCACGCGAATGGATCCGGCATTTTACTGGGCAATGGCTGCAGGCCCGCGACATTGAATCGGCGAACATCAACGCGTTTGCCGTGATTTCACGCGACGAAAAGCAAGACCCCGACATGGAACGCCGCCGGGTGCGATTTCGCGAACTGCGCAGCAAGGCGTTCGAATCGCTGACCCCCGAGGAAAAAGCCGAAGTCGACGAGGCCCGGGCGTCGTTTGCCGCCGGCCGACGACGGTTTCAGCAATACGAACTGAACGGCGAAATGCGGCGGGCCATGCGCGACGAAACGGAAATGCTGTTCGCGCACATCGTTCGCGATGACCGCAGCCTGCTGGAATTGATCGACAGCGACTATACGTTTTTGAATGAACGCCTGGCCAGGCATTATGGCATTGCCGGCGTGAAAGGCGGCGAAATGCGGCGTGTGCCGTTGCCGCCCGACAGCCCGCGGGGCGGCGTGCTGACGCAGGCCACCGTGCTTGTCGTCACATCCAACCCTGATCGCACGTCGCCGGTCAAGCGGGGCCTGTTTATTCTCGAAAATCTGCTGGGCACGCCCCCGGCGCCTCCGCCGCCCAACGTCCCGCCGCTCGAAGAGGCGGCCCGGCAGGCCGCTGGCCGCCAGCTCACATTGCGCGAACAGCTCGAACTGCATCGCAGCCAGTCGCTGTGCAATTCGTGCCACAACCGCATGGACCCGCTGGGGCTGGCGTTCGAGAATTTCAACGCCTTGGGAATGTTTCGCGAAAACCGCCCCGACCGCAATATCGACGCATCGGGGCAGTTGCTGACCGGCGAAAAGTTTACGAATGTCCGCGAGTTGAAGCGAATTCTCGCCACCGACCGCCGCCGCGATTTCTATCGCTGCCTGACCGAAAAGCTGCTGATTTTCGCCGTCGGACGCGGGTTGGAAGATTTCGACGTCGAAACGGTCGACCGCATTGTCGATCGCCTCGATCAGCAACAGGGGAAGGCATCGGTGCTGATCTCGGGTATACTCGACTCCCCCCCGTTTCAGAAACGCCGCGCCGAGCCACCCGACCCGGCCGCCGCGCAACCAGGTTGTCGCTGACGCGCACTCCGCCGCAAGAAACAGCTTTCATCGAAACCCGTTGCCGCGAAAATTTTCCCAACCCGACCGACCAGGAGCCCATCATGAGCACCGTTTTGCATACTGGCGCTTCCGCGTCGTCGCCCCGCCGCATGACCTGCAATCGGCGGCACTTTTTGCGCGGGCTGGGGACGGCGGTGGCGCTGCCGGCGTTTGAATCGCTGCGACCGCTCGGGCTGTTTGCCGCCGAACCGGCGGCCGCCCGGCTGGCCGTCACTGCGAGCGGCGCGCCGTTGCGGGCCGCGTTCGTGTTCTTTCCAAACGGCGCGATTCCCGCGGCTTGGTGGCCCAAAGGCGACGGCGCCGAGTTCGAATGGAGCCGAACGCTGCAACCGCTGCAGCCGCTCAAGAATTCGGTGCAGGTGCTGGCCGGCCTCGACCACGTCAACGCCGAGCCGGGGCCAGACGGCGCGGGCGACCACGCCCGTGGCGGCGGCACGTTTCTGACCGGGGTGCGATTGAAAAAGAGCGCCACCGACGTGCGGGCGGGAATCTCGATCGACCAGGTGCTGGCCCGTCGCGCCGGGCATTTGACCCGGTTTCCCTCGCTGGAACTGACCTGTGATTCGACGCACAAGTCGGGCGCTTGCGATTCGGGCTATGCCTGCGCGTACCAGTTCAACCTGTCGTGGAGTTCGCCCACCAGCCCCATGACGCCTGAAGGCAACCCGCGGCTGGCGTTCGAGCGGCTGTTTGGCGCCGGCTCGCCCGGCGAGCGCCGGGCCAACCTGCTCCTCCGCCAGCAGGAACAGCGGTCGGTGCTCGACTTCGTTCGCGAAGACGCCCGCGCGCTGAAGCGGCGGATGAACGCCCGCGACCTCGACAAGCTCGACCAGTACCTCACCGGCGTGCGCGAAATTGAAGCCCGCATTGCCCGTGCCGAGACGTTTGACAAGACGCCCGACCCCGGCATCGAGGCCCCCGCTGGCGTGCCCGCCGACTATGCTGAGTACGTGCAGGTCATGTACGACCTGCTCGTACTGGCGTTTCACAGCGACTCGACCCGCGTCGGAACGCTGCTGCTGGCCCACGATGGCAGCAACCGCCCGTTTCCCGACATTGGCGTGTTCGAGGGCCACCACGACCTGACGCACCACCAGAACCGCGCCGAGTGGATTCAAAAGGTAAGCGAAATCGACCTGTGGTACGCCCGTCAGTTCGCCAGGTTTCTCGACCGGCTCGACAAAACCCAGGATGTCGACGGCCGCTCGCTGCTGCAGAATTCGATGATCGTGTACGGCGGCGGCAACGCCGACGCAAATCGGCACACGCACAGCAACCTGCCCATCGTGCTGGTCGGCGGCGGCGGCGGCACGCTCAAACCCGGTCGGTTCGTGCAGCATGGCTCAAAGCCCGTGTCGAACCTGTTCCTCAGTCTGGCCACCCGATTCGGCCTTGAGGACCTGACCCAGTTCGGCGATTCGACCGCCCCCCTCGAAAACGTGTGAGGCTCCTCAGAGCCAGCGGTTCGGCACGTTGGCCATGTGGGGAATTGGCAGTGGTTTCCGCCCGCCGACCCGCGAAACACGGGGCGGGATTTGAAATGCCCTGATCAAGGTTGCATTCGCTAAGCCTTGGGTCGCGCAGCGCACCCTGGGTATCGGGAACCGAACGCAATCATTGACCCGGAACGGGTTATACCCCGTTTCAAGCCATTCCCAAGATGCGCTGCGCGACCTTGGGCTTCGGGATTCAACTCCCTTTGGGAGAAGCTGGCCGCGAGTTTCGGGCATTTGCCATTGTGCCAAATCTGACCGCAAGCAAGATCGACGCAACAGAGGCGGAACGAACGACGCGTGGCATCACGGGACCGGCAGGAGTGGTGCAGCTTGTCAATTCTTCGTTGGAAGCCGCTCCCTGCCGGTCGCCGTTCGATGGCGAATTGAGTTTTACAACGGGTTGGAGGCATGGCGGCTGGAATTCGTGCGGACGATCAGTTTCGTCCATTTCGGCAGCCGGGAGGTCTTCATACGCGCGGCACCATACGGGCAACCCGCCAGCACGCGATACGGAGTGGTCGCTTGTTCAACGTCCTTAACCACAAGAATCACAATCTGCGGGCGCTCGCGCCGCGGGTGCCCCATGACCCGCGCCAAAACCGAGCGGTCAGACTGCTCCCGATTCCGACTTCTGCGAACGTCTGTTTCCAGATTTCCATTTTTAGCACGATCATCGGCGTAAGGCGATTGGGCCTTCCGGTGCTGATCGAATACCACTTGCAAGGTCAGCACGCCGGCCCGAAGGACCAGCTCTGTCAGCCCAAGGCTGGCTCGTGGCTTGGGACGCGGTCGGTGCAACGTGTCGGCCCTGAAAGGGGCCGTTCAGCGCGCGGCCTTCTCGACGCATCGCCAGCGATCACGATGCCTCAGACGCACGTTTTCCGTCAGGACCTGGCACCGAAGCCGCTCCGTTTATCACGCCTTGGGTGACCTTCCCGGGCAAGCACACAAAGTCGTTGTTCCGGTGGGGATTTCGAGAAGGCCGTTTTCGTCCCAGCGGCGGCGGTTCAGGGACATGCCTTTCTGGTTTTTGTGCTGCTTGAACAGCAACACCATGAACCGGTTCCGCCACGCGAACGTCTTGTGCTCGTGCGTCTGCCGGATGCGGGATTCGTCTTCCCAGTACGTCATGTCCAGAATCCAGTGAAACGCGTTCTCAATGCTCCCATGACTGCGATTCGCCCGCGCAAAATGCGGCACGCCCATCGGCAGGCTGCTGATGAAATATCGCATCCCGGTCGTTTGGTTCAACGCCCGCGGCAATTCGATCAAGACCGCACCTGCCGGCTCGATGCTCGTCACGAAATCGGCCGGTCATAGCCTGCACAGCGCAGCGCCCCGCGTCTTAACGCGGGATTACTCCCGGCTTGTCGCGCGTTGGGCGGGTCGTATTCGGTCAAGTCGCCGCGACGGCGACTCCTGCTCATGCCACGATGAGGCCGGCGCGAAGTTCGAACCAGGTTTGAAATTCTTCGCCTGAGGCCAGTACGCGCCAGCCTGAGTCGATACCTAATGCGGCGAGGTTCACCGCGTCGGTCGTGCAGGTGTACGGTTCAAGGCACACTGAGCGCCCGTGCGGCGGCGTGAAGGCAATGAATTCGCGAAACGCTGCATCAGTGGTTTGCGTCACTTGCAGGCCGGCGGGGGCGTCCATGACCAGCGACTGGATCTGCCCGCCAACAACCCGCATGGCCGTGTACGCGTCGTCGAGTTTCAGCCCGCCGAGCGGCACCCCCTCGCGCAGGTCGAGCGCCGGGGGAATCGGCAGCCGCCGGCCGGTCGGCAGGTTTTCGACCAGCTCTCGCAGTTCGCCCGCCGGGGCTTGAATCAGGCACTCTTCGCGGCGGCTGGTGGGCGCGAGCGGCGTGCAAAAATAGGGGTGCATGCCCAGACCCCAGGGCAGCGGCTCTGAACCGGGGTTGGCGATTCGCACGTCGCAGCGCAGGGCCGGGCCGCGCAGCGTGTACGTCACCGCGATCAGGAAATCGGCGGGCCAGAGTTTTCGACGGTCGGGGGCGTCGAGGCTGAGTTGAAACTCGCCGGTCGCCGAACACGGCTCCTGCTCGGTTACCCGCCAGGGGCGGTCGAAAACGAACCCATGAATCGCGTGGCCCTGCGCGTTGTTCCGTGGCAACTGGTAATCGACCCCGGCCCATTGAAACCGCCCCCCCCGAATGCGATTCGGAAACGGAAACAACAGGGGAATGCCGCTGCCGCTGGGCTTGGCCGCCCCGGCGGCAAACGCCGGGTCGGCGTCGAGCACGTCGACAATGTGCCCGGCAACAGGCGCCTGAAACGCAAAGCAGTTGAAGCCGATTTCCGGCAGAATTCGGGCCGTCGCCCCCGTGGCCGCGTCGCGCAGCGTCAAAATCGGCATCATCGCCCTTTCGATTCGATCAGTTGTCGCCGGCCGCGCGGCGCCGCGAAACCCGGCCGGGTGCGGCCCGAAGAGTTGCGATTAACTGCTGGCGCTGCGGTAGCTTTTCAGCGACCATTGAAACACCCGCCGCGACAGCACCAGGCCGAGCAGGGCGGCGGCGACCATGACCGCCGCGACCCACGAGGGTTCGAGCGTTTTCCGCACGACGACTTCGGCGGGAATCGTCACGACCAGCAGGATTGGCAGGACGTAGGAAAACACGAGTTGCAGCAGGTCGCCGGCCCGCGACCCGCCGTAAATGCTGCGCGGGTAACGGGCGAAGATCGTGATGTAAAACCAGAAATCGTACAGCCCCTGGTTCCGCCCGAACCAGATGCTGGTGCTGGCCAGCGTGATCATCAGGCTGTAAAAGAACGCCACGCCCACGCCGATCATGCCGAGGTACATTGCCACCTGCGGCGCCGCGATCGGCCGCCCGAGTTGCACCAGGGCGTAACCCAGCAACGAGCCCGAAAGCAACAGGTGGCTCAGCGAACCGAGGTCGAGCTTTTCGAATGAAATCAAAAACTGCGTGTCAATGGGTTTGAGCAGCGCAAAGTCGAGATTGCCAGTGCGAATCAACTCGCTGAAGTTAGCGCAATTGGGCATGAACAGGGCTTCGATCAGCGTGTTGATGATCATGCCCGTCGCCATGAAGGCGAAGAATTCGTACCGGCTCCAGCCGTTGACCGTATCGACGCTGCGATAGATCAGATCGAACATCACGAGCTGCGCCGAAAACCAGAACGCTCGCGTCACGATTTCAATCAGAAAATTTCCGCGGAAGGACATTTCGCGAACCAGCGAATTCCGCGCAAACATCAACAGCACCCGCACATAGGGGGGCGGCGGGGTGCCGGCGTTCGCGTTCGGCATGACCGGCGGGGTATTCATTGGACGCATCAACTCTCAAAACCGTCGCCGGGCTTCGGCCAAGCCGCACGCCGGCGCAGCACCCGGACGCGGCCGGTCAATTCCGGTACTCGACGCACCGCGGACCTGCGCTGACTTCGCCGATCACCCAGCTTTGCAGATTGTACCGCGCCAAGCGGCGTTGAATTCCGGCGACCGAGCGGGGCCGCACGACAAGGACGTAGCCGATGCCCATGTTAAACACGCGAAACATTTCCTCGCGGTCGATGCCGCCCAGGTTCATGAGCCAATCGAATAGAGGCGGCACGGGCCAGGCGCTGCGGTCGATTTCGAGGCGGCAATCGGCGGGCAGTATCCGCTCGATGTTCGCCGCCAGACCGCCACCGGTAATGTGGGCCATGCCGTGCACCACCGGTTTATCGCGGCGGCGGTACAACAGGTCGAGCACGGGGCGAACGTAAATGCGCGTGGGGTGCAACAGGGCCTGCCCCACGGTTTCGCCGAGCGGCTCAACGAATTGATCAAACGGGCATTGGGCCAGTTCGAACACCACCTTGCGAATCAGGCTGTAACCGTTCGAATGAAACCCCGACGATTCCAGCCCCACGAGCACGTCGCCCGGTTTGATTTTCTGGCCGTCGATCAGGTCGCCGCGTTCGGCGACGCCCACGCAAAAGCCGGCCAGATCGAAATCGCCGGCTGCGTAAAGATCCGGCATGACCGCGGTTTCGCCGCCCAGCAGGGCGGCGCCGGCCTCGCTGCACCCCGCACAGACGCCACTGACAATCTGTTCGATCAGCGCGGGTTCGTCGCGCGGCAGCGCGAGATAATCGAGAAAGAACAACGGCTCGGCCCCCAGGCACAGGCAGTCGTTCACCGACATGGCCACCAGATCAATGCCAACCGTGTTGAACACCCCGGCCTGGATCGCCACCTTGATTTTCGTCCCCACGCCGTCTGTGCCCGATACGAGCACGGGGTCTTCGTAATTGCGGGCGTAGCGCTTGCGCTGGCCCAGGTGAAACAGCCCCGCGAAGCCGCCGGGCAGGTCGATCGTGCGGGGCGTATGGGTCTGCTGCATTAACGCCGGCAGGCGGGCCATCGCCTGTTCGTAGAGTTGCAGGTCGAGCCCGGCGTCTTTATAGGTCAGTGGTGGCATGATACCGCCAGTGTACCGCCCCCGGCGTGTCCATTCCACCGAGCGCTGCCGGTCACGAGCGCCAATGAGGTTTTCGAAGGGGCCGGCTGCCGAAAAACGTCACGGCGACCGGCCCGCCGCTCGGGGCTTGGTCAATTCGAGCGTGCTCCACAGGCTGGGGTCGGTGGCAAACGGAAATTCCGAATTCACGCTGAGGTATTGCGGCCCTAGTTCACTTTCATTCAAGGCATAGTAAAACCCCAGCCGCGGGTTGGCTTCGGGGTCGAACCCGTGCAGGGCTTCGGCGGGAAACCAGGCTTCGAGCAGATACCCGCGGGCGGTCGATTCGGCACGAATCCGAATCAGGCCCGCGCTGTCAGCCGGGGCTTCTTCGCGGGCCCGGGCAATCGGGCGCTGCACGACGACCGGGGCCGGGTGGCCCTGGCCTCCGTGGGGCAGCAGGCAGAAATGGCAGCAAAACCGGCTGGCGCGGTGAATCGACTGCGTGTTGCGTGTGTCGAACCAGACTTGCAAGCCGTCGGAACCTGCCGGGTCATCGGGCAGGCACCGCGGCGGCTGGCTTTTGCCCTGCACTTCGACGGCCACGCCCAAGCCCGCGGCGTTCCAAGCCAGGCGCAAGGCGCCGGCCGGTGCACGGGCTGCCGGCCCGTCGAGTGCCGCCAGGTTTGGAAACGCGCAACTGGCGGGCAGTCCGAGCAGTGACTTTCCCTGACGCGGCATGCGGGCGACGTATTGCACGGCGAACGAATACCGAAACAGGAATTGCGGCGGAATCAGCGGGGGCGCCGGGGACGAATCAGGATCGGGCATAAACGTCGGGGCCGAGAATTCAGGTTCTGCACATGCTGGAAACAACGGCACCGAACCCCTGGTACACGATGCGGAACGGGGCATCGCTGACGGCAAGGTTGCCGCACTCGCGGCGTGCATGGTTCAATTGCGCTGGGTGCGGTACAGTTCTTCGAGAACATCTTCGACAGTTTTGAATTTCTTGCCGCCGGCTGCAAGGGTTTCGATCTTCTGCCGGGCTTCGGGGGCAGTGTGGCCCAAGCTGATGAGCGCTTCAAAGGCGTCGTTCATCACGCCGCGTTCGGCGGCCGCTTCGGGCGGAAGGTCGCGTTCGACGAGCAGGGCGAACTTGGTCATTTTGCGGCGGAGCTTGGCGACGATGCGTTCGGCGAGCGCCGCCCCAATGCCGGGCAGCGTGCTGAGCTGTTTCAGGTCTTGCTCTTCGATGGCGACGGCCACCTCGCGGACGGGCCGCACCATCGACCGCAACGCCTTT
>JAJXXL010000239.1 GCA_021781115.1 Planctomycetota bacterium
ACGCGTTTCCGTCGACAATCACACGGAAAGCAGGATGTTGGTACCGGGGGTTGAAGCCGTGTCGCCCGGTGGTCACGTCAAATTGCCAGCCATGCCAGGGACAGGTGATGGTCGTTCCCGCGAGCGTGCCGCACCCCAACGGGCCGCCGGCGTGCGGGCAGACGCCGTCAAGTGCGTAGAATTGTCCCTGAACGTGAAACAGGGCGATAACCCGCCCCCCCGCCAAGGCCTCCTTGGCCGTGCCTTCGGGCACATCGTCCATCGACAAGGGAGTTGCGCCGCTGTCTGTCGAAACCATCAGTCGTGCGAGTTGTTGCACATCAACCTCGATCCGATTCTCGCCGCCCTCGCCCGATGCATCACAGCATCACGATCGGGCGACCAGCATGGCCTGACGCCTGTTCGGCCGAACAGCCGTGTGGGACGGCTATTCGGCGATTCAACCTGCCTTCCGGCGCTGTGCCGCCCGCCGCTCGCTGCGGCTTTGAGGAGTGCTCTTCCAGCGGCGGTGCACCCAAAAATATTGTTCGGGGGCGATGCGAATGACACGCTCGAGTGCGGCGGTAAACCGCTGTGTGATTTCATGCACTGCATCGCCCGTGGTGTGGTCGAGCGGATCGATGATTTCTTCGCATCCGACTTCATAGCGTGGCCAGCCGTTGGGAAGCCGGTCGTGCTCCAGCCGCCGTGCGTAGCCCACGCAAATCAGGGCCTCGTATTCGATTGCCAGCAGCGCGATCGACTTGTGCGTTGAGGCCGGCTTGCCGAAGAAACTCACAAACTCGCCGCGCGAACCTGCATCCTGGTCGGCAAGCAACGCAAGTGCACCGCCGCGGTTCATGAGTTCGGCCATTACGTCGAAACCACCTTTTTTTGGTATCGGCCGATGTCCCGTATATTTGCGAAAATTGAAAAACCAGCGGTCAAGGTAGGGATTGTCAAGTGCCCGCGCTACCAAGCCCATATGAAAACCGAACTGACCGAAAATGGAAATGGCCATTTCCCAATTGCCGACATGCCCACTGAGCAGCAACACGGGCCGCTCCGAACAAAGCCCCCGCAACGCCTGGGCCTTGTTTCGGAACTGCACCGCTTCGACGATATTACATAGCTTGACTTTTCGCGGCAGCAGAATGACTTCGCCGACGAGTTGAAACAGGTGCACCCACATCCGAAAAATCAATCGATCGGCAGCGGCGTCAGTCAAATCGTCGCCGAATGCAATTCGCAGGTTCTCACGAGCAACGCCGTAACGCGTCCATCGTCGCGGCAAACCCTGATGAATGAAGGCCGCCAGCAAACGGGCGAAATATGCACATTGACTGGGAGAAAAAGCCTGTACGATACACACGACGAGTCGAAATACGAAGTATTCGGCTCGATGCCGAACCTGCTGTAACCATGACTTATGCATTTTTTCGCAACCTGCAATCTTCAGCAATCGCCTGCAAGGTCGGTCCCTGCCAGTCGCCATGGAGGAATTGGCTCTCAAAGCCAAGTAAACCCCAGGCGACCTTACTTATCGGGGCCACGTCGTGATAGAACGATTTGTCAGTTCGCGCCGCGTCCCATCGCACTCGCTTCGCAATCGGCCGGGGGCGTCCGCGCGAAGTGTCGCTCGAATGATCGAATCCGTCAACCCGGCTTGGCGGTTGAACTTCCAAGTTGTCAATGCTTTCAGTTTTTCTGGTTGCACAGCTTCCCATCCGCCGAGGTGCTGGTAAAATTGGCGTGTTGATTGTGGGGTTTTAGCGGTGGCGGCGTTCCGATTGAAGATGCCGTCACGCTTTGAATTCGCCGGACCGGCTATTTCAGCGGCGTGTGGGCGAAGTGGAATTGCGTTTGTGGCGGGTGCGTAATGGCCGTCGAAACTTCAGAGGCGTTCTTCGCGCTGTTGGCCAAGAGCAACCTGCTGAGCGCGGCGCAGCTAGCCGAGGCGCAGCGGGATGCGGCGAATGCCGACCCCCGTACCGCAGCCGTCCGCCTTGTGCGCCTGGGCTGGCTCACGAAGTGGCAGGCTCAGCAGTTGCTGGCGGGACGCAGCCGGCTCTTTCTGGGCAAGTATAAGCTGCTCGAATCCTTGGGCCAGGGCGGCATGGGCGCCGTGTTCAAGGCGGTGCAGCCCGGTATGGAGCGCGTTGTGGCGCTCAAGGTCATGTCGCGGGCCGTGCTGCACGATCCCGCGGCAATCGCCCGGTTTCTGCGAGAAATCCAGGCGGCAGCGGCCTTGAGCCATGAACATATCGTCGCCGCCTATGACGCCGACAAGGCGGGCGACAACTTCTTTCTCGTCATGGAATACGTGGGCGGGCAAAGCCTGAAAGCCTGGATCGCCAAACACGCGCCGCTGCCGATCGACTGGTCGTGCGAATGCGCGCGGCAGGCGGCGCTGGGCCTGCAACATGCGCACGAACAGGGCATGGTGCACCGCGACATCAAGCCGGCCAACCTGCTCGTCGTTCAAAACGACGCCAAAAGCCCGCCGCTGGTCAAGATTCTTGACATGGGTCTGGCCCGGGTGCTCACCGAATCCAGCCAGGAAAGCGAACTGACACAAACCGGGCAGATCATGGGCACGCCCGATTTCATCGCCCCCGAACAGGCAATCAGCACGAAGTCGGCCGATATTCGCTCCGACATCTTCAGCCTGGGCTGCACCCTGTTTCAAATGCTGACCAATCAGTTGCCATATACCGGTGCGAACGTCATGGAAAAGCTGATGGTCCGGGCGATGCAGGATGCGCCGCCGCTGGGCCGGTTTCGCCCCGACGTCCCCACCGCGTTGGCGCAAGTCGTGGCCCGGATGCTGGCCCGCGAACCCCGTGACCGGTATCAAACGCCGCGGGAAGTCGTCGAGGCGCTGACGCCGTTCGCAGGAACAATCAGCCGCGCCCCCGCCGGTGAGACTTTTCCGACGATGCCCTCGGCGCCGCCCGCCTTGGCGAACACACTCGAAGCCGTGCCCGACCCCACGCTGAATCAGCTCATGAATTCACTCGCCAGCGGGGCGCCGGTGGAGACAGGGCCGCGACTGCCCGTTCGTTCGAAGAAGCCCCGAGTGTTCGCTCTGGCCGTCGGCGGGGGGTGTGTCTTGGCGGTCATTGCAGCGATTGCATGGCCCAGGGGCGACCACCAGCGAGCGCCCGCACGCGAATCGGTTAAAGAACAGATCGACGTCACGGTTTCGCACACAAAATCGACGACTGACGACAAACCGGCCGCCGACATTGAACAGCGTGCGGCCGAATGGGTGTTGAGCATGGGCGGAACGCTGACAGTCGCCGCCGAAAGCGGATTGGTCGAAGTAACGTCGGCCAGCCAACTCCCGCGACCCGCGTTTCAGGTCAGTTTCATCAGCCCCTATCATGTGACACGGATCCGACTGAATGGAGTTCAAAACGTGAGCGACTCGGGTTTGCAAAATCTGGTAGGGCTAAGCCAACTGGATTTTCTGGACCTGGAGAGCACCGCGATTACCGACGAAGGGTTGGTACACCTGGCCGGTCTGACGCGGTTGAACACCCTGGTCCTCACGTACACGCAGGTGACCGGGCCGGGGTTGACCCATTTGAAGCGGCTGAGGTCGTTG
>JAJXXL010000104.1 GCA_021781115.1 Planctomycetota bacterium
ACATAACGACAATTGGCGGCCATGTCGGCAGGTCGCGCCGGCTGGCGGGAGATTGCGCTCGAATCGCGTTTGCCACGAATCGATGCTAATCAATTTCCGATTTCGTGGGGTAGCCAGCCCAGACAAGGGCCTTTGAAGCCTTGTCGAGTTCGCCCTTTTCGAGCTGTTCGAGAATTTGCCGCACCGTCGGGTTCATGGGAATTTCGCGCACGAGTCGGGTCACCGCGACCGCGGGAATCGACGTTGCCCCCTTGCCGGGACCGCCTTCGAGGAAAGCTCCCTTTTGATTGAACACCGCCCAATAGATGGTTCTGGGGTGGTTCTTGACGTTGTCGCGAATCGTCGTGGCGTCGCCCCCTTTGCCCCGATTGCCATTAACGCGATACAGGTCGGGCTTTTCGAAAATAATGCCAATCACGTTCCAGTCTTTTGAGCCGAATAACCCCATTCGCGTTCTCCCAGGCGTGCGAACCGCTGTCGAACCGGCAATCGGGCGTCGAAATCTCAATTGCCGGCGAACAAGCATTCCTTCTATCAATTCGACGGTCGAAATACCATTGGCCCGCCGCGAAAATTCCCGGTTGTTTGCGGTTCCCCCGAGAACGGAAAAGCCCTAGAATTCAGGCCATGGAACCCGGCGTCATCGGCATACCCGGCTGAGCGTGCGCCGGTCGGCCTTAAAGTACACGTAACGCGGGGCCAGGGATGCCTCACGCAGGAACGGATGGAGTGGGATGAATCACGATGAACCGCAGCCGGGTTTCGAGCGCGACCCGCGTTATTCGCCGGAACACGGTCTTGCGGGGCCGATCGAGGCGACTTCGGGCGAACGTACGCCGATCGAGATTTTCGCTGACGAACTGCCGCGCGACGCGTTGCCGCCGCGGCGCGGACTATTCCGCCGCATCGGCGTGCCCTTGATTCTGTTTCTGGCCACCGGTTTCAGCACATTCGTGACAGGCGGTCTGATGGCGCGCCCTGTGCAAATCCCCGGTGAAAACGGCGGGCCGCCGCACTTGGTCGTCGACATGGTCGGTTTCCTGAACAGCGGTTTACTGTATGGAGGCGCCGTGATGGCTATACTCACAGCGCATGAAATGGGGCATTTCCTTCAATCTCGCAGGTATCGCGTTCCTGCCAGCCTGCCGTATTTCATTCCCATGCCGATCAGCCCGTTCGGCACAATGGGCGCTGTGATTTTTCAGCACGCGGGCGTTGCCAATCGCCGCGCGCTGTTTGACATTGCCATCAGTGGGCCGCTGGCGGGGCTGGTGCTGGCGCTGCCGCTGACCGTGTGGGGAGTCGTGCATTCAGAAATCGCTCAGATTCGTCCGGGCAGCAGCGTTTATGGCGATCCATTGCTGATTCAATGGATTGTGCGGGCGGTTCACGCGCCGCTGCCGGCCGGATACGGGGTCCATGACGCACCGCTTGTTCAAGCCTGGGGTCGGTTGATGTACAGTGCGATTCCACACGGTTTCGACGTGCAGCTTACGCCCCTGCTGTTCGCAGGTTGGGTGGGGATTTTTATCACCGGCCTGAACCTGATTCCGATCGGCCAGCTCGACGGCGGGCACATTCTGTACACCCTGCTGAAGAAGAAGGCCCATCGCGTGGCATTCGGCTTCTATGCCGCCGCCGCAACTGCCATCATTCTGGGCGGCCCCCGCTATTACGGGTGGATTATCATGATGCTGCTGATTGGCATGACGGGCGTCCGGCATCCGCCGACCGCCAATGATTCTGTTCCCTTGGGCCGGTTTCGGACCTGGCTGGGCTGGCTGACGCTGTCGTTCATCATCATCGGTTTTACCCCCACACCGATTATCCAGGAGTGATCAGCGCTGCGGCATATATGCGGCGTGGCGCGACTGACCCCGTTTAAGACTGCAAACCCGCGGTTTCCTCTCTCCTGAACTATGCAACTCGTCGAACAATATCTCCGCGACCACGCCGACCGTTTTGTCGAAGAGTTGAAGACGCTGTTGCGCATTGCCAGCATCAGCGCCGATTCACGGTTTCGCGGCGAAACCCGCCAGGCCGCTGAATTCGTGTGTTGTCAAATGCAGTCGGCCGGTTTGACCGCCGAGTTGGTCGAAACCGCCGGGCACCCGATTGTCTACGGCGAATGGTTGCATGCGGGCGACGCCCCGACCGCGCTGATTTACGGGCATTACGACGTGCAACCGCCCGACCCGCTCGCCGACTGGGTGACGCCTCCCTTTGCCCCCGATGTGCGCGACGGTTATATTTACGCCCGCGGTGCGACCGACGACAAGGGGCAAATGTTTACGCACCTCAAATCGGTCGAGGCCTGGTTGACGTCGGTGGGCCGGCTGCCGGTCAATGTCAAAGTCATCATCGAAGGCGAAGAAGAAGTCGGCAGCAACCATCTCGAGCAGTTTCTTACGCAACACAAGGCCCGGTTGCAAGCCGACGTTGCAGTGATCAGTGACACCAGCCAGTTCGCCCCCGGTATTCCCGCCATCACTTACGGGTTGCGTGGCATCGTCGCGTGCGAAGCGACGGTTCGCGGGCCGCGGCAGGATCTGCATAGCGGGATCTTCGGTGGTGCGGTGGTCAACCCCGCGAACACCTTGGCCCGGTTGATCGGCCTGCTGCACGACGACCGTGGACGCGTGCAAATTCCGGGCTTTTACGACGACGTGGCCGAACTGACACCGATCGAGCGCGAAGGGTTTGCAAAGTTGCCGTTCGACGAACCTGGTTTTCAGGAAAATCTCGGCGTGGCGGCCTTGGGGGGCGAACAAGGATATTCGACGCTCGAACGCCGCTGGGCCCGCCCGACGTGCGACGTGAACGGTCTTGGCGGCGGGTACCAGGGCGAAGGCCCCAAGACGATCATTCCCGCAGCGGCAACCGCGAAAATCACCTGCCGGCTTGTTCCGCACCAAGTCCCTGAAACCATTGCCGCATCGCTCAAAGCGTATCTTGCCAGCCATTGCCCGGCTGGGACGACGCTCGAATTCACAACCTGGCATGGTTGCCCGGCGTTCGTGTTCGACCCCACCAGCCCGTTTATCAACGCGGCCCGCGCCGCGATTCACGAGGCGTTTGGCGTCGCCCCGGTGCTGATTCGCGAGGGCGGGTCCATTCCCGTTGTGGCGACCTTTCGTGAGCAATTGCGAGTCGATACACTGCTTCTCGGCTGGGGGCAAAATACAGACAACTTGCACAGCCCCAACGAGCGTTTTTGCCTTGCCGATTTCCATCGTGGCACGCGGGCCAGCGCCCACCTCTGGCAACAACTGGCGGGCGTACGGCGGGCCTGACCCCTTGGTGCGGCCCATGACGATTGATTAGGCCGCTGAGCCGCATTCGCAACGCGATGGTGTCCGTCTTCGCCCGGCAGTCGCGGTGACGCGACGCCGCTGCGTCGTTCGAACGAGTGTTTTGTCGTAGCGTTTCCGGCATATCATTACCTTCAAAAAGCAGACTTATGCTCGATCTTCAATATCTGTGCGATCACGCTGCCGAAGTGGCTGAAAACTGCCGCAACCGGGGCGTCACCGTCGATATCACGGCCATTGTCGACATGCGCCGCCGCCGCAGCGAGCTGATTGCAGCGATCGACGACCTGCGGCGTGAGCAAAACGAAACGTCTCAGCGGATCCCGCGTGAAGCTGACACGGCGGCGAAGCAGGCGCTCATTGCCCGCGGCAAAGAACTCAGGCAACTGGTGGGCGAGCGTGAAGTCGAGTTGAAAGACCTCGAAACGGCCCTGCGCCGCGAACAGTCCGCCGTGCCGAACATGACGCACCCCGGCGCCCCCGTGGGCCGGCTGGCCGAAGACAACCAGGTCGTGCGCACCTGGGGCGAACGCACGCAGTTCGATTTTACGCCACTGGATCATGTCGCACTGGCTGAAAAGCACGACCTGTTCGATCTGGAGGCAGGGGCCCGCGTCGCCGGGCACGGGTTTTATTTCCTCAAGAACGAAGCGGTCTTGCTGGAAATGGCCCTGATTCAGTACGCGCTGCAAACGCTGCTGGCCGCAGGATTCACGCTGTATACGACCCCCGATCTGGCACGCGACGAAGTGCTGGAAGGCATCGGGTTCAACCCGCGTGGCCCCGAAACGCAGATCTACTCGATTGACAAAACCGATTTGAGTCTTGTGGCCACGGCCGAAATCACGCTGGGCGGTTCGCTGAAGGATCAGATTCTTGACGCCGCCGTGTTGCCGCTCAAAATGGCTGGCGTGTCGCACTGTTTTCGGACCGAGGCCGGCGCACACGGCAAAGCCACACGCGGCATTTACCGCGTGCATCAATTCACTAAGGTCGAAATGTTTGCGTTCACACTGCCCGAGCAGTCAGAAGCAGTGCACCAGGAAATCGTCGCCGTCGAAGAATCGGTGTTTCAAGGCCTCGGAATTCCGTACCAGGTTATTGACACCTGCACCGGCGACCTTGGCGGCCCGGCGTATCGAAAATTTGACCTCGAAGCCTGGATGCCCGGTCGCGGCGCAGCCGGCGAATACGGCGAAGTCACTTCGGCTTCCAATTGCACCGATTATCAAGCCCGCCGGTTGGGAATTCGTTTCAAGGCGGGAGACAAAAAGGGCACGCAGTTCGTGCACACACTCAATGGCACGACTGTCGCTGTGACCCGCGCCATCATTGCAATTCTTGAAAACTATCAGCAGCCCGATGGAACCATCGTAATTCCCGAGGTGTTGCGACCTTGGGTCGGCAAAGACAAGATCGGCTGAGCGGCGGATTCACGACGTTGAACCTCGGCCCAACGCACGTCAAGTTCGGGCAGCGTGCCGGTTTGACCGGGCGCCCTGTTCGCAAGAGGAGTAATCCTGATGTCGGTCGAAATTGATATCGTCTATGCAGGCCAGTTGCGGTGCCACGCGGTGCATGGGCCTTCGGGCTGCCGGCTGTCGACCGATGCGCCAGTCGACAATCATGGCCAGGGCGAAAGCTTTTCGCCCACCGATCTGGTTGCTACCGCGCTCGGGACCTGCCTGATGACGATTATGGGCATCGTGGCTGATCGGCATGGGTTGGATCTTGTGGGCACGCAGATTCACGTCATCAAGGAGATGATTCAAATCCCGGTGCGCCGGATCGGGGCGCTACGCGTCACGCTGACGATTCCGGCAGAAAAAGCCTGCCTGATCTCCGCCGCCGATCGTGCCCGGCTGGAAACCGCCGCCCTGCATTGCCCCGTGCACCAGAGTTTACACCCCGACATCGCCCTGCCGATAGAATTCATTTACTCCGAGTGTTGAATCACCCCGCCGCGCCCATGCCGAAAAACACCTGCCGCTTCAAAAACCGGTACAGCCAATAGTCTTCAGGAATTTCCTCGCCGGGCAGGTGGTGGCTGCTGCGTGGCGAGCTCGAGGCGAGTTCGGTGTAGGCGTCGCGCGTGCTGAAGTCTTGCGCCCCCGTGCCTTGAATGTAGTTCTTGAGCTCGACCGGGTGTTCGAGAATGACGCAGCCTTTGGTGCGTTCCTGGACAAAAGACTGAAACCCTCGCAGGAACTGGCTTTCGTTGATTGTTTTGTACAGGTCGCCGCCATTGTCTTTGATCATGTCGCGGGCGAACGACAGCGCCGGGCAGATCTCGACACCACCCCGCGGGTTGACGTGAAACCCCAGCCCCGTGGCGGCCGGGCAGAACGCTTCGCCTTCGGCTGTCCAGTAGGTGTCAATGATGAATATCGGGTGCCGCTTGCGCAGCGCCAGCAGCCGCCGCCGAATTTCGATGAGCTGTTCCCTCGAGACACAGTATTCGACATGCGGCTCGTTGCCCATCGGTCGGTAAACATAATACCAGATGTACAGCGCGCCGCGCGCGATGAACCATTTCAGATAGTCATCGGTCAGAACTTCATCCATGTTCTGGCCTGTAATCGTCGTAGCGATGCCGTAAATGACCTTGTTCGCACGCAGGCGGGCCATGCCTTCTTCAGCCGCCTCAAACACGCCGACGCCGCGACGTTTGTCGTTGTTTTCCTGCATGCCGTCGATGCTGATCAGCGGCGTGACGTTGCCCGCCTCGCGAATTCGGGCGGCATTCCTTTCGGTGAACATCATGCCGTTGGTGATCACCTGAAAGTAGCAGTCGCGGTGTTTGCGGAAAATCTCCCAGAGTTGGGGGTACATCATCGGCTCGCCCCCCAGCAGCGTGTAGTAGTGGGCGTGCTGTTTCTTGCCCGATTCGATGATCGTGTCGAGCTCACCCTCGGGCAGATAGTAGCCGACGCCCTCTTTTTCGACCCAGCAACCGTGGCACCGCAAGTTGCACTTGTTGGTCAGGGCGATGAACATGAAGGGCGGGTACAGTTCGTTCTTCTTGAGCCGCCGCTTGTACGCAGCCACGGCCCGCATGCCCTTGTATGCGCACAAATACGCCCCCTTCAGCGCCAGCCGGGGAGAAATTTCAGTGGCCAAGCGATACGCCAGACGAGGAATGACCATGTTGACTCGCGTGCGAGAGATTCGACATTGATGCAACGTTCAGTGCGACGCCAACCCCGTCGAGCGGCGTGCCTGGAGCCTGATTATACCGCCCGCGACTCGAAAACTCGACCTCGTTGCCCGGCAGAATGCGTGCGTCGGGCGACTTTCGCGGCCGTCGCACCGTCGATAAACTGCGGGTGAGTATGCGATTCAAACCCAGCATCGCTTCGCCGGCCTGTCGCCGCGAGGGGCGTCACCGATTTTACAAACGCTGTTCCGGGTACCGCGCTGTGCACATTCATCTGCTGGCAACTCTCGATACGAAAGGGCACGAGGCTGCGTTCCTGCGTAATCGCCTGGTCGCACTCGGCGCGCCTACGCTCATCGTCGATGCTGGCTGCCAAGGCGAGCCGGCGGTTTCCGCAGATATTTCACGCGATGAACTATTCACGGCTGCGGGCACGACATTAGCAGAAATGCAGCGGCGAGCCGACCGCGGGGCCGCCGTTGCGGCTGCGGCTTTGGGGGCCAGTCGCCTCATTGCCCGCCGTTTTACCGCTGGCCGGGTTGCGGGGGTAATCGGCTTGGGCGGGTCGGCGGGTACGACGATCGGCACGGCGGCCATGCGGGCATTGCCGCTGGGCGTGCCCAAACTGATGATTAGTACGCTGGCTTCTGGGCAGGTGCGGGCCTGGGTGGGCGACAAAGACATTCTAATGCTCAATTCGGTGGTCGATATTCTGGGCATCAATTGCATCAGTCGTGTCGTGCTCGACGAGGCGGCCCGGGCAATGGCAGGCATGGTGATGCTCGAATCTCAGGTCGCGGTCGCCCCTCACGAGGACAAGCCGCTTGTCGCTGCAACGATGTTCGGCGTCACGACCCCGTGCGTGATGCGTGCCCGGGAAGTCCTCGAAGCCGCCGGCTGCGAAGTGCTCGTGTTTCACGCTACGGGCAATGGCGGACAAGCCATGGAATCCTTGATTGACGAGGGCCTTATCGCCGGCGTGCTCGACATTACCACGACCGAACTTGCCGACGAACTGGTGGGCGGCATCTTGTCGGCTGGCCCCGACCGGCTGACGGCGGCGGGCCGGCGTGGCGTGCCGCAGGTGATTTCCGTCGGCGCACTCGACATGGTCAATTTCGGACCGCCCGAAACGATACCCGCCAAGTTTCGCGAACGGCAATTTCACCAGCATAACCCGAGCGTGACATTGATGCGCACGACGGTTGCCGAGAACTCGCGGCTTGGCGAAGAAATCGGCCGCAAAGCCGCCGCCTCGATCGGTCCAACCACCATCCTGCTGCCCCTGCGGGGCGTGTCGGCCATTGACCGCACCGGGCAACCCTTCGACGATCCGGCGGCACGAACGGCCCTGTTCGAGGGCGTACGCCAGAGCTGCCAAGCCACAGAAACGATCGAACTCGACTGCCACATCAATGACCCCGAGTTTGCCGAGCACGCGGCGGCAAAACTCCTCGAAATCTTGGGGAAACTTAACCCCCAGCAAACATCAGCGGCACGATACCGACGCTGAGGCCTTTTGTTACTGCGATCCAAGGAGTGTCGATGTTTTCACGTGATGAAATTCTGACCCGGCTGCGGGCCAAGGTGGCGGCGGGGCGCGCGATTGTCGGCGGCGGGGCGGGGACGGGCATCAGCGCCAAGCTTTCAGAAGCGGGGGGAATTGACCTGCTCATTATTTACAACTCGGGGCGGTTTCGCATGGCGGGCCGCGGTTCGCTCGCTGGCAACATGCCCTATGGCGACGCCAACGCCATTGTCATGGATATGGCCCGCGAGGTCTTGCCGGTTGTGCGCCGCACTCCCGTGCTGGCCGGGGTTTGCGGTACTGACCCGTTTCGCATCATGTCGTTCTTTTTGTGCGACGTACAGCGGGCGGGGTTTTCAGGCGTGCAGAACTTTCCTACGGTCGGGCTGATCGACGGCCAATACCGCCAGGGGCTGGAGGAAACGGGCATGAGCTACGGCCTGGAGGTCGACATGATCCGCCAGGCTTCCGAAATGGGCCTGTTGACGACGCCCTACGCCTTCAACCCCGACGAAGCGGCCGCCATGGCCCGCGCGGGGGCCGATATACTCATCCCCCACATGGGGCTGACAACGAAGGGCCTGATTGGCGCGCAGTCGGCGGTTTCGCTCGAGGAATCGGCCCGGCGCGTGCAGGCCATGCACGATTCGGCCAAAAAAGTCAATCCGAACATTCTGGTGCTTTGTCATGGAGGCCCTATTGCCGAACCGGCCGATGCACAGTACATTCTCGACCATACGGAAGGCATCGTTGGTTTTTACGGTGCCAGCAGCATGGAGCGATTGCCGGTCGAACCCGCGATTTCCGGCCGCGTCCGCGAGTTTTGCGAGCTGACAATCCGGCGCGGCGCCTGACGCGAGAACCCCGCATGCCCCAGGTGAAACGTCTTGTGCTGCTGAAACTCAAGCCGTCCACGCCGCGTGAGGAAATCGCAGCGTTTTTTGAAAAACTTGATGAACTGGCGGAGGCGTTTCCTGGCGTGCTCGACGTTTGCAGCGGCCCCTATTGCAGCCCCGAAGGCTTGCATCAGGGCTTTACGCATGGGTTCGTGATGACGTTTTCCGATGTCGGTACCCGAGATGATTGCCTGAACGCTCCCCGCCACGCCGCACTGCTGCAACTGATTCGGCCCCATTTGTCAGACGGCGACCACGGATTGATCGCCTTCGATTTTGAGGATTGCGACCGATTCCGATATTCATGATGAATTCTGCCCCGCGACCGCATTTTCAACCGCATTTTCTGCTGCGCCTGGGCCACCTGCAAACACTGGCCGGGTTTTTCCTGCCCCGGCCCGCATGGGACGAAACCGCGCAGCGCCACGTTGTGCCCGTTTCTGATGGCGATCAGATCGTCTTGCACGACGATTGCCCGCCCCAGTGGCAACCTGCCGATCGAACGGCGCTGTTGGTTCACGGGCTGTCGGGCAGTCATGCCAGCCCCTACATGATGCGTATCGCCCGCAAGCTGAACGGCCGCGGCATACGCACGTTTCGCATGGATTTGCGCGGCTGCGGGGCCGGCCTGGCCTTGGCGCGGTTGCCCTATCATAGCGGCCGCTCCGACGACACCGCCGCCGCACTCGCTGCCATTGCCCAACTCTGCCCGCAGTCGCCCACCAGCCTGGTTGGTTTTTCGCTGGGGGGAACGATCTCGCTCAATTTGCTGGCTGACACGAATAATCCTCCGCCCCCCAACCTCGATCGCTGCTTGGCGATTTGCCCGCCGATTGATCTGGCGGCGTCGGTTGCCGCCCTTCGAATCGGGGCCAACCGTTTATATGACCGATTCTTTGTGCGAACGCTGTTGCAGCAAATGGACGCGCAATTGCAGGTGCGGCCCGATTCGCCCCGAACGGTCTTTGCGCGGCCGCCGCGCGGCATGGGCGAATTCGATAACGCGTATACTGCACCGATTTGCGGGTTTGGCACCGCTGAAAACTACTATCGCCAATGCAGCCCGATCAGCAGCCTGCCCGAGGTGCGGCTGCCGACGCTGATTCTCGCCGCTGCCGACGACCCCCTTGTGCCCCGCGCCTGCTTTGACGAAGCGCGATTGTCGCCGACGACCGCCCTTCACATTACCCAGTTCGGGGGCCACCTGGGGTTCATTGGCGGCACCCGCGAAAACACAGATCGCCGGTGGATGGACTGGCGCGTCGTCGAGTGGGTTGCCAGTCACGATTGAACCGGGCCCGCGCAAAAACACAGTGATGGCTTGTCACACGGCTGCCGGATTCACAGAATTCGGGCAACCCCGCCATTGTGGCCGGCGCTAAACCGACCAATCGTCGGCCCAGCCGCCAGTTCAACGCCTCGGCCCCGCCGGGGACGGAAGGCTGCCTCCTCATGCACATGCAAGACGGTTGCTTAAGGCTGCTTCCGTTAAGACCTGACCTGGTTCACAAGTTTGCATTGCAGTCAGAGGCAGCCTGCCAGCCCCGGCGAAAACGCGAACTCGCAATCGCCGGGCTAACTGTTGGCGACCAATGAATTCCCGTTCGTCCGATTCAGACTGCAAGGGTATCTTTCGGCGGCAGCACATGTCAAGAGAGCGGCAAAGCTCATTGCGCGCCACCGGAAACTTTTGATTCTCCAATTTCCAGCCAGGGGCGGACCTGGTCCATTTTTTTCGGACCAATTCCTTTCACACGGCTCACGTCTTCAATTGATCGGAACGGCCCACGCCGCTCGCGATCTTCAACAATGCGATGTGCCAGTGTTTCGCCGATGCCGTCAAGTTGGGCCCATTCGACCCATGTCGCCCGGTTGATATCGACCCGGTATTCAAAGCGGCTCTCTGGCAGGCGGTCAATTTCCAAGGGCCGTCCGCCGACCGCATACATTTGCATCCAGTACGCGACCAGCAGGCACAGCCCCAAGGTGCACATCGCCCCGACGAACAACTGGTCGCCCCGCGTCAGCCAGAAGTGACTCGGTTCGACGGCTTCACGTGTGGCAGCGGCCGACTGCTGCGCCGCTGGAATTGTAGGCCCGGCATGCCCCGAGTCAACGGGTTGGGTCGCAACCGCGGGCAACAATTTTTGCGCGTCAACGTCGAGCGCCGCCTCGTCTGACACGGTGAGCCGCGAGTTCTCCGGCAACTCGTTGCCGAGTGGTGGTTCGAGTTTCTGCATCGCCCGCCCTTATCATGACGGAAATGGTCGCGCGGCCATCAACCTGTTATATCGCCAGCGCGGGGTGTTTCGCAAATCGGCCCCTTGGGCGGAATTTCGGGCAAGGTGCGTCGCCCCCGACCGTTTTCGCTCGGCGCGACTCGGGTTGCTTTATAACCGCAGGGTCAGACGATAGAATCAACGCTCGTCGATCGTTGCCGCACGGCGAGCCACCGGGGATTGCCGCGGCGATGATCGGTGCTGGCATTCCAACGTGAGGAACAATCCCTTGAAAACATTGGCAACATTTCTGACCGCATCGTTGATGGTGTTCGTGGCTGCGGCCTGGGTTCATGCGGAAAAGAAGGAGGACGCAAAAGTGGCGCCGGTGTTGAATTTCAAAATGAATCGGCTCGACGGAACGCCCGCAGATCTGTCGGCGTATCAGGGCAAGGTGGTCTTGATTGTGAACACCGCCAGCCAATGCGGGCTGACCCCGCAATACGAGGCTCTCGAAGACCTGCACGAAAAATTCGCCGACAAGGGGTTGGCCGTGATCGGGTTTCCGGCCAATGAATTCGGCGCGCAGGAACCGGGCAGCAACGAGGAAATTGCCTCGTTTTGCGCAAAGAATTACGGCGTAAAGTTCGACATGTTTTCGAAGGTCGTCGTCAAGGGCAAGGGGCAGTGCGACCTGTACAAATTCCTGACATCCAAAGACACCGATCCGAAATTCGCCGGCGAAATTACCTGGAATTTTGAAAAGTTCCTCGTTAGCCGGAAGGGTGAAATCGTGGCCCGGTTTGCCCCGCGAATCAAGCCCGACGACGAAAAAGTCATTCAGGCAATCGAGGCCGAGCTGGCCAAAAAGTAGTGGCCTGCCGTTCGAGTTCCTGCGTGGGCGTTCAGTGCGGCTGAACGTCCACGCTCTGTCAAGCCGGCGGGGCGCCCGGCCGCAGGTCTTGAGGCGTGGGTGCCGAAATCATGCAAGTCTGGCTGGTGCGTCACGCCGTTGCCGTCGAGCGTCATCTCGACCTGGCTGCCGATTTTGACCGCCCTTTAACCGCCAAGGGCCGCCGCCGATTCCGCCGGTTCGCGCGGTGGCTGGCCGACCGCCCTGCCCCGCCCTCCGCCGTCGCGGCCAGCCCGCTCGTGCGCGCCGTTCAAACGGCCGCAATTCTCAACGAGGCGCTCGGATTCAAGGAATCGGACCTGCGCATCGAGAAATGCCTAGCGCCCGGGGTCGATATCCGCCGCCTGATTTCGCTGCTCAAAAAGGTTCGAGCTGAAACAATCGCCGTCGTCGGCCACGAACCCGACATGAGCTGTCTGGCGGCGAAATTCATCGGCGGGGGCAGCCTGACGTTTGGCAAGGGAAACATCGCCTGCATTGAATTCGACGGTAATCCGGCACCGGGCGCAGGTTCGCTGCGCTGGTTTCTTGGGCCGCGGCTGATTATCGACTGACGGATGGGGGCCAAAAGCGAAAATGCGGCGAGGGGTTCGCCGCATTTTCGTTGGTTCTTGTGCGGGGTGGCGATGCGATGATCGGCGCCAAACTCGATGATACCGGGGACGATCAGTACCGGTAGTAGTCAGGCTTATAGGGGCCTTGCACGGGCACACCCAGGTAGTCTGACTGCTTCTTGGTCAGTGTCGTCAGCTTGACGCCCAGCTTGTCGAGATGCAGCCGGGCCACCTCTTCATCAAGGTGTTTGGGCAGCATGTGCACGCCCAGCGGGTACTTGGCGTGCTCCTGCCACAGGGCGAGTTGCGCCAGCACCTGGTTGGTAAAGCTGTTCGACATGACGAACGACGGGTGCCCCGTGGCGCAACCCAGGTTCACCAGCCGGCCTTCAGCCAGCACGATCAGCGCTTTGCCGTTGGGGAACACAAACTTGTCGACCTGCGGCTTGATGTTGACGCGTTGGATGTCGGCCCGGTTCTTGAGGTAGGCGATTTCGATTTCCGAGTCGAAATGGCCGATGTTGCACACGATCGCCTCGTGCTTCATGACATCGAGGTGTTCGCGGCGGATCACGTCGCAGCAACCGGTGGCGGTCACGAAAATGTCGCCTTGCGGGGCGGCTTCTTCCATCGTCGTCACCTGGTAACCTTCCATCGCCGCCTGCAACGCGATGATCGGGTCGATTTCGGTAATGAGCACGCGGGCCCCGAGGCTTTTCATCGAATGGGCCGACCCCTTGCCTACGTCGCCGTAACCGCACACCACAACGACCTTGCCGGCGATCATGATGTCGGTGGCCCGCTTGATGCCGTCGGCAAGCGATTCGCGGCAGCCGTACAAGTTGTCAAACTTGCTCTTGGTCACCGAATCGTTGACATTAATGGCGGGTACGCCCAGCTTGCCCTGCGCGTGCATCTGGTGCAAACGGTGCACGCCGGTTGTCGTCTCTTCGCTGATGCCCTTGATGCCCTTGAGCAGCTCGGGAAACTTGTTATGCACCATCAGCGTCAGGTCGCCGCCGTCGTCGAGAATCATGTTTAACGGTTGCCCGTTTGGCCAGTACAGGGTTTGCTCGATGCACCAGTCGAATTCTTCTTCATTCATTCCCTTCCACGCGAACACGGGAATCCCGGCAGCAGCAATGGCTGCCGCCGCGTGATCTTGCGTCGAGAAAATGTTGCAACTCGACCAGCGGACCTCGGCCCCCAGCGCCGTCAGTGTTTCGATCAGCACCGCGGTTTGAATGGTCATGTGCAGGCAGCCGGCAATCCGTGCCCCAGCCAGCGGTTTTGTCGCCGCATACTTCCGCCGCAGCGCCATCAGGCCCGGCATCTCGTTTTCGGCAAGCTCAATTTCTTTGCGGCCCCATTCGGCCAGCTTCATGTCGGCCACCTTATAGGGCAGCGATGCGGCAGTCTGCGGGTGCCTTGCGGCGGCAATCGACATTCTGAAATCCTTATCTGCGAGGAACGGTCAATTCAGGACTTTTGCATGGGGCAATCATCAGCCTGCGGCTGAATCCTGCCTCACAAACAATCTGTTCATCTACTACGTCGCGCGGTGAGCCAAGCGACTCGGGGCAGCGACCGGCTCCCACGCGAGACTGCGACGATAGGATAGAGAAAACCTGATAATCGGGCAACACCGATTGGCTGCGAATTGACCTCGGCGACGAATGCCTTTCGCCCCGTCACTGGGCGACTTGAGCGACCATCGGAAGGGCATTCACCCGGGCCATCGCAAGACGACCACTTCTTCACGCAATTGCTCTTTTGATGCAGTCGCCAGCCGCGTGCGAAACAGATCAATCGACAACAGTTCGTACCCTAGTGCCGTAGCGATTTCCGCCAGTAATTGGCCGGTACGAATCATGACACGCAAATACGACGCCTGGTCGCCCACCACGTAGGCCAGTTGGGCGCCGGGCCGCAGCGCGGGGCGCAGTTCGGCCAAATGGC
>JAJXXL010000367.1 GCA_021781115.1 Planctomycetota bacterium
GTCTCGCTCGACACAGTTTGCCCACGGAAGTTCGTCACTCTCTCGAAGTCACGCTCTCGAAACCGGCTGATGCGGCGTCGCCGATTCCTGATCGACGGCCACGCCCGCATCAGCCGCCAACCGTGTCACGTCCCGTTTGAAAAAAAGCCACCCGCCCGCCCAACGACTTCGGTCCCTTGCGAAGCCAACCTCAGTTGAGCATCGCCCCACCCAGGCCGATTGCCAGAACGATAGCACAACACACATCAACAAATCAGCGTCAGTCGTCTGGTGTTACGGCCCCCGCCCTTGTCTCCGGCGGGGGCCGTTTTCTTTTTAGCAGTCACCGCGGCGCCCGGTTGCAATGCGGGCCGTGGCGTTCAGGCGAACAGGCTGGTGACCGCCTGAGCCTTGACCAGTTCGCGGGGCTGATTCAGGTGGTTGTAAACGATGGTTTCCGGATGAATTCCGAAGGCGTGATAAATGGACGCCAGGAGTTCGATCGGGTGCACCGGGTTTTCGAGCGGGCTGGAGGCGGTCTTGTCGCTTTGACCATAAACCTTGCCACGGCCGATGCCGGCGCCGGCCATGATGCCGGTATAGCAGTACGGCCAGTGATCGCGACCGTCAGAGGTATTGCTGTTGCCCGACGTGCTGACGCCGCGCTGCGGGCTGCGCCCGAACTCGCCCACGGCGAGCACGAGGGTCTCGGCGAGCAGGCCGCGCTCATCGAGGTCGCTGATGAACGCCGACAGCCCGGTGTCGAGCATGGGGCCCGATTGCTTTTTCATGCGGTCGGGCAGGCCGGCGTGATGGTCCCACGAGTGGTTGTCGCTGTTGGCCACCTTGGGCCAGACGACTTCGACGACGCGTGTGCCGGCCTCAATCAGCCGGCGGGCCAGCAACAGGCTTTGGCCGAACGTCGTGCGTCCGTACCGCGACCGGGTTTCGGCGTTTTCGGCTTTGAGGTCAAACGCCTCGCGGGCCCGGCCCGAAACGATCAGCCGCATTGCCTGGTCGTAGTAGGCATTCAGGTTGTAGTCTTTGACAGCGGTGTCGATCGACTTCATGCCGGCATTGATTGTGTCGCGCAGCCGGGCACGGCGCTCAAGGCGCACTGAAAAAACTTCGGGGCGCAGTTGCAGGTCATCGACCTTGATTTTGTCCATCTTGGCCATGTCCATGTCGTCGCCGTCGGGGTACAGCGTATAGGGGTCGTAGGCCTTCCCCAGGAACCCGGCGGTGCCGCCTTTGCCCACGACGTTGCTTTCCTGTAACGGGCGTGGCAGCATGACGAACGGCAGCATCGGTTCGGTGGGCGGCTTCAGGCGGATAATGTTCGAGCCGAAGTTCGGAAAGTCCTTCGGGCTGGGCGGCTCGAGTTGCCCCGACGCACTGACCTTGTCGGTCGTGTAGCCGGTCATCATCTGGTAAATCGCTGCCGTATGATTGAACAGCCCGTTGGGCGTGTAACCCAGCGATCGGATCATCGTGAACTTGTCGTTGATCTGTGCCAGCCGGGGCAGGATCTCGGTGAAATTCACACCCGGCAGTTTCGTGGCGATCGGCTGAAAAATGCTTTTGACGCTGTCGGGGGCATCCGGCTTGGGATCCCACAAGTCGAGGTGCGAAGGCCCGCCCTGCAGATAAATCAACACGACGCTTTTGGCCTTGCCCCAACCGGGGCCGCCCGCCGCCGCCGTTTCGGCCGCCGCCGCCCGCAACTGCAACATCGAGCCGAGCGACATGCCGAACATTCCCGCGCCGCCCACGCGCAACAAGTGCCGCCGCGTCATACCGAGTTGCGTGTCGCACACATCCTTGCCGCATGGACCAAGAATTGAAAGCATGTCGCTTCTCCGTAGGTTGTGGGCCGCCAAGGGCCGGGGCCGTGGGAAAAAAACGGGTGAGGTCGTCGTCTCGCCGGGGTCAGTTCGAGCGTGCGGCGTGAGCTCATGGTCTTTATTATCTGCCGCGTATCATACTGAAATCGGGTGGGCAGAGCCACCGCGCTTAACGATTGAACAAAAACGCCGGCGTATTAATCAGGGCCCACACGAGATCCTGGGCCGCCGTCAGGCGCTGGTCGTGCAACTGCTGTTCGCTGGTTTTCACGTCGGCCTGCAATTGCAGCAGTTTGGCATCGGGGGGAACCGGCTGGTTGACCAGTTCGAGTTTGCCTTGCAGGTCGACCAGTTGCGGGTCGGGGGGCAGCGGCTGGTTGGCGGTGGCCAGAGCCGCTTGCAGCGTGCGCAAATCAGGGTCGATGGCCCGGAAGTGCTTCGTCAGATACGCCGATTGTGCTTCGCTGCGCTGGGGCGATGCGAGAATGGCCTTCAAATCGTCGGCCAACGTCAGACCCACGTCGGTTTTGCCCACCGCCACCGAAATGCGGAAGCGGGCCATCACAAAGTCGGGTTGGTTGAACTTGTGATGCAGCACGATCTTTAGCTGCGTTCCGCCTTCGTGGGCGATCGGCTGTTTCGTTTCGAACGTCGCCCAGTGGGTCACGCCGTAGGCCGGCGAAATCGCCCAGCCTTTGCCGCCGTCGTTCGGATTGCCATTGATCGCCTTGGCGACTTCGAAGTTCTGCTGGCTGAAATCGGCGAGCGGTTTGTGCAATTCGACCTTTTTCGACTCGTTCGGCTTGGCGACAGGCGCCGCGAACACCTCAAACTCGCTGAGCACGAAATTTCCGTCGGGGGCACGACCCGGGCCGCCGCCGGGGGCCTTGTCAGCCGCCAGCGCTTCGAGGCGAAACGCCGTGATATTGTTAAGATGCGTCGGCAGAATCAGCGTGAGCACGGCGTTCCGAGCTTTGTTAGGTTCGACAGTTACCGCGCGATCGGCTTCGATCGCCAGCTTCGTTTCGGGGGGGCCGACAACAGACGACGGCAGCAGCGGCAGCCATTCGACGTCGCTCGTCTGGCGTTTTTCCCAGTCGGCGATTTTCGCGGCGAGGCGGTCATCGTAACCTTTCAGATCGGCTTGGCGGGCCGCGATATTTTCCTGGCGTTTGCGCTCCATTTCGGCCACACGCGGTGCGATTTGCTGCTCGTAGGCGGCGATTTCCTGCTTGGTGCGGGCAATCGCTTCTTCACGCTTCTTTTCGAGTTCGGGCATGGCGGCGGCGGCCTCGGCGGTGCGCTGCTGCATGGCAGCGACCAGTTTCTGATGATCGGCCTGGATTTCGTTGAGATCCGCCGCATACGCCTGGGTTTCTGATTCCAGCGCGGGCCGGTTCAGCACGCGCAGCACCAGTTCGTTGACCAGCGCCGTATTGTCGGGCTGGGCCGCGACGAGTTTCGCCAACTCATTGGCCGGGTCGGCGATCGCCTCAGCGATTGTCGACCCGCTGATCAATGCCATAACCGGCCCGAGCTGCAACCCGCTGGTCCGTTCGCATTCGCACGAACTTTCGCGCACAGGGCGGCCAAATGTGCTGAAAAAGCCGCTCGGCAGGTCGACCCCCGCGTCGGGCAGCGCCGCGGCCCGCGTGCCAGGGGCCACACCGGGAATCTTGCTGATCGCGCCCGTCACCCGATAGACCGTATCGTACAGCACTTCGGCGGGCAGCCGCCGCGGCAGGGCGTGCGAA
>JAJXXL010000428.1 GCA_021781115.1 Planctomycetota bacterium
GCTCGGCGACGATGCGTTGCGCCGCGTGGTGGCAGGCCAAACGTGCTATGTGACATGCGCCAGCCCGGAACGATGCCCTGGCGGCGCCGACAGCCTCTGCGAAGACCACGGTTGTCCTGGCCCGGGCAACTGCCCGAGTAGCCTTGAGATTGGGACGAACTACACGACCACGACGTACTGCCTGAATTGCGACGACGCATACGTCGGCAGGAACGCTTGTAAAACCGTCACGAAAAACATTTATTGCGAGTATTCACAAAATTGCCAGGGTACCTGTGTGCGAGACAACGCCGGCGCTTTTTGGTGCCCGTACGGCGGGCAAGTCGGCATTGGTGCAAATAATTGGGACAACCAGCCGACGGGCACCGCGTGCCCAACCGGTCTGCGCAATCAGAAGCGCTACGCCTACGAAGAGACTCTCATCGCCGCCCTTGAGGCGAACGGCGTAAGTTACGATCCCTTCGTGACCACGGCGGTCAATGCGGCGGCGTTGCGTTGATCTTGGCCCGGCAGGTAATCGTGGGCTGTTACGCCCAGGCCCGCCCGAACCGGCACTCGAAACGGTGATACATGCCCATTGCACGAATTGCCGCCTGGTTGGCGTGGCGCTGGTCAAATCGCGCTCGGTGCTGTGCAGGTTTCTGCATTTTCGCGGTTTTCTGGTCAGGCCTGGCAAAAACGTCGGACTGTGCCGACGATGCCCCGCCGCCTGCCGCGCCCGAATGTCAGCACGCTGAGTTTCTGCTGGCGGGCCTGCGCGACGCGCGGCTGCGCCTGCGCAGCGGCGTGTTTGAGGGGAAAGGGCATGTCGTCAAATTCGGCGGGGCGACCGGCCCGGTCGAAGGCGAGGTGACGATGTTCTGCGCCTTCGACTATGACCGGGGCCTGATGCGCATGGACCGCGCTGAACCGCAACTGTTTATCGACGCCGACACGAATCAACGTGACGTCCGCCTGGTTAAAACAAAGATTGCCAAGACGCTTCAGCGCACGGTTTCATGGGATAACGCGTGGGGTATCGACGAAGTGAGCCATTTCGTTTCAATCTATACGCCCGAGTGGCAGCCAGACACACACGCCCTGCCAGTTGACGTTCGCACGTTTGGGTTGGCGGGGTGGCAGTCCGTCGAGAAGGTGCAAGGCTTTTCAAACGTCCTCGACATTTTGTCGGCCTACCAATTGACGGATGTTCATGCAGCGTCACAGAATTCTTGTGTCGCCACGTTTTTGGTTGGTGCTGGCGGTGTTATGCAGGCTACGATTTGGTTCGACCACACTCATGGATTTACGCCGACCCGAGAAGAGTTTCGCGGTCGTGGCTCCGCCTCCAACGCGTGGTCTGACGTGGACACTCGCTGCGAAGTCCAATGGGAAGAAATATCCGATATCTGGGTTCCGAAGTCGCTGGTACTGCACCGCCGGTTCAATGGCGACGAAACCTACAGCGTCAACCTGAAATGGCGCTCGGTGAACCAGCCGATCCCGCCCGAACTTTTCGAGCCTGACGGCCTGGGCGTCGAAAAGGGCACGCCGATTCTTGATTGCCGCCTGGGCGGCAAGCCGATCGCCTTGGGCCGCGTGGGCGAGTTGGGCAAACAACCCTATTCGACGAAGCGACCCCAGCCCAAGCATCCGCCCCGCGGCCTGTTCCTGATCGTCAACACACTGCTCGTCGCGCTCGCGGCAGGCTTCTGGTGGTTCAAACGCCGTCGGCGGGTGGCGGCCCGAACGGCAACATCCTCTGAATCAGCCAGCCCGGATTCCGCAGATACGAAACGCATGTCGCCACGGCGCCCAGACCTTGAGTAACCGTGTGCAAGCCGTTGTCGCCACGCGCAGTCGCTCGGTGATATCAGCTTCGGTCCGCGGTTGCATCACTTGTACGGAACTCGGTAAAATTGTTCCTATCACAGATCAGAGCGCATTTCCAGCGCGTGCCGGTGTCGGTAGAAGCGGCGTCTCGCTGCTTAATTCTTCAAGCATTTCCCGGCCGCCTGCGAGGCATCATCATGCGGCGTATTCACGACCAGCGAATTGACGGGCGGCGTGCGGGGTTTACGATCATTGAACTGATCGTGGCGATGGCGGTCGTGTCAGTGCTGGCGTCGCTGTGGCTGCGTGCAGTTTCGCCGGCGGTGTTCGACAGCGAATATTTTTTCAACTTTTTCAAGATTTTGCTTGACGAGAGAGAGAGAGAGAGAGAGTAGTATCGTGCCTTGACAGGGGACAATGTGGAAGTGGGGAATGGTCAGACAAGCGGCCCGGCAGCGGCGTTCGCCGTGATTCAGGATCGGGCCGACACGCGGTACGCGTAATTTTGGCACTGTTTTCGGCGCCGTTCGTATTTGATTTTGTTTCAAATCAGCTTGCGATTTCATTTGCCCGGCCTGCATGGCAGCACGTCGAGTCGGGTTTTGCCTAGGCAGTCAGGCCGTTACCGACGGGAGACGGGTGGTTCTTTTACGCGGGTTTTTATTGACGGTGCGAATCTCGTATCTTTCCACACGCCGTCGCGCCGGGAAATTTGAGTCTGTGCAGTTTGGCGGGCTGCTCTCCTTTGTGCCGCGTCGTTTGGCTGAAATCGCAGGGCGAATTTGGTTCCAACATGATGAGTTCGCTCGTTTGGAAAGTCGTGCTTTGTGGGAACGCGCTGGTCGCTATGATTATTGCGGCCGGGTGCGGCGCCAGTGCGACCAGCGATGAAGGCAGCGCCGCCCGCAATGCACCAGCGGCCACGGAGAACTCGACCTCAGCGGGGAAGTTTCCGTATTATCACGACTTCGGGGTGATTTGGCCCGGCAGCACGCTGGCCCATTCCTTTGTTGTCAGAAATGACACGCAACAGTCATGGACGGTGCGATCGGTCGAACGCACCTGCAATTGCACGGCGACGACGCTTTCATCGGCAACCATCCGCCCCGGCAATGCCGCAACTGTGGTGGTTCGCTACGATGCGCCCGGCAGCAACACCGACGACCAGAAGTCGGTCACGCTGCATTTTGAAGAGCCAGGCGTGTCGGCCATTGTCCTGACGGTTGCGGCGCACGTCCGGCGGCCGCTGACGCTTCAGCCAGAAGAGTTGTCCATCGTGAGGGTTGCCGCCGGCTCGACCGTGGAGCGCGTCGTCGAAGCGTGGAATTTCAGCGATGCCGACTGGCAGGGCGTTGAGGTTCGGCAACCTGTCGATTCGGCGTGGCTGGCGGCTGAAGTCGTTGCGGCGCCGATCTCGCGTGATGGGGCGGCTTTGGCCCCCCGGCAGATGTGGCGAATATCGTTGCGTGCCGAAGCTCAGCACGAGTCATTTGGAAACCGGCAGTGCGTATTGCAGATCGTGCCGATTGGCGGCGACCCGTCGTTTACCGTGAATTTGCCATTGACGGTGGCCGTCGAACCGCCAATTGTGTGCGTTCCTGAGCAACTGTTTTTTGGCTCCATTGCCGGGGGCGAATCGACGTCGCGAATCGTCACCGTGCATTTTGCCGAAAACATTGCGCCGGCCGGCATACAAGGCGTATTCCTCAGCCACGACTTTTCCGAGCCGCTGCAACTCGAGTGGGTCAAGTCGACCG
>JAJXXL010000393.1 GCA_021781115.1 Planctomycetota bacterium
CAGAGTCGGCGTCGGACATGGAATTGCAGGCAATGTCTGTCGATTGAGGTGGCACATAAACCGTGGCGCTTCAAACCATACGCCCACGATTTTACACATCGTGCAACCGGCAATTGAAGTCGGCCGGAAGAATCGCGCCGATCGACGGCGTGCACCGCCCCCATGCGCCGTGCCGGATCAGCGTGCGAATTCTTACTCGGGTTCCGGGCCGCGCGGCCCGCCTGGCCCCGCGGCCCGCATCGCATCGAGCCGTTGCCTTTGTTCAGACGTCAGGATTCGCGCCAAGCGGGCATCGACGTCCTTTTGCAGTGCGGCGACTTGCTGTCGTTGTTCGTCAGTGAGGTCCAGCCGTTCTTGAACCAGTGCCGGCAGCACTTCGCCCGGTCGCGGCGGACCGCCGCGCAAACCCGGGCCGCCATTTCGCCCCCCGTTTTCTGAACCTGGACGGCCGCCAAAACCGCGATTCGGGGCTGGGGGCCCGCCGCGACCGGCCCCCAGTGCGGCCGATTCGCGAAAGTACAACGCTTGCAGTTCGACGGGAGTCACCAGGCTGTCGCCGTTGGCGTCGGCACGCTGAAACAGCGGTTGCAGGCGTTTGTCGGTCAGTTCATCGCGGGCCAATTGGCCGTCGCGATTGGCATCGTACACCATGAGCCGAGCGATAAAGTCGGCGGCGTTTCCATCGCCCGCGCGCGAACCCAGCCGCGGCGGTTGAGCCCAGGCGGCGGCAACGGCCATTAACAGGATCAGAGTGATTCCAGTCGCAAACCGCATGGCAGATTCCTCGAGGTATCGCTGAATTCAGAAACAAGGGGTCGATCGCGGCGCCGCACTTCTGCGAGCGAGCGTTTGAACGAGGCGCCTAGCGCCCCGGCGCTCGGTCGTCAGGCGTGCGCCCCAGTACGATGTCAAAATTCGCCGCCAACTCGCCGATTTTCGAATCCTTGATCGGCATGAAATCGACCTGCACGAGTTCACGGTCGATCAGGTCACGCGTGCCGCCAAATACGCCATCGCGGGCGTTGCCCTCGTGGCCGCGAATGAGCATTTGCGTCGTCAACAGCTCGCGCTCGCCCCGCCTGAGCTTGAAATGGATATGTGGCGCAGGCCGACCCGGGTAAGGGACCGGCTTGATCGTGCGGAACCGGTATTCACCGGTCGAACCGGTCGTGAACCGGCCGAACCCCTGAAAATTCCGGTCTTGCTTGTTGCGGGTTGTGTCGCTGTCGCCCGTGTGGATGTAAACGGCGTTCGCGTCGCACTGCCAGATTTCAACCGTGATGTTTGACAGGGGGTCGCCCTGGGCATTGAGCACCCGCCCCGTCAGGTGCGTAATCTCGCCGATTGCCGGGGTCGTTCGGTCATTGATGATAATCAGGTCGTTATCAACATCCAGCGGCAGCTTGTCAGGGTAAAACGGCCCTTCGGTCAACTCGGGCGTGCGCAACAATTGCTCAGCAAACAGGCCGGGCGTTGTGAAAAACGCGGCCGCAAATGTCCCCAAAAACAGCCGCCGATTGGGCAAAGCCAGCGCTCGCAGGTCAGGTTTTTGAATCATGCTGTCACCTCCAGACGGCGCACAATGAGTCGAACTGCAACGGTTGAAACGGCAACCACCGTGTAATAACGGCCCACAACGCAGGTTATTGCACGATTCGCCAGCCAGCAAGCCGAAGTCAGCGACCGGGGGGCAGCAGGAGGTGTTTTGCAGCCGCGCAAACGGTCAACCGCCGCCCCGCCGTGCGAAATTGCAGGATTGCCCCGACGGCTTCCGCCCTGTCGGGCGTGCCCGATTGCGCGCCTTGAAAACCCACGCTTTGAGGCATCGTCGATCGCGTCAAATCGACCCGCATTTTCCGGCCGCGCGGGCGATTCGCCCACGCGGCCGGTGCAGATTTCACGTCAGCGGCAAGTTGGTTTTCACCAATTGAAATTCGGTGAACCGAATACGGCATCAATGGCCGCTGTGTTGCGGGGTGCGAACCCGTACTGTGTTTCAATCGGCTTACCGACGGGCATCGATTCCGTTCCATTGCCATCGGTGAACTGAAACACGACAAAGCGGCTGCCCGCCGCGCGGCCATTGCTGGAACTGGCGTAGGCCACACTGTCGAGCACCGCCTGAACCGACGCCTGCGTGGCGCTGGCATTGAAGGCAATCGTCAGGGGCGCCCCTGCCGTTCCCCCGGTTGCCGTTCCAACCGTTGTACCATTGAATACAATGCTGCCATTGACGCCCAGCGTCACGCCGCCCGTTGCCACGACGCTCAATTGGTCATTTGCCGTGTTGTTGCCGCGGCCAAAACCGAAGCTCAACGTCGAAATTGTCAACTGCGAGTTGGCGAACGCGTTCGCGGCGTCAGCGACAACTGCATTCGGGGCCACGACCACCGGCGCCCCCCCCGGCACATACGCGACGGGCGTTCCGAGGTTGCTGATGGCCGCGGCGCTCGTCACCTGCACAATTTTTCCGGCCGCAAGCGAAGCGGTGCCCGCCCCGTCGGTGAACTGAAAGACCACTTCCCGCGGGCCTTGGTGCGGGTTGGCGCTGGTATTCGAAAATGCCACTGCGTCGAGCACTGCCTGCACCCCGGCCTGCGTGGCGCTGGCATTGAACGCCACGGCCAGCGGGGTGCCCCCGGTGCCGCCAGTAACCGTGCCGATGGCCGTTCCGGCATAGAGCACCGATCCGCCCGAGCCGAGCGTCACCAAACTCGTGGGCACAATGCTGAGCTGATCGCCGCTGGAACTGGCGCCAGAACGAGATTCAATCCAGTTCGAGATCGACACCGTCAAATGCGAACTGGCAAACGCATTGTTGACGTCATTCACGGCGCCGCTCGCCGCCAAAACCACGGGGCTCGCGCCAGCCGTATAGACAACCGGCCCGCCGAGCTGCGTAATCGATGCCCCGAGCGTGACCTGAACAAGTTTGCTGGCGGGCGCCGAGGCGCTGCCATTGCCGTCGGTGAATTGAAACACCACGACCCGGGCCCCGGTTGGGGGCGCGGCGTTCGCGTTGGAAAACGCCACGGCGTCGAGCACGGCTTGCACCTCTGCCTGCGTGGCCGTCGCATTGAACGACACGGCCAGCGCGGCTCCGGCGGTGCCGCCAGTCGTCGTGGCAATCGTCGAGCCGTTGTACAGCACCGCGCCATTGGCGCCGAGAGTGATGCCTCCGCCTGCCAGAATGCTCAACTCGTCGCCCGCGATCGCCTGCCCGCGATCGATGCCCCGGGTGGCGATTGCCACGTTCAGCGTCGAATGCGCATACGCACCGGTCGAATCGCTCACCACACCGGTTGGGGCCACGACGACCGGCGAACCTCCGGCGGCGTAGGAAACCGGCGCGCCGAGTTGCGTCACCGAAGCCGCCGGAACAACCTGCACCACGGCGTCGGCTGGCAGCGAAGCACTGCCGTTGCCGTCGGTATATTGCAGCACTGCAACACGAAAGCCCGTAGTGATCGCGGCATCGGAATTCGCGTATGCAATGTTGTCGAGTACGGCGTTAACGCCCGCCTGAGTGGCCGCGGCGTTAAACGACACGACGAGCGGCGCTGTGCCTGCGCCCCCCGACAGGGTGGCAATGGTGGTGCCGTTGTACAGCACATCGCCGCTGTTATCGAGCGTGACTCCGCCGCTCGCCAGAATGCTGAGTTCATCGGTCGAACTGCTCGATTGGCCACGTTCGCCCCAGCTCGAAATTGCCACCGACAGTTTCGAATTGGCAAACGCACCACCCACGTCCGACACCGTGGCACCGCCCGCAATCGCCACCGGGGCGCCGCCCGCCGTGAAGATGGCCGGGCTGCTGACCAGGTTAATCGACGCCGCGGGCGTGACGAACACCGGCTTGCCCACCGGCCAGGCCACGTTGTTGCTGCCGTCAGTGAACTGGAACACGACGAACCGGGAGCCATTCGCCGGAGTCGAACTCGAATTGGCGTAGGCCACGTCGTCGAGCACCGCCTGAACGCCCGCCTGCGTGGCGTTGGCATCAAAGCTGACAACGAGCGGCGTGCCATTGGAGCCGCCCGTGACCGTGCCGATCGCCGTGCCGTTGTACAGCACATTGCCGCTGCCATCGAGCGCGACGCCGCCGCTGGCCGCGATGCTCAACTGGTCGGTTGTCGCGGCGGTTGCCCGCCCCTCATTTCCATGGGCGACCGATACCGTCAGTTTGGAATTCGCAAATGCATTGTTCGTATCGGAAACGACCGCGCTCGCGGCGACCACCACCGCGGCACTGCCGGCCGCGTACGACACCGGCGCGCCAAGCTGGCTGATCGAAGCCTCGAGCGAGAATGCAGCCGAAAGCAGCACACGCGATTCAAACACCTCGGGAGCAACCCCCGCCATCGGCAGCGTGTGCCGCGAACGCTGCGCACGCTTGCCGCCTGGCGAACCACCAAACCAACGTCGAAGCCAACGCATGGGAACTGTTCCTTGAAGAGAGATTCAGGGGTGAACGGAACAATCGGCCCGCAATTGCTGGATCGGCCTGCACGGCGCCGAACGCGGCAATCCCGCTGGAATGGACGTTCGTGAGACCGGTTTCGAAAAAGGTGGCGCCCGGGACATTAACGCCCGAAGGCGGCCCGTACTTGCCACTGGCGCGCTGGCGCTGACCCGCAGCCCGCATGATACAAACGAATTACGATGGCATCGCGGCCACCTCCGGCTTCTGAAACACGACCTTCTCGTCGAGCTCCAACCGGCGAACGGATACATCACGCGGCGCACTCACGCCCACGCGAATTTGCCCGCCCTTCACGCCGACGATTTTAATGCGAATCCCATCGCCGATGATTATTTCCTGATTGATCGTGCGGCTCAAGACCAGCATGATTTCGCCTCACTTTTACTCGAATACCTGGGCCATTCGCCTGGGCCGAAACACCCGTCCGGCGGCAACTCCTGTCATAACCCACGCGCCGAGCACAAGGTATGCAGTTATTTCAACGGGGCGCCCGATCGCGGCCTACCATTTTTGCCCGGCCTCCTCGTGGCCACAGCCAGAAGAACCGGCCATGTGAAACGTGCTCGCGCGACTTCACGTCGAATCGAGATCCGGGCTCGACGCCCTCAAGAGCCACTCGGGCCTAATCGGCAGCCTGAGGGCGTCGGAACCACGGACGATCAGTAATGCGGTTCCCGCCCCGAAAAGCGGGCGCGAATTCCTCAGAAAATTCCTGTTTTTGAAAAAATCGTCACAACCTGCTGTTTAATAACATGTTGTGCCTTGCGACATCCAAAACAAGCCGCCCCATAAATCCTGGAGCCAAACCAAGACATCCATAGATTTTGAAAAGCGGCACAGGCCCGGGTGCCCTTGCGAGGCCACGCCCTTAACGCTACGACGGACCTGTTGCGTCAGCCGCTTCGCAACGCATAACGGTACGAATCGCAGTCCTCGCCCTGATTCGGCCCCGTTCAGACGTCGAGTTCCTCTGCCAGGTTCGCTTCGTTCATGATGATTTCGTACCGCTGCGCCGGGTCTTTGCCAAGCAGTTGCTGGAATGTTTTATCTGCCTCAAGCTGCATTTCGATATCGACGCGCAACAACGTGCGGCGGGCGGGGTGCAACGTCGTTTCGCTGAGGTACTCGGCCGGCATTTCGCCGAGCCCCTTAAACCGGCTGATCGCGTCGGGTTTGCGGTTCGCGGGCAATGCCGCAAGAATTTCCTCTTTGTGCGCATCGTTCAGCGCGTAATGAATCTGCTTGCCGACTGCAATCCGGTACAGCGGCGGTTGGGCCAGAAACAGGTGCCCATTGCGAATCAGCTCGCGCATGTGGCGGAAGAAAAACGCCAGGATCAGCGTGGTGATATGGTTGCCGTCGCTGTCGGCATCCATCAGCAGGATCACGCGGTGGTACCGCAGGCTGCGAATGTCAAAGTTGGCGCCGATGCCCGTCCCCAGCGTTTCGACCAGGTCCTTCAGTTCCTGGTTTTCGAGAACCTTGTGCGTTCCCAGCGACTCGGTGTTCAGAATCTTGCCGCGCAGCGGCAGCACGGCCTGTGTGCGGCTGTCGCGGCCGACGGCCGTCGTGCCGCCGGCCGATTGCCCCTCGACGATGAACAGTTCGGATTCTTCGGGCTTGTTGGAACGGCAATCGATCAGTTTGCCCGGCAGGCTCAGCTTGCGGCTCGACGGGGTTTTGCGGCGGACTTCGCTGGCGGCGTCGCGGCTGGCCATGCGAGCGCGGGCTGAAAGCACGATGCGGCCGATGATTGCGTCGGCGATGGTCGGGTTGCCATTCAACCAGTTTTCCAGGGCCGGGCGGACAAGCCCGTCGACCTGCGATGTCATTTCGGGGTTGTTGAGCCGCTCTTTGGTCTGCCCCTGAAACATCGGGTCGCTCAGAAAAACCGACAAGATGCCCACGAGGCCTTCGCGAATGTCTTCGGCGGTGATCGTCACCCCCTTGGGGTTGATATTATGCACCTCCATATAGTTCTTGACCGCCTTGACGATTGCCCCCCGCAGCCCGGCTTCGTGCGTGCCGCCGGCGTGTGTGCGAATGCCGTTCACATAGCTGCGAATTTCCTCTTCCGTCGCCTCAGTCCAGCGGAGCACGACTTCGATGCGCGCTGCATCTTCTTCGCGGGTGACGGCGAACAGCGGTTCGACGACCGGCTTCTTTTGCTGTTCGGTGCAGAGCTTTCCGAGATACGCCGCGATGCCGTCGGGGTGCGAAAACTCGGTCGTTTCGCGTTTAGCCTCGTCAACAAACGTAATCGCCAGCCCGCCGTGAATGTATGAAATGTCCTCGAGATGCTGGCGAATGATGGCGGTGTCAAAATGCACGCGGCGGAAGATGGAATCGTCGGGACGAAAGAAAATCGACGTACCCCGCCCGCGAAACGGGCGAACCTGCTTGACCGGCGTCGTCGGTTTGCCCAGCTTGTACCGCTGCACCCATTCGTAGCCGTCGCGATGAATCGTGGCGACCAGTTCACCCGACAGTGCGTTGACAACCGACGACCCCACGCCGTGCAGCCCGCCGCTACGGGCGTAGTTCTTGTTCGAAAACTTGCCACCCGAATGCAACGTGGTCAGAATCAGCTCCAGCGCGGGGCGTTTGGTTTTCGGATGAATATCGACCGGAATGCCACGTCCGTTGTCGGTGACCGTCAACGAGCAGCCATCCTTGTGCAGCGTGACGCTGATGCGGTCGGCTTCGCGGGCCAGGTACTCATCGACCGAATTATCGACGATTTCCCACAGCAAATGGTGCAGCCCGCGCGAATCGACCCCGCCAATGTACATCGACGGCCGCCGCCGCACGGCTTCCAGCCCTTCGAGAACCTCAATATCGCTGGCGGTGTAATTGCTCTTCGATGCGGGCGAATTCGCGGTCATCGTTGTTCCTTCTGTTCGAATGCGGCCCAATCGACGAGTTCAATTTCGGGCCGCAGCAGCCGGGCAAACCCGGCCCGCACGCTGGCCCGAATGCCTTTGCCGCCCCGCGATGCAACTTCATATTTCACCTGGCCGAACACCAATTCCTTGTCGGCCGTGGTGATGGCCCGCAGGCAGTCGCGGGGGTTGGTCATCAGGGCGGCGCCCAGCACTTTGTCATCGGGCCCCAGGCGAATGCCCCGCACCCCCTTGCCCACGCCCGCCAGAACCGGCACATCCTTGATCGCAAAATGCAAAATGCGGGCCCCGGCGGTTGCCAGAAACATGGTTGTCGCGTCGCGCATCAGGTCGACGAACACCACGCGGTCGTTTTCGCCCAGGCGGCAGAATTTCCGGCCCGCCTTGGTCGAAGGAGTGCGAAACGGCCCCAGTGGCAGCCGCAGCACCTGGCCACGGGCAGTCGCCACGACGAAGTACGGCCCCGGTACCGCTTCGCCCTTGACGGGCTTGTCGGCAGGTGTGAAGCGGGGGTCGGTTGTCAGCGCGGCGACGATCGTGGCCCCGTCTTTCAGGCGAATATGCTTTGACAACGGCTCGCCGTAGCCGGACGACGGCGGGATCTGATCGACGCGCAGCGTGTACGCGAACCCTTCGCTGCTGAAGAAGATGACGTGGTCGAGCGTGCTGCCGGGCAGTACGCCCAGCACTTCATCACCCTCGCGCACCCGCGTGCCTTCGACCTTGGCCAACCGCCCGACGCGTTTGATCCAGCCTTCGCGCGTCACCACCACATTGGTATTTTCACGCACGATGTACGCTTCGGGGTCAAACTCGGCGATTTCCTCACTCGAGCCCACGGCGGTGCGGCGCTTGTCGCCGAATTTTTCGGCCAATTCGCCAAGTTCCGTTTCGACGACGCCCCACAGCGCCTTTTCCGAACCGAGAATCCTGGCGATTCGCGCCGCTTCGGCCCGCTTGGCGCTGAGCTCGCTGCGAATCTCGTCGATTTCCAGTTGCGAAATGCGGTACAACTGCATTTCCAGAATGGCCTCGGTTTGCACGGCATCCAGCGGAAAAGCCGCCATGAGCCGAACCGCCGCATCTTGCTTGCCCCGGCTGTTGCGGATGATCTTGAGCGCCTTGTCCAGCCCGTTGAAGACGATCTCAAAACCTTCGAGAATGTGAATGCGTTTTTGCAATTGCCGCAGCAGGTACTCGAAGCGCCGCCGCACCGTCGTCAGGCGAAACGCGAGGAACTGCTTGAGCATTTCGACCAGATTCAGCCGCCGCGGGGCCAAGGTGCCCTGTGCATCGGGCACGAGGCAGGTGCTGTTGTACGAAAAATTCTGCTCAAGCGCCGTATGCTTGTACAGATAGGCCATGACGGTTTCGGCGTCGGCGCCGGGCTTCAGTTCGAGCACGATGCGCATGCCCTGGTCTTTGTCAGTCTGGTCTGACACGGCCAGCAATTGCGGCAGCTTCCGGTTCGCCACGATCTCGCCGATTTCGGCCAGCAGCGGGTTGGTTTCAATGCCGTAGGGAATGGAGTAAATCACGATGCGGTCGGCGACTTCCTTGCGGCGTTCGCGGTCGAACCGCCATTCGGCCCGCACCTTGATCGCGCCCCGGCCCTCTTCGTAAACCGCCCGCAAATCCTTGCGATCGCTGACGAGTCGCCCCCCGAGCGGAAAATCGGGGCCCTTGATCGACTTCATCAGGCTGGCGACGGTCGCTTCAGGGTCGTGGATCAGTTGAATGCAGGCCCGGATCACTTCATCGAGGTTGTGTGGTGGAATGCTCGTGGCCATGCCCACCGCGATGCCTTGCGTGCCATTCACCAGCAGGTGCGGAAATCGCGCCGGCATGACGACCGGTTCCTGCAAGGTGCCGTCGTAGTTCGGCCGCATGTCGACGGTTTCATACCGGAGCTCGTTCATCAGGTGTTCGGCCAGCGGCCGCAGCCGGGCTTCGGTATATCGCTGATTCGCCGGTGGCAAACCCATGATCGAGCCGAAATTGCCCCAGCCGTCGATCAGCGGGTAGCGCAAACTGAAATCCTGCGCCATGCGGGCCAGCGCGTCGTACGCGGCAATGTCGCCATGTGGGTGATAATTGCCGATCGTCGCCCCCGAGATCTTGGCGCATTTGACGTACTTGCTGTCGGCGGTCAGCCGCAGGTCGTCGTACATCACGAATAGAATCCGCCGCTGCACCGGTTTCAGCCCGTCACGCACGTCAGGCAAGGCCCGCGACGTGATGACCGACATGGCGTAATTGAGGTAGCGCCGGCGGGTCTCTTCACTGATCGACACATACAAAATGCGGTCGCCCGCGTCGGGGGCCGCGGCCTGGAGTGGCTTGCCGTTGTGTTCATCCGTGTCTGCTGGCACTCTGTGCTCCCTGCACGTCGCGGCGGTTTTTTCGTGGGCAATGAGCTGGCGTGGCCGCCGCCAAAATCGTTTCGGGCAATTCGAATCGCGGCAGGAGCAGCCCCGGCAAAACTGCCGGGCTGCCCCACGCGCGTGTTGCGCCCGTGGCGCGAAACTGTAACGGTTTTGACGGTGATTCTCAAGCGGCTGAATCGACCGATGGTAGTGACCTTAGCGGTTGCACGGGCGAAGATTCCGGTCGCAACACCTTTAGCGACCATGTATTCGGAAAAGCAGGCTGATCGTGCACACCCCGCAGGAAATGACTAAATCGAACCTTCGCTATGAGCCGAATTTCTGTACTGTCCGACAGGCCGTTCCGGCAGATCGACAACGCCGGCGCGGCCGGTTGACACCGAATCGGCCCCACGGGGCGGCCAGGTCTGCCAGCCTTTACCGCGGCTGCAATCCGTGCCCCAACGGCGAACATGCGCGACCGACCATTGAAATCGAACCGCTTCGCACGCAGCCCCGCGCCGCGTGCGAAACACCGACCTCAGGAGCGAACCGATGCCACGCCCGTTTCTCAAGGCCACCTTGATCGTTATTTCGGTTTGCGCATTGCCGCTAGCGGCAACGCGGGCCAACGGCCCGATCGGCTACGCGCCGGGCGACCAGCCCGAGCCTTATGTGGTCGACGAGCAGCCAGGGTATGCGCACCTCGATGCGCCGTTATACAGTTGCCCCCGGCCTGAAGTTCCGCCGGAAGTCGGCGGGGCGTACATCACCAACCCGGCGCTGGCCCCGCATGAGATGCTGTACCCGCACACGTACAAGGCCCTGTACCCGCCGTATGTCTACAAGACGCGGTGGCGGTGGGGCTACCGTGTCGGCGCCTGGCCCGAAGGGAAATGGTACGCGTTCCCCTGCATCTACCGCGTACGCGTGGCCTGCAAGACCAAACTCCAGGGAACGCAGGTCAAAGTCAAGTACAACTCTTCGATTTCGCCTTCGGCACTCTTCTTCCCACCCAACGCCACGACTGATTTTGGCAGGTAATCGCGGCGCTGGCAGCCAGCAAACGCCGGCTGCGCAACGCACTCCAGCGGCGGAGGACAGGCACGGACGCCGGTCTTCCGCATAGTTTCTGCAACCGACTTGAATCGCCCCGTTTAGATACAGGAATTTCACAATGAACCTCAAACGCAGGAACGCGGGCGCTGCCTGCCTGCTGGCGGGCGTGCTGACTCTGTCGGCGGCGATGCACCAGACCGGCCGCGCCGACGAGCCGGCCGGAGTCGCCCGCGTCTCAGACGGCGTCTTCTACGGCACGCAAACCCGCCCCAATTCGTTTTACTTCAAGGGCGACAACGCCTCGGGGTTTTACACGGAATACCCGCAGCGGCAGCCGACGTACGTCGATTGGCATGTCTACGCGCCCGGCCCGCCCTATGGCCCGGAATGCAGCGGTTTTACCGGGGCGATGATTGGCCACGCCGCCTACTTTCGTGCCCGGACAAAAGCCTTTACCTGCAACTCGTACAGCTACATGAAGACCCGCTTCTGGGACGGTTGGGATCAAATCTGGACCCACACCTCCTACGACCCGGTCAACCCCGGCTACGCCGACCCGCGCGACGCCCAAATCTATGCCGCCCAAGGCGCGGGTGTACCTGTTGCTGTGCCGCTGGCCCCCGTCGTGCAATACACCTATAACTACGGTTGGGGTGTACCCAGTTCACGGTTGACACGCGTCGGCGGCGGTAATTCGAGCCGGGCGCAATACGGCCTCAGCACGGCGGCACAGGGCCCAGCCCAAGTCATTTACACCCCAACCGACACCACCCAGCTCGGCTACTATTACCAGTCGGTGCCCACCTGGCAGCCTGCCTCAAGCGTGCGCTACGGAGCACACGCCCCGAACATGGGGGGCGCGGGTGGCGGTGCCATGAACTGCCCGCCCGCCGGCAACACCCCCTCGCAACCCACCCCCGCAATCCAGCCGGCCCCGATGCCAGCCAGCGGGCCGCAACCCGTGCCGCCCGCCCCAGTTCAGTAATGGCACGCGGCGTCTCCTCAATCCGCCAAAACGCCCGGGCTGCGGGCGTTTCCCCCTCGCAAGCAGAATAAACAAGACATCCACAATACTCTTCCGCTCGAAAGTTGCTGTGCGGGGGATGCGGGTGCCACGCTGGTCGAATGGGGGGTGGTCGCTGTCAAACATGGCAGGCGGTCCGTCGGGGATGGCGCGGAAATGAAGCGGGCCCCCGCCCGCGGCGTTCGCAAGGGGAGGGCTGATCCGCGATGTGGCTCAAGAGCCGGGCGCAGGGGCCGCCGCCGGTCGCGCCGGCCAACCTGGCGGTTGAACTCGTGCTGGCCGCCGGGGGCGTGCCGTTTTGCGATGAAACGGGTGTGCTCAAGATGCGCAAACCGCTGCCCGAGGGGGCGCAGCGCTTTCGCCAGGGGTTCCCCATTCTGTCACGGCCCATGAGCGCCTGGCTGGCCCGCATGGTCTACGAGGCCAAGTCGAAAGTGGTTTTCAAATCGCGCACACGGCGAATCTGTGCTGAACCAGATTGGCGGGCCGATTGCTTCCTCAATAACTGGGGGGCGTCGAGCACACTCTGTGCACTCCTCGTCATGCGGCCGCAGTGGGTTGGGAGCAGAGATGATTCGGGCAATCAATCTGCCGCGATAATCGGTGTCTTCGTTTGTGCTCTGATGGCTTGTGCTGATGGCCAGCCGTTCCATCAGCGGGACTGGCCTGCCAGGAGTTGCCTTCGCGACAGGCCGGGGATGACGCTGTTGGAGGGTTGTGGCAACGGCAGATCCTGAACCATGATGCGGGCATTACCGACGAAATAGGTGTGGAAGTCGTCGACGACGAGGTTGTACGTTTCCTGCGAAGGCCCCGCGGCGATCGCGGCTACGAGCGCGTTGCCCGTCGCGGTATGCAATCGGGCGTCGGGCGTCAGGTCGCGGGCCTTGACCCAGCCATTTCCTGAAACCCAGAACCTGTGGCCGCCCGTGCAGGTGATCGGCTCGTCGCCAATTTTGAGGGTCACCAGTGCCATGGGCCGGCGGACTGACGTATACAGCACCGGTTTGTACGCAAGTTCGCCCGTCGTGACCTGCTTGGCCAACACCCGGTCGCCCACCTGGATCCTTTCGATTGGCAGCGGCCCGCGCTCGGTCGACACTGGCGTGCCGGCGGCGAAACACTCCTTGCGATAGAATTGGGCCGTGGGGTCGCCCTTGACGTCGACTTCGTCGACGCGCACGACTCTCTTGCCGGCGTTGCGGTCGGTATCAGTGAACGCCCCCCACCATTGCCACCACGCACGAGGGTCTGAATCGTGTGGCTGATCGGAAACGGCGGCAAGCACATTGACAATTCGACCGTTCAATTCTTCAGTGCGTTCGTTGAGCGCGGCAACCTGCCGTTCCTTCTGGTAGGCTTCGGCTTCAATGGCGCGGCCGGTGTCGACGATCGACCGTTGCAATCCGATCAGCATTTCGGTTTGCGCAATGGCGCCGTTCGGGTTAGAACGCGGCGACATGCTCATGATGGCCCCGCGAATTCCCTCGTTCACGCGAAAATCGATTGTGTTCAATACGGCCACCTGAAACTGGTCATCTGTTTCCCGCGCGACGATGTAACTGTAGAGCAGGACGAATTGCGTGCCGCGCAGGTAAAGCTGACTGTTGCCGAACCCGCTTTTCAGCGGCGTGGCCATAAGCCCGATCAATTCCGGGATGTAGTCCTCGAAGGGGCGGGTTTTGAGTGCTTCGGCCGCCTTCCGCCGCAGGCTGACATCCTTGGCAAACACTGCCTGCCGGGCCAATGCGAGCGTCGCTTCGTACTCGGGCATGCGCTGGATCACCGCGATCGCCTGAGCGGCGCACGCTTCGTCGCGCGCACACAAGATGTATTCCAATGCAGGTATCGCGGTGGGGTCAGTAATCAGTGCCAAACTTGCCACACCGGCGTCGCGCTGCCGGGGGGTGCCCTGCAATTGCCCGGCGATTTTTTCAATTTTCGGCCCCCAGGTTTTGAGTGCGGCCAGGGCGCGACGATTCAACTCGCTCCAGGCTTGCAACTGCTCGTGGTTCAACCACTGATTGCCGATCTGGCGATAGCCGAGTCGAAACAACACGGCCGACTGGTCTTGATCGGGCGCCAGGGTCAACACGGCGGCAAGGTGCGCGCGTTCCTGATCGGCGAGTTTGTGCTTGTGACACCAATTCGCCAGTTCAAGCTGGCCTGCGGCAGTCAGCGGCGCCTTTTGCCGCCGTTCGCGGTAACCTGCCAGTTTTTCCTGTTCTTCGGCAGGCCATGCGACCTGATCACACGATTGCCAGGATTCGCCTTCGCGCACGAAACCGGCCTGCCAGCGAACGAGGCTCGCGTCGGGGTATTGATGGAGCGCGTCAGCAAGTTCGACCCGGCGGTCGACCGGCGACGTTGCCTCGCGCAGGAGGACTTTCTCGACAACCTCGCGCCCCTTGTCGGATGTATCAGGCTTTTTGGCCTTGGCCGCAGCAACAGGGCGGGCCAGGAATAACCCTGTGAACAGGACGACGCACAGGGTCCCGACGGTTCCCTGCCAGAAGCCGCCACTTGCGCGAACCGGGATGCCTTCCGATGGAGTCATGGCAATTTCCCTTGCGAGTTCTGAACAGGTCCGGCGAATGATTCGAGCAATTGCTGCTTTTCTGCTTCAAGTTCAAACGGGACGTAGGCGGCCAGCG
>JAJXXL010000520.1 GCA_021781115.1 Planctomycetota bacterium
GGCACTCAATGTTGGCCGTGCTGACGGACGTGGTGCATCGGCATCGTCAGTCAATTCGCAACGGATTGTTGCCATGCGGGTTAATTCCTGACGATGCGGGGCAGCCAAGGGGCCGCGCACGTAGACAGCGGGCGGGCCTTCGGCGGCGCGTTTGTCGTTTCGATAGGAGCGCCGCGCAGGCCGCGGACTGGCGCTGGACGCCGTTTCCGCGGACTGCGGGCGCGGCCCTTCGGGCAATTGCGTGCGTATCGTCAGCCGGTTCGCAACTGCCTGTTGCTATGTGGGTTAAGTCCTGACGCTGCGGTTCAGCCGAGGGGCCGCGCACGTAGACAGCGGGCGGGCCTTCGGCGGCACGTTTGTCGTTTCGATATGAGCGCCGCGCAGGCCGCGGGCAGGCGCTGGACGCCGTTTCCGCGGACTGCGGGCGCGGCCCTTCGGGCAATTGCGTACGCATCGTCAGCCGGTTCGCAACTGCCTGTTGCTAAGCGGGTTAAGTCCTGACGATGCCCTGACGCCTTTTGGCCATCAATTCACGTGCCACAGGCGTTTCAAAATCGGTACACCTACGATGGCGAGCGCCAGGTAGCCGACCATCCACGGAGGCAGCAGTTGGGGAATGCCCGGCAGGACGCCAAAGGGCCGGTACGGTTGCAGCCGGCATTCAATCGTCACCTGATCGCGGTGCGTCACAACCGGCGGCGCGTAGGTGCGCTGACCAACGAGCAGTTCTTGAACGCAGGTTTCGCGGCCCGAATGAAACAGCAGCCGATACGGTTCCGCGGTCGGGGCAGCATCCAGGACCCATGCCGCGCTGCCCTGCGGCGGGCCGCCCCCGGTCAGCGGTTCAATTGGTTGAACCCACTGCGCGGTTCTCAGCCCCGGTGCGGGGGCGATGTGCATCACCCCCCCCACCCATGAAAATGGCGTGTACGCCGTAATGGCGATTGGTTCGCCCGCCAGGGGCGGCAGGAACTCGAGGCGGTGCACACACCAGGTCGCCACGAGGGCCAGCGGCGGCAGGGCCAGCAACAGCGGGCGGCCTTCGGCCCGCAGCGACAGCCAGGCCAACTGCGACTTCGTCAACCGCAGGCGTGCGAGCGCCGCGGCATCGCCCGCCGCTTTGGCGCTCGCCAGCAACTCCTTCAACCGGCGGCGATCGGCGGCGATGCGACCAAGCAGATTCTGGTTGGTGGTCACGCGGCGGGTCAGCGTCAGGATCGCACTCGAACCCCACGCGAGCACAACCAGAGCCAGGTCGCGCGGCCACGCCAGCAGCCACCCGAGCAGCCCATCGCCAATCGCGAGACAGTATTGAGTCAGCAGATCAAACATTTTCTGTCTTCAGTTTTCAGTGTTCGGCTTTCAGCAGGAACCGACGGCGCTTCATTCGCGCGCGGGGGGGCGTTCGATGATGATGCGACCGGTGTTGCCGTCGACCTGAACCCGGTCTCCGTCGATGATCTGGCGGGTGGCGTCGGCGCAGACGACGGCGGGTATGCCGAAATCGCGGGCGACGATCGCGCCATGCGACAGCACCCCGCCGCGCTCGACGACCAGCCCGCGGGCATGAAAGAACAGCGGCGTCCAGGCCGGGTCGGTCGAGGGGCAGACTATGATGTAGCCCGAACCGAGTTCGCGGGCGGCGTGCGGTTGAAACACGATACGGGCCGTGCCCGCCGCGACGCCCGAGGAAATCGCGAACCCCGCCAGTTCGCTGGCAGCGGCGAAACGCCGGGCAACGCCGAGGTCGTCGAGGTTGTCACTGCAAACGACATCGGGCGGGTCGAGTTTCTTCAGTGCGTGCCAGGTCGCACGGCGGCGGGCGATTTCCTCTTCGAGCCGGTCACGGTCGGTCGGCCACAGGCGAAGTTCCTCACGCCGCAGAAAGTACACGCGCGGCCCCAGTTCCCAGCGGCGGGCCAGCTCTTCGAGAACCAGCCGCAACAGTTCGTACCCCTGCATCAGGTAATGCTTGCCCGCCTCGCGCCAAGGCAGCAGGCGGCAGGCGGCGGCCGCATCCTGTTCAATTTCCTCTTGAAACGCACTGCCTCCTGCGGCAGTGAGGCATTCTGAAAGTTGCGCGGCGGCAGCTTGCCGTTTTTCAGCATTCGCGCAATGCAGTTGCACGGGGTCGGGGGTGGTGGGCGCGGCGAGCCGGCGAAGCATCTGTTCCAGGTCGCTGCGGTCTTCGCGCCAGCGGGGGCGGGCCAGCTCCATTTCGCCCACGCACCGGTGGCCGTAGCGTTCGAGGAATTCCTCCAGTGCGGCCGCACCTCGCGCCACGCGGTACAAGTGCGCGTCCTGCTCGAAGGTCGTGTCTCCGGCCAACCCGCCGACGAGGGTTTGCGCGAGCGCCGCGCCGGCTTCTGGCCCCAGGAGTTGCACCAGCCGGTTCAGGAGCCGATCGAACGCCAGCCCACCGAAGAAACCGGGCTTCAATGATTCGGGGGCGAAGTCGTGCAGAACGTGCACTTCGCGGGCCTCGAGCTCTGCCAGCAATTCGGCGTCAGACAAGGGCGACAGATCCTGAGCCCGCTTCCGGGTGACATACGCTTGAAACGAGGGCAGGACGCCGTATTCAAAGTCATCGGCCGCCGTCGAGCTCTGGCGGGCGATTCTGCCTGAGGTCCGCCACATCGCCAGCAGGTTTGCGGGCAGCGTCGTCAGGAACCGCGATGTCGCCCGGTCGGGGTCGAACCGGCTGGGCGCGCTGTTCAGCAGCGCAGGGTCTGCCGCGACGGCGGGCAGGTCATACGCCAGTGGCAGGCCGTCCCAGAAAAACTCGGCCAGGCGGTCGGGGTCAGCGTAAATCCTGCCGCAGATCAATTCCAGAAACCCCTCCTGCCGCACGCGCTGCGACGGGCGATAGCCCAGGTCGCGATACATGCGGCCAAAGCCGCCGTCGCCCGTCATGAACCGCCGCACGATGCCCCACGTCAGCGGGGTGGGCGCAGCAAGGGTCTCGCCCAGGTTGTGAACGACCCACATTTGCCGCCGGCCATTCGCCAGCCCGCGAACGCGGGCAATTTCCGCGCAACGGGCCGTTTCGGCGGCTTGGGCCGCGTCCAGCCCGCGAATGGGCCGCGCTTGCAGCAGCGCGAACCTCCCGGCGGCCCAACTCCATTCAATATCACAGGGGTGGCCGAAATGATGTTCGATGCGCAGCGCCAGGCTGCACAGCTCGGCAATTTCGGCTCGGTCCAGCACCGGCTGATCGAGCGGGCGGTCGTGGGCGTCGTGCAATGCCGCGACAATTTGCGAGCGGCGGCCGGGCACGCTCTGAATCTGCGAGAAATCGGCCCGATCGACCGAGTAGTGATCGGGAGTGACCTCGCCCGAAACGACCGCTTCGCCCAGGCCCGGCGAGGCATCAATGACGATGCGCCCGGCGTCGCGGGCCTGGGGATCCTGCGTGAACAGTACGCCCGAAACCTGCGCGGGAAACATCGCCTGCACCGTGACGGCGGTACCGGCTAATCCCGTCAGGTCATGCCGCCGCCGATACGCGACAGCCCGCGCGTTGTGCCACGATTCGAACACGGCGGCAATCGATTGTTCAAGCACGCT
>JAJXXL010000040.1 GCA_021781115.1 Planctomycetota bacterium
TGCCGGGTCGGTCGTGGTCGCCACTTCGCCCGTGCCGTCGTATTGCGAAAGCGAAACCAGGCAGCTATCGGACGTGGCGGGAATCGTGCTGGGGCGCAACAAAACCGTGCCGCCGTTGGTGCCGTAAGCGGCGTCGGCCTGCGTGCGGCCCAGGGCGTCGGGATACGCCGCCGCGTAGGTCACGCGGGCCTTGGGCTGCGTGCTCGACGGCGAACCGAGCGGGCCGGTACCGGTGGCGTTGTGGTACCGCTCGCGGTCGGTCGATTGAATCGCGTTCAATGCGGCGTCGTAAGAGAATTCGGTTTGCGAGAATAGCGTGTCGCCGGTCACGCTGCCGGCGGTGGCGTAGGTCGTGTCGCTCGAGTTGTAACCCACGTAGCGGGTCGTGACCCGGTTCACGCCGTTGTAAGCCGATTTCGTGGCGAGCATCGAACCGGCGGGCTGGCTCTTCATGCGGTTGCCCGACGGGTCGAACCAGGTATTGTCGGTGAGGACGTTTCCCACGGCGCCGGTCGTGGGATCGACGGCGTCATTGAGACTCTGATACACCCGGCTGAGGTCGTCGTAATTCGTAAAGCTGCGGGCGACGAGGTTGCCTGACAAACTCGTGTCGTACTGGTCGGTTTGAACCAGCCGGTCGAGATTGTCGTAGAAGACTTGCTGGTAGAAGTCGATTTCGCCGTCGGTGTCGGCGCGGCGGACACCGGGACAACCGCCGATGACGCATTTGCGGGTGGCAATGCGTTGGACGGCGCGTTCCGGGCGTGAGCCGTTTCTGCGGGGGCGATAGGGAACGCCGCCAGAACGGCCGTGGTAAAACGGAAATGCCGCGGCAACCTGATGCAAACCTCGCCAGAATGGGCCATTGCGGCGGAATTTGCCGCACGGAAACCGGCGTGACGTGCTGGTGCCGCTACCTGAAGTTGATTTGCAAGCTGGGCTCATACTGGCGGCATGGGCAAATTGGTGGAGGCAACCGCGGTTTGACTCACCTTGCCCGGCCAGTATAATCATGGGTATGGAGTGGGCTCGCCAGCCTGATTCATGGCAGCACGGCGTTGAATCAGAACGCCGTCCTTGTTCGGCCCGTTGGTCAATGCGGGGGTCGATGAAGTTCTGCTGTTTCAGGCCGTCATGGATTGTTTTCGCTGATGAGTCGATAATCCCGCGCGTGCGATCATGCAAGCGACGAGTCTAAGAAGCCGGCTGGACCGTTACCGGTTCGGGCTGATGGCCGGGGCGGTGTGGCTGGCCTGTATCGCTGCCGGGGGGCGAGCCGCGCCGCCCGCGCTCGACGAGGCACCGGTGCAACCGGCCGACCCGATCGGCCAGTTCCTGTCGATTTCCGGCCCGATTGACGACACGGTGTTTGGCCGAGTCAGCCGCGTGGCGCTGGCGCTGCAAGCGCGGGCGCAGCAGGAAAAGCGCCCGGGCGTGCTCGTGCTCGAAATCGGACCTGGTACGAGTCAATTTCACCAGGTTCAGGGGCTGGCCAAGTTCATTGCCACCGATTTGCCCTCGCTGACCACGGTGGCGTGGGTGCCCGCTTCGGTGCGCGGCAACCACGTGGTGCTCGCCCTGGCCTGCCGCGAGATTCTGATGCGCCCCGACGCCGAACTGGGCGACCTGGGCCTCGGCCGGGCGCTCGACGCCGATGAACAGGCATTTGTCATCAACCTCATCAGCCGCCGGCACAACCGGCAACTCAGCCCGGCACTCGTGCTGGGGCTGATGGATCCACAGAAAGAAGTGATCTGGGTCAAGCTGGAAACCGGTCACAAGCCCGACGCCGTCGTCGAAACGCGCGTCGTCACGCCGAGCGAATTCGACCGCTTGCTCAAGAGCAAGACCGTCATCCTGGATCACAAGACGCTCAAGGAAGCCGGCGTCGACGGCGTGCTGACCGGCGACGCCGCCCGGGCGGCCAACGTACTGGTCATGCACCTCGCCCAATCGCGCGACGAAGTTGCCGCATTGTACCATCTGCCCCGTGAAGCCCTGCGCGAAAGCCGGGCGCTGGGGGCCGTGCCGAAGGCCGTGGTGATTCAGATTGACGCGGCGATCGAGCCGATCCTCGAACAGTTTGTGCAGCGGCAGATCCAGCGTGCCGTGGGCGAGGGCGCGAATGTGCTGATTTTCGAAATCGATTCGCCCGGCGGCCGGCTCGACTCGACGATGAACCTTGCCAATTCCATCGTCGACCTCGACCCGAAGCAGGTCCGCACGGTGGCGTACATTCCCAAGCAGGCGTTCAGCGGGGCGGCCATCATTTCGCTCGCGTGCGATGAAATCTACCTGCACCCGCACGCCATGTTTGGCGACGCCGGGCCAATTGAAATTCGACCCGGCGGGCCAGCCGAACGGGCGCCCGAAAAAATTCTCAGCGTGTTGAAAGGGTTCCTCAAAACGCTGGCGGAACGCAAAGGCCGGCCAATCGGGTTAGCGCAGGCGATGGCCGACCGCAACCTCGATGTGTTCAAAGTGACCCACCGTGACAACGGCCAGGTGTGGTTCATGACTGAGCACGAAATTCACGAATCCAATGGCCAGTGGATCAAGGGCCAGGTCGTGCCGGAATCGGGCAAGGAAATGCTGCTTACGGTCGACGGGCGACGGGCGCACGAATTGCATTTGGCCGAGCCCGCCGTGACCGATTTCGACGATCTCAAAAAACGCCTGGGCATTCCCCCCACGGTGCCGGTGCGCACGTCGTCGCGCACTTGGGTCGATTCGCTGATTTTTCAATTGAATACTCCCGAATTGACGCTGCTGCTGTTCGTCGTCGGCATTTTGTGCATTTACTTCGAACTGCACTTTCCGACCGGGCTGTTCGGAATCTGCTCGGGCCTTTGTTTTTCCATCTTCTTCTGGAGCCGTTTTCTGGGCGGCACCGCCGGGTGGCTGGAAGTTGTGCTGTTCCTGCTGGGTGCGGCGTTCATTGCTCTTGAAGTATTCGTGGTGCCGGGGTTCGGGGTGTTTGGCGTCTCGGGCGCGTTGCTGATGTTGTTTTCGCTGATCCTCGCCAGCCAGACGTTTGTGCTGCCGGCCACCGCCGAAGACTTCAGCCAATTGTCGCGCTCGGTCGGCACGCTGGGGGGCGCCGTTGTGGGCGTTGCAGTCATTGTCGCCCTGCTCAGCCGGTACATGCCCATTTTACCGCTGTTCAATCGAATGATCCTGACCCCGCCCGGCGCCGAATTCGTGGGCGATGAACCCCGGTTGAACCCCTCGCATTCGGGTGGGGCGGCCGTCAACCCGTTGCTCGAACGCGACCAGGCACTCGTGGGCCGCATCGGCACGGCGTTTACGGTCTTACGCCCGGCCGGAAAAGCGCAAATCGACGAGGAACTGGTCGACGTGGTCAGCGAAGGCCCGTTCATTTCCGCCGGGCGACCGATTGAGGTGGTTACTGTTTCGGGCAATCGCGTGGTTGTTCGCGAAACCACGTGACACACGCCGGCCCCTGCGATGAACCGCGCACGAGCTCAGCAGGATCGACGCCCGCCGTCAGGCAACCAAGGTTTATGGAAGCCGTTGGTTGCTTGCACTAACAGGCGTGCGTT
>JAJXXL010000445.1 GCA_021781115.1 Planctomycetota bacterium
CTGGCTGGGGTTCGCACTGTTTGCCGTAATCAACTGCTGGCTGCTGTCGTAAGCAAACAGCCAAGGCGACAGGTGCGAACCGTCGTTTGCCGCCGCCTCTGTCACCGTCAGCAGGCCGTTTGCCGGCGCCTTGATCGTCAAATAATCGCCGGTGCGGGGCACATCAATGCCGCCTGTCAGGCTGGCCGTGCCGCCCGACAGGGACAATGCCGTCGCGGAATTGAAAGTGTGGCCCATGCCATCGTCGGGAACCTGCGACGCGGTGAAGCTGAAGCTGCCGGTAGCGCCACCGCCGGCAGCGACCTGCAGGTAATAAGTATTGCCGGCAATGACGTTTAATTGTAACGGCGTGGCGAACGAACCAATTTGCAGCAACGCTTCGCTTGCAGAATAGGCGAAGGGAATGGTGTTCGAACTGATGCCTGTCGTCGCTGGCGAAAACGCCAGGAAGCCAGTCACGGGCGCGGTAAAGCTGAACAACGACTTCTGGCCGTCGGATGCGATCGTTCCATTCAATTGTGCCGACCCGCCCGTGGCAATTGCCGACATATCGACAACCTGGGCGTTGGCAAACCCCAGGACATCCTGCGAAGTGGCGACGTTGACGGTGTAAGCCCCGGTGCGAAACGCCCCCAGCGCCGAGTCTGCCGCAGCCACGCGCAGGGTGAACTGCTGACCCGCCGTTGCCGAAAATGTCAATTGACTATCGAGCGCGCCGCCCCCGTTGCTGTTCGAGCCGAGCACGGCCCCTTGTGAATTCAAAATCTGGATTGTCGAATCGAGCACGCTGCCTTGTGCCGTGTTCGACTTCACGTCGACCTGAACCAAGCCGGTGACGTTGGCGGTGATGCTGTACAGATCGGCGTCGCCCGAAACGTCAATAATTCCACTCTGCGAACCCGCACCGGTCGAATTGAGAACCACGGTAACGGGCGTTTCCGGGGCAACAGACACCGTTTCCGTGACGATGACCGCCGGATCCTGGCCGTCGCTGACTTGAACCTGAAAGCGGTCGATGCCGCTCGTGTTGGGAATCGGTGCGTAGGTGAACGCGCCGCTCAACGGGTTCAGCGAAACCACGCCATTGCCAGGGTTGGAAACGAGCGCATACGTCAGCGGAAATCCCTGGGGATTGGAAACCGAAACCGCGCCGGCCACCGCCTGATCTTCGCTCGTTGACAACGAACCATTCGTCGCCGAGAGCGGCGAGTGCGACAGGACAATATCGACCCCCGCCGCGCCAGAACTGATGTCATACGTCAGGCCGCCCACGGAAATCGTGCCGTTGGCCGCATTGCCGAACACCCCCGAGACGGCGGCCCCGGTGCCGTTATGAATCAGCGTGTAGGTTTGGTTGCCCACAGGATTTCCGGAAAGCGTCAGGTTGAGCGTCGCCCCGCCCAGGCTGATCGAGCCACCCGTTCCCACCACGTCGACCTGACCATTGCTCGACCCGGTATCGGCGCTGCCGTTGAGCACGGCATCGACCACGGCACTGGCGCCCAAGTTCAGGCTACCCGTCGTCAGCGAGCTCAGGCTGCCTGAGTTGCCTGTCAGATCGAGCGTGCCGGCGATCGTCGTTTCGCCCGCTGCGTCAATCGTGCCCCCCGAACCGAGAGTCACGTTCTGGGCCGAAATACTCCGCGCCGATAAACTTCCGCCCGCAACTACCGACAAAAGCCCGGTAGTCGCCACGCCGCCGTTGGCAGTTACTGAACTTCCGGACCCGACTGACAGATTGTCGGCGGAAATACCAGCGGCCAGCAAGGTGCTGTTGTCAGTAATCGACATCGACGAGGCGGAAGAACCGATGGAGGATACGCCGAACGAGACGTACGCATTGTCGAGTGCGAGCGAGCCGACGGAATCGACCTCGCCCTGAAAGAATGTGTCAGCCGGCGTCAACGGTGAGCCGACAAGGGTTTGCCCCGTAATATTATATGGTCCCTCGATTGCATTCGCCCCGGCGAATTGAACCGTGCCCGCGCCGGCCACACTGCCGGTCAGAACATAGTTGTCGACCTCAAGCGTGGCCCCGCCTTCGATCGTGAACGAACCGCTGGCAAACCCGCCGGCGCCCGTGCCGCCGTTCAAGGCCAGCGTTGTGCCGGCTCCCGAAAGGACGAGGCTGTTTACCGCGAGAGCTCCCCCGGAATAAACGACGGTTTGCGAACTGCCGTTGATGACGACATCGCTTGTGGCCGTGGGAACGCCACCGCTCCAGTTGTTGCCATCGCCCCAGCTTGAGCCGTCGCCCGCGCCGGTCCAAGAGTCAGGACCGGTTTGCTGGCTGCCGGGTTGAATCACCGCGATGCTCGAGAGCAGAGTTCGCTCTTCAAGCCGTTCTAAGTGTACGATTTTAGGAGCCATCCGCCGCCGCCGGGCCGGGTTGGGGGCCCGCAGCAGGAACTGGGCCGCCTTTTGCCTGTCGAGTTGAGTCTTCAGCACGCCGAGCCACGGAGTCAACAACATGATTCGCTCCACCCAGATCCCAGTCGTTCTCAGCGACATCCAACACCAGCATCGACCCTCGATGCCAGTGCACCACACGCCAGGCACGGCGCGCCCAGAGTTTGACGCCGCCACGACGTGACGCACCCTGCCGGCATGCAATCCAAGAATCGCAAAGCTCAATCGGTGGCGAGGTCAGGCCCGACTGCCCATCGCTCGCCACGATCAGTTGCTTTCTTCGTTCGCCAAAACCCCGATGGCCCGAACCCCACCCCGAAATGCACCGGCGTCATTGTCGGCCAGCAGGCTTCGTCCAAGGCCGACCCCATGCACGACGCGCTCTGCGCCACCAAAGCATTTCGAACCGACCCAACCTCGCAGGGTAACGCCGGGAGATTCAATTCGTCAAGCCCGAACTGCACCTTTCGTCACCAGTTTCTTAAAAAAAGCGCCCCCCGTCCCAGAAAAAAGACACCCAGATTTCATGCGACTGCATGCTTAATGCCCTCCAGTCGAGCTTTGACAAGGATTCGCCCATGGGCGGTCGATGCACACGACCGTTCCGTCGCGACTCCACGGCGGCAGTTCCGGCAGCCAACGAGTGTGCGTGTCTTTTTTTGGGGGGGCGTGGTCGTTTTGGGCTGACGCGGCAAATCATTAAGAATTGTTCAAATTTATTGAGTTTGGCGGGCGTGGGTAAGTTGCGGCGATTTATCGCTTGGTTTTCCTCTAGTCACTCTAGGCTTGTTTCGATTAGTTAGTCGATTTATGAACGGTACGATGCAGGCGTTGCGGTGTTTCAACTGGTGTCGCGCAGGGTCATGCCAATCGGGCCTGCCAGATGTCCGTCGATTCCGCTTCGCGACTGCGGAACGGGCGGGGATGTAACGCACGATCTTCGAAACCGGCGGAAAGTGAACCTGGTCGCATGTCTCCATTTATCGCCCGATCAAAGAACGCAATTCTTTCGCAGGTGCGAATGCACCCGCGGGTATTCTTTGCTCTGATTCGACTGCGGCGAAAACTGCCTCCGGCGTGCGATTACCCGGTCGTCGCAGAAAACACCGAATTCGTTCTCGAAGGGTTTTGGCGGTCGGCCAACACATTCGCCGCGATGGCGCTCGATTCCGTTCAGCCCCGCCGGCTGCGGCTGGCCGCGCATACCCATGCCGCCGCCACCGTGATTCGAGGGGTTCAATTGGGCAAGCCGGTGCTGGTGCTCATTCGAAACCCGGCCGATGCCGTCATTTCGCGGCGGCTGTTGCATCCGCAGATTCCGCTGAAAGACAGTCTGCGCGATTACCTGCGATTCTATCGCACGATTCTGCCATATCGTGCGGGGTTTGTGACGGCGCTATTTCAGGAGGTGACGACCGATTTCGGATCGGTCATCAGGCGCGTTAACGCGCGGTTTGGCACATCCTTTGTTCCATTTGAGCACACCCGGGCCGCGGCCGAAAACATCCGGCACATTGCCGATCAGGCCCTGCCGGCGGCATTTCATTTACCGGCAGACGAACGCGCCGATCTGAATGCGAGGCTGCTGGCCGAACTTGGCTGCGAACCGTTGCTGCGCGAAGTCGAGCGGCTATATCAGGAATTCGTGGCGACATGTCAAGGTGATCTGACGACGCTGCGGCGGATCGACCCAAATTGCCAACCGGGGCCGCCCCCGGGCGAACGCCTGTTTACGCAGAACCTGCTGACGCCGTCGGCCCATCGGGCGGGCGGATGAGGCAGCGCGGCGGCAGGGCACGGGGTTTCGGGCATCCGATTTCAGGAAGTTTTTTCCCGCGAGTGCCCTACGCCACGCTATCTCGCACAAAATTGCCGCACCGGCGGTTGCGGTATTGTGCCGCGGTCGCCGAGTTGTAGTTGGCGGCCTCGAACAGCATTTGGCCCAGATCCCCGCCAAACACGGCTGACCGGGCCAGGCACGTCGCGGCCTGCAGTGCCATGACAACGCCCGAGAGCGGTTCGCCGATTTCAAGAAGTTCATTGCGCGAATGTACGGGCCAAGGCGGCGTGATGAACTCGGCACATCGCAGGAGAAATGGGGCCAAGTTTGTGGGCCGCAGTGAAAACCGTTCGAGCAGCCAGCCCAAGTCCAAGAGCAGCGAGTGCACGTGGACACCCGGTTTTGCCGTTTGTACGGGCGACGCGACATCGGCCAGCCGGTCAATCACCAGTTGCGCCCAATCGAGCCCCGCCAGAAAACCGAGGTGTACCGCCGGGTTCGCCCGAGTATTGGCGTCGATCAGGTAGGCGGTTCCCGTGCTGCGTTCGACGATGAAGTCCAGCCCCAGAAAACCGGTCCAGCGGGTCGCCGCGACCAGCCGCTCGCTGAGCCGGGCGACTTCTCCACCCCGAATCGACTCGCGGTGGGCTGATGTTCCACCCGCTTCAGGATACGTCCTGCGCGTGCGGTACACGACTTCGGCCAGTTTGCGACCCGCGTCGCAAAAGCACAGTGTAAAGACGAGGTCGCCGTCGATCTTTTGCTGCACGAACGGCGGCTCGCCGCCGCAGGCGGCCTGACGCGCCGCCAGCCGCGAAAAACTCTGGATCAGGCTGGCGCGGTTGTCGCAAAACGTGAGCCCGGCCGAATTGTTGCCCATGGGTAGCTTCAGCACCACAGGAAAAGCAATCCTGCGGGTCATGGACTCGAGATCGGCTTCAGTTCGCGGCTCGACGCTGGGGGGGGTGGGCAGCCCCAATTGGAGGCACTTGGCGTGCAGGCTCGGTTTGTGGTGCAGGTCGTGCATCGTACCGAACGGCGGTACGAACAGCCGGGTGAACCGGCGAATGTCGGCCTGGTATTCGGTAAACAGCAGCGTCTCTTCGAAGGTGGGCAGCAACAGGTCGTACGAGCGCTGGCTCAGTTCTCGCAAAATGGCATCGAGGTACCCGCCGGGGTCGGAACTGAGCGCGGGGGTTTTCAAGCGTCGCGTGGCATACCGCGACGCTTTGCCGGGCGAAAGCCAGTGGCTGTCGGCAACAGTGACATCGCACCCGCGCAGCCCCAGTTGATGCACCAGTCGGGTGGCGAAAAAGGTATCGCCACCTGTGACAAGTATTCGCCTGCCCATATCCCGGCTCCCGAAGCGGAACGCGGGCCCGCGAAGCTGCACCCGAATTTAAACGGGTCAATCCAGATACTCGCCGATACTGAGGCCCGACCTCACGGATCAGGATCATTATCGAATCGGGGCGGTCGGCGCTTGAGGGCCGGGGCGGATATTCTACCTGGGGCGACTTGTCGATGCTTTCGCTGGCCGATCGCCCGCTCAAACCGGCCCGAAACCGCGGCACGCACAGCCGCGGAGTTCGGACGATTTGCGAATGGATGCGGCCCAGCGGCTCAGCCGCTATGCTTGCCTTCGGGCTTAGCTTCGCGCTTGGGCTCGACGTTGGCATCGGCCTTGGGGTCGGCGGCAATCGACTCGACGCTGACGGTCACACCCTCGTCGACGGAGGCCGAGGGGTGGCACACGACTTCGTCGTCAAACTTCACGCCCGTCACTACCTCGATATTGATTCCGTCGTCGGCACCCACCTGAACGGCCACCCTCTGGGCCTTCTTTTGACGTACGACAAACACATGGCCTTTGCCGTTGATCGTATCGCCGACCAGGCACGACGCGGGAATGACCAGCGCGTCTTGCGCCGAGCCGTTGGCCTGCAGCAGAATCGTCACCTGGCCGTACATGCCGTTCCGCAGCAGGTTTTTGGGGTTAGGTACATCGACTTCGGTACGCATCGTGCGCGTCGAGGGATCTTCGGAATTCGCGAATCGCGAAACGGGAAATTTGAAGGCCATGCCCGGCAGGGCGTCGATGCTGATCACCGTCGTGTCGCCGCGGTCGACAAATGGCACGTCGCGATCGGGCACCTCGACGACGATGCGCATCAGATCCGTGCGATCGACACTTAAGACCGGCTGTTGTTTGGCGCCCAAGCTGGCCTCGTTGATAAAGTCGCCCAGGTGAAACGCCCGCAACGTAATCACCCCATCATAGGGCGAGCGGATCGTGAGGTAATCTTCAAACACCTTGGCCTTGGCCAGCGACGCCTTCGACAAGGCGATTTTCGCTTCGGCGGCCACAATATCGGCCTCGGCCTGTTTGATTTTCGCCTCGGCAGCCGCGACATCGGCGCGTGACGTCAACACGGCGGCCTCGGCGGCATCATGGGCCGCCTCGGCCGAATCCTGCTGCTGGAACTTTTCGTCGACAAGCCGTTCGTCAATTGCCTTGTCTTCGGCCAGCTCTTTGATGCGGGTGTACATCTTTTTGCGGAAATCGAGCATCGCGATCGAGCGCTTTACCTCGGCCTCGCGTTGCGTGACCACGGCGATCGACGCTTTATGCAGGGCAATGGCAGTGCTCAACGACGCCTGGGCTTGCTTCAACTGGGCCTCGGACTGCGCCACGGTGGCTTCTTCTTTTTCGACTTCGCGAATCAGTTCGGGGGCGTCGATGACCGCCAGCACCTGGTCTTTCTTCACCCGGTCGCCGATATCGACGTTTTGAATCTTGAGGTAGCCCGAAACCTTGGCGAACAACTCGGCCGATTCGAACGCATGCACCGAACCCGGCTGAGATGTGGTTCGCAACAGCCCGCCACGCTTGGGCTTGGCCACTTCGACCTTGACCGCGCCGACACCTTTCGCCGCGCCGCCATTGGCCTTTTCGGCGAAGGCGACCTGGTGACCGCCCGCCGCAGTTTTGCCCGATTCGTGAGCAGCGTGTGCCACCTTAACCGGCTGGCGCGACACGAGCCCAACCACCACCGCAAGGCCCAACACAGGCACTGCCAACAGCACAAACCGACGTTTAACCACAGCCTTCCTCCCAGAAGAGCCTCTGTTCCGCGGGCAACCTAGAACTCACCCGAGTCTATGTTTATAGTGCAAACATCGGTCCGTCAAGCACGGTTCGCATTGGGTTACGGAGAATTAAGAATTGATTTCTGATCAAAAGTACCCATCGATTTGGCTCAAGAATTGCCGCGTGCTGGTCGCCAACCGTGCCGACCGGGCAACGCATACGCTTTGAGTGTGACGCGTTCGACCGCCCGCGTTTGTCGCCGAAGAGAATCATTTGGCCTTGGGCGTTGATTAAATAACTGTAATCTTGCCCAAACCTGCGTTGACCGATAAAACGTAGCAGCTTAGCCTGTGCAGTTCGGATGCCGGCCATGGTGGCCGCCGACTGATCGCCGCCAACAGAGAGACGATACCGATGAACGGGTTGATCCGCGCGTCTTTGAGGAACCCGCATGCCGTCACCGTGATGGTGCTGACCGTCTTCGTCATCGGGCTCCTCGTGCTGACGATGATTCCGATCGACATTCTGCCCACATTCAAAAGCCCGGCAGTGCAGGTGCTGACGTTTTACGGCGGCATGCCTCCTGAAGGCATGGAAAAAGACATCACCAACCGCATGGAGCGGTGGATCGGCCAGGCGAACGGCATGAAGCGCCAGGAATCGCGTTCGATTCTGGGTGCCAGCATCGTGCGGAACTATTTCCAGGACGGCGTCGACCCGAACGGCGCCCTGACGCAGGTCAACTCGCTGGCGCTGTCTGTGTTGCCCTATTTGCCGCCAGGCACCTTGCCGCCCGTCGTGCTCCCTTTTGACCCGACGAGTACGGTGCCGGTGTGCCTCGTGGCCCTCGACAGCGATTCAGAAACCGAGTCGATTTTGTACGATGTGGCGCGGTACGAAGTTCGTAACATGATCATGAGCAACCCGGGCGCCTCGGCCCCCGTGGTGTTCGGCGGCAAGTTGCGGGCGGTCATGCTGTACCTCGATCGCATCAAAATGCAATCGCGGCGGCTGTCGCCCATGGACGTGATGCGCGCCATGGACAACTACAACGTGTTCATGCCCGCCGGCGACATCAAAATCGGCGACAAAGACTTCGCCGTCATGTCGAACTCGATGTATGAATTCGTCGACCAGATGGGCGAGATGCCGCTGCGAGCCGAGCACGGCAATGCGGCGTACATGAAAGACGTTTCGACCCCCAAAGACGCGGCGTTCATTCAAACGAACATTGTGCGGGTCAATGGCCGCAAGGAGGTGTACATTCCTGTGTACCGGCAAATGGGGGCCAGCACGCTGGCCGTCGTGGGCACGCTCGCGAAGACCCTGCCGGATATGCAAACTCGCTTGACCCGGTCGACGATCGATCTCAAGCTCGTGATGGATCAATCGGTGTACGTCAAGGCGTCGATCGCCGCCCTCGTTCAAGAAGGTGCCTTGGGGTCGATTTTGTGTTCACTGGTCATTTTGCTGTTTCTTGGCCAGTGGCGGATGACGATGATCGCCATCCTGACGCTGCCGCTGTCGGTGCTGGCGGCGATTGTGTGCCTGCACGCGACCGACAACACGGTCAACGTCATGACGTTGGCCGGGTTGACTCTGGCAATCGGCCCGATGGTCGATAGCGCCATTATCTGCCTCGAAAACACGCACCGGCATCTGGGCTTGGGCGCCAACCCCCGCGAGGCGGCGTTTTTGGGGGCCAGCGAAGTTGCTATGCCTGAACTCGTTTCGACAATCTGCACGTTCCTGGTGCTGGCGCCTTTGGCGCTCATGCCCGGCATGGGGCAGTTCCTGTTCCGCCCTATGACCTACGCCGTGGCATTTTCGATGATCGCGGCGTATTTGCTGTCGCGGTCGCTGGTGCCGTCGATGAGTGCCCTGTGGCTCAAGCCGCACACGCATGACGAACACAGTCACCCCGGCGCCGTGGCTCGGGCATTCGCCAAGTGGGAGGCCCTGATCGACGTGGGTATTGCCCAGTACGTGCGGGCCCTCGACACGGTCCTGCGCAACCGGCTCAAGACGGTGGGGTTTGCCTTTACGTCGCTCGTCGTGGTCATCATCGTCATGAAGCCGATTCTGCGGCGAGATTTCTTTCCCGAGGTCGACGCCGGGGCGTTTGAAATGTTTGTTCGCGGCCCCAGCGGCACCCGCATCGAAGTCACCGAAAAGATGGTCGCCCAAGTCGAAGAGTTTCTCAAGGAGCATATCGACGAACACGACCTGCACCTGTACCTTTCCGAACTGGGCGTCACGCCCGACTGGTCGGCCGCGTACACCCCCAACGCCGGCCCGATGGACGTAGTCGTCAAGGTGCAGCTCACCGAGCACCGCCACAAGTCGGCCCAAGACTATGTCAGCATCCTGCGAAAGGGGTTTGCCAAGGATCCGCGGTTTGCCAACCTCGATTTTGCGTTCGACGCCGGGGGTATGGTTCGCGGGGCGCTCAACGAAGGGAAATCGACGCCGATCAACGTGCGGATTACCGGAAAAAACCCCGAAACGGTGTTTCGCATTGCTGACCAGATCAAGGCCCGGGTCACCGAAATCGACGGCATCGTCGATGCCCGGGTGTTGCAGCGCAACAACGCGCCCGCCTTCACGGTGACGATCGACAAGACCAAGGCTGCCGAACTGGGGCTGACGCAGCAGGACGTGATGCAAAATGTGGTGGCCGCGACCAACTCGAGCATTTCGTTCAGCAAGCGGAATTTCTGGATCGACCCGATCAGCCACAATCAGTATTTCGTGGGGGTGCAATACCCTGAAAACGAAATCGTCACGATGGAAAGCCTCAAGAACATTCCGATCACGGGTGGCAATCAAAAACTGCCCGTCACGCTCGACACCGTGGCCACACTGAATCGCACATCGGTTCCCACGGAAATCAGCCATGTGAACATTCAGGCGACGGTCGACGTGACGATGGGCGTCGATGAGCGCGACCTGGGGCACGTCTGCGATGATCTGGCGGTAGTGCTCAATGACTTCGGCGAAAAGAACGAAGACGGCGACTGGGTGCCTTACGACCCGCATTCGTCCGAAAAGAAACCGCTGCCCGGGTTCAAAGTCAAAATGAGCGGCGAATACACCCGAATGCAGGATACGTTCAAGAACCTGAGCGTTGGCCTGATTCTGGCCTCGATGCTGATGTACTTCCTCATGGTCGGCCTCGACAAGTCGTTCGTTGTGCCCATCACCGTCATGCTCACCGTGCCGATTTCGCTGGCGGGCGTGCTGCCCACGCTGTACCTCACGGGCAGCGCCCTGAACGTGCAGTCGCTGCTGGGTATCATCTTCATCGTGGGTATCAAGGTGGCCAACACCGTGCTGATGAGCGACTACGCCCAGGAATTGCGGCGGCATGAAGGGCTGACCCCCACGCAGGCCATTCGCAAAGCCGCCTCGATTCGTGTGCGGCCCGTGACGATGACCGCCTTGGCGGCGTTCTTCGCCATGATTCCAACCGCCATGGCCCTCGAACACGGCAGCGAAGCCAACGCGCCGTTGGCCCGCGCCATTCTGGGCGGGCTGCTGGCCGGCGAACCGGCCACGCTGTTCGTGCTGCCCTGCCTGTACTCGCTGTTCGTGAAGAACGAACCGCTCGTCGACGAACCCGACCCGATCGGCCACGACGCCCCCCACCCCGCGCCCGCCGCCGCGCACGCCTGAACACCCGCCTGCGGCGACGTCTGGCGCCGTATGGCGTTCAGGTAGCCGGGTGACTTGGCTCGCCCGGCGGTGCCTGCGATACGCCGCCGCCGATTGGCAGCGCGCGCCCCTGGCGTAATTTGTGAACCTGCGGCGAGCCCCGGCGCCTACCGCTCGGGGCTCGCGAAGCCCGTGGGTCGCGGGGCGTTATGGGCCGAAATGCGCCCGCGTCCGTGGATGGTGAGACGTTTTCCGGCGGCGACCGATTCTTCAGACGTTATCGGAAGAATTCGGTCGAATGTATCGAAAACCGTGTTGTTAGCAGCGGTTGAGTGGATTGCCCCAAGAAAGAATGAGCCAGGCAGAGGCGTTGCGTCATTCACGGTCGATGCGGCGGGAATCGAACGGATGTGTCATAAGTGTTGAAATAATGGACTTGCGCACTTGGCTTGTCGGCTGATCTGACCCGGTAGCTGACCGGAATTTGTCGTTGGTCAGATCGCTGGATCAGGACACGGGCTAGCGGCACGGCGAATCGAACGCGTGTCTTGCGATTTATTGGCCGGATCGCTTTCGCTCGCCTGACCCCCCTCTTCCACAGCACCGGCAGCATGACCACGGGCGTCTTCGCCTTGATCGAGTGCTTCAAGCCCGCTGGCATGTGAATCCAAGTTTCAGCTTGAGCTTCCTGAACGTCATCGCCTATGCTGACGCTCGCTTCGCCCTTCACAACGGACAGCATGGCGGGTTTTGCCGCCGTGTGTTTCGAAAGCTCCTGGCCTTGGGCAAATCCGAAGACCACCGCCGTGATTCGGTCATTCTTAAAAAAGCGTGCGGCTCAAGATTCCGTCCGCAGGTGGCTCGGCTTCTTTGGCGAGACCGAGGATGTGGGTGTAGGTGGTGGTCATGGTTGATTCCCGTGTTCTGAGCTTATTCCATTTCTTCCGGCACTTCTCGACACGGAGAAAAACGGCATTCCGGTATGATGGTCATGTAACGGCCATTGTCGCCGCACACATATGCTGGCCGTAAATGAAGCAGATGCCTGAACGAAAGAAGAATCACCGATGCCCTGGCTCGAATGGTACAACTCGCTCGCCAAACCCTCTTGGACGCCTGTCCCGGCGACCATCGGGCTGATCTGGCAGATTCTCTACCCGATCATCGTGGTCAGCTTCGGCTTCGTTTTCGTCCAGGCGTTTCGCAAGAAACTGCCGTGGAAGGTCACTACGCCGTTTGCCATCAATCTCGTGTCGAACCTGGTCTTCACGCCGATTCAGTTCGGGATGCGAAACCTGCCGCTGGCAGCAGTGGATATTCTGGTCGTGTGGGCCACGATCGTCTGGATGATGGTCGCCGTGTGGCGGCACTACCGCTGGGTCGCCTTGGCCCAGGTACCCTATTTCGTCTGGGTATCGCTGGCGACCATACTGCAATTGTCGATCACGGCAATGAATTGGGGGAGGCCATGATTCGACTCGGCCTCTGCTGCCTGTTTCGTGACCAGCCCATCAAGTTTGTCACGACGACGGCGACATCCATCGGCAAAATGAAAAGGCCCGACGCCCTGGCAAAGTTGAGTCGTCTCTGCCTGGAGAATGCCGACGCTCTTCTTGCCGCACTTCAGTTCTGCGCCAACCACGACATCGGCTGCTTTCGGGTGAACAGCCAGATTCTCCCAATCAAGACGCATCCGACATGCGGATACGAGGTCGATGATCTGCCCGAACAGGATGAAATCGTTCGCCGCTTCAAGGAATGCGGAGCGTTCGTCAAGAAACACGCGCTGCGAACCTGCTTTCACCCCGATCAGTTCGTGGTGCTGAATTCACCACGGCCAGACGTGGTGGAGAAGTCAGTGCAGGAACTCGAATACCAAGGGGAAGTGGCCGAGTGGATCGGGGCCGATGTCATCAACATTCATGGTGGCGGCGCTTACGGCGACAAACAGAAGGCTCTCGCTGATTTTGCCCGCAACCTCGACCTGCTTTCACCCAGAGTCAAAAGCCGATTGACTGTTGAGAATGACGACAAGATTTTCACGCCAGCCGATCTGCTGCCAATCTGCGAGGCGACCGGCATTCCGCTGGTTTACGACGTGCATCACCACCGGTGCAACCCCGATCGCCTGAACGTCGAACAAACCACGAGGCAGGCGCTGGCGACCTGGGACCGTGAGCCGATGTTTCACATTTCCAGCCCGATTGAAGGTTGGAAAGGGCCGAAGCCTGAACGACACCACGACTTCATCGACGTGGAAGATTTTCCGCAGTGCTGGCGACGAAAGACGATCACCGTGGAAGTCGAAGCCAAGGCCAAAGAACTGGCGGTTGGGAAGTTGCTGGCAGAGTTGCAGCGGCTGCAAGAACCCAAACCGTCTCGAAGAAAAGCCTGACCGAGCAGATTACATTGTCTTTGTGGCGATGGCCTTTTGAATGGCTTCCTGCACTCCCATCGGGCGAATCGGGAAGACATCCAAAGCCTTTGTGTCTCGCACCACGGTCGGGTTCTTCAAGCCTTCAATCAAATGACGACCGACCTCAAAAGCGGCGGGAGTCACCAGTGCCAGCCACAGGCTCGACAGGTATGGCGTCAGCACCGGGACTGAGATCAGCCATCGTCGCAGCCCCCGCTGTCGAGCGTATTCCCGAATCATGCCGCCGTAAGTCGTGACATCCTTGCCGCCGATCTCGAAGATGCGACTCTCTCCCGGTGGCAATTCTCTCGCGGCCAGCAAGTAGGCGAGCACATCGTCCACGGCAATCGGTTGGGTTGGTGTAACCAGCCAGCGGGGGCAGAGCATCACCGGCAGACGGTCGGTGAGCGATTTCACCAGATCAAACGATAAACTGCCTGTTCCGATTACCAGAGACGCTCGGAACTCAAGCGCTTCAACACCTGACGCTCGCAAGATTTCTCCGACCTCGTGGCGGCTACGAAGGTGCGGGGAGAGTTTCGGATCGGCGTCGTCGCCTAAGCCACCCAGGTAGATGATCCTTTGCACTCCAGCTTTCCTGGCGGCAGCGGTGAAATTCTCTGCCGCCTGCCGATCTTGCTTCTCGAAATCTTTGGATCCAGACATCAGGTGGACGAGGTAGTACGCCGTGTGAACGCCCTGCAATGCCTTGTTCAGCGAAGCGGCGTCCAAAACGTCGCCCTGGACGACTTGCGTGAAATCCTTGACGGAGGCCCGCAGTTTGTCAGGGTTGCGAGCCAGGCACCGCAAAGTTACTGACTGTTGTTCAAGCAGCGGGATCAGCCGACCCCCGACGTACCCGGAAGCGCCCGTTACCAGCACCACGGGTGAATTCGATGTTTCAGGACTTTTCGATTCTGGCGGCGGCATCTTCTTCAGACGAACTCACGGTGGGGAGGCAGATCGCATTACGGACACGATTCGACAAGGCATTTTACCGCTTATTGAACCGTAATACAGGCGAAGCGTTGGCCGTGCGAAATTGAGCATCAGAATGTTGTCGTTGCGAAAACCATCTGCCGACGCAATCCG
>JAJXXL010000476.1 GCA_021781115.1 Planctomycetota bacterium
CGAGTCGGACGACGTGTCGGACTGCGACAGCGTGACGTGGTCGTGGTCCTGCCGCACGGTGGTGGTGCCGTCGGCATTGTCAAACGTGAGCGTCGTCTGGTTGTCGGTCCAGCCGCTGGCGGCGTCGTTCATCAGGTCGCTGACCGAATCGGTGTAGGCGTCGTTTGTGGTTGGCGCGGGGGCGGTTTGCCCGGCCTGGGCTTCGGTACTGACATCGCTGACCGATTCGTTGCCGCTGTCGCTGTACGTATCGGTGTTGGTGGTCGTCAGGTTCCAGGAGAAGGTGACATTCGTGACGACACCCGCCGTGCTCGTGCCGGTGGTGGTAATGCTGCCCGAATCGACGGTCGAATCGGAGGCCGAGCCGCCGTCGTCTTCGAGAGGCGAAGTCGCCAGAACGGTTTCGACGCCGCCTGTCAGGTTGTCGCTGCTGGCGGTTTCATCGCTGGTCGAGTCGGACTGCGACAGCGATTCGGTCGAATTGTCGATCGTGGTGGTCGTGGTACCATCGGGGTTGACGGTCGTCGAGGTTTCATTGTTGCCGATCGTGCCGGTGAGCTGGTCGGTGGCGGTCAGGCTCAGACTGGTGGAGAGGCCCGTGGAGGCGGGAACGGGCGTGGTGCCCAAGGCGACGCTGCCCGGACCGTCGGCCGTGGTGGCCACGCCGTAAGCGCCGTCGCCATAAATACTTTTGTCGGTCAGCGTGAGGTTGGCGGTGAATGTCGCATTGCTGTTGGCGCCGGTCGTGACCACGCTGGCCGAGTCGGTGTCGCTTTGCGTGGCGTAACCGTAGTCGTTAACGCCGTCGACGCCGGGCGTGGTGTTGGCCTGCGCGGGAGGCGGGGACCATGTCTCAGATTGGCCGGCGATGGAGGTATTGACGGTTTCGGAACCATCGGCGTGCACCTGGTCATCGACGTTGAGGGTGTCGTTGGAATTTGCAAACCCCGATTCGGAATCGGTGTTCTTGTCGTTGGCCGTTGTGACCGAACCGTCGGCGTTGGTCGTGACGAGCGTGACGCTGTCGGTTTCGGTGAGCGTCGAGCTGGCGCTCAGGTCATCACTGAGGGTGGCCAGAAAGTCGGAAATGGTCGTGGCAACCGGGTTCACCACCGCGGCCCCGTTTGTGCTGAGCGTTGTCAGGTCGGTCGCTGAACCGCTCTGCGGATCATCGAACGTGTCGCCGACAGCGTTCGTGTCGGTCGCGGAGATCAAAACCGACAGAAATTCGCCTGGGGCCAGAGAGCCGCTGATCGTGACGCTCTCGACGTCGGTGTCGTTGGCGTTGTCACTGCCGCTCACGGTTTCGTCGGGAATGGTGATCGTGGTCGTATCGACGCCGGCAGAAAGCAGGTCTTCGTCGTTGGCCGTTTCGTCAAGATTGACGGCGGCATTGTCGGTGAAGAGATTCTTGTCGACCGACACGGTGGTCGTGCCGTCGGAATTGGCAAACGTCAGGGTCAGCGTGTCGCTGACCGTGCCGCCCGCAACGTCGGTGGTCGATTCGACGTCGTTGAGCTGCCAGTCGTCGGAAACCGGCTGGACCGCAGCGGCGTTGGGGACGGTCGCCGCATTCGCGGCAAAACCGGCCGTTTCTGCGGGCAGCGTGCCGGCGTCCTGCTCATTGCCGCTCAGCGAATCGGTTGCCTTGTCGGTCTCGGTGGAGGAATCGTTGAACGCCATGCTGTCGTTGACGATCGTGCCGTCGGTCATCGTGCCGGTGGTGGTCACGCCGCCGGATTCGGTGTCGGTGATCGTGTCGGAAGCGGTGGAGCTGTCCTGGCCGGGCAGGATCGCATCGGTCTCTGCGTCGTTTGTACCGGTCACGGCGTCAGTGACGGACGCGGTTTCGGAGGCCGTATCGGTTTCGGACAGGCTGAGCTGGTTCTGGTCGGTGAACACCGTCGTCGTGCCATCGGCATTGGCCGAGGTCACGGAAAGATTGTCGGTGGCTGAGGCCGACAGCGCCTCGCTGGCCTGTTCGTCGTCGACGGCAGTGGCCACTTCGCCAACGAGCGTCATTGCATTCGGCGCCGCGCCGGAACCGGCGCCGCTGGCAGTGCCGCTGCCCGTGGTTGCGGCAAACGATTCGGTATCGGTGGCGGTGGCACTGCCCGCGTCATCATAGGTGTCGGCGGCCGATGCGGAGTCGGAGAAGCCCTGAGTATCGTTGATTGTGAGCGCGCCGGCCGTTGCCGACGCGGCGATCGTGCCGGTGGTGACGATGCTGCCTGAGTCGGCGTCGCTGGCGGTTTCGGTTCCCGCGTCGGTGATCGATGGCAGCGTGACCACGTCGGTTTCGACCGACGCGCTCAGCGATTGGGCATCGTCGGCCGTGTCAGAAGCGCTGTCGCTGAGGCCAAAACCGAGTTGGCTCTTGTCGATGGCCACGGTCGTGGTTCCATCGGAATTCGAGACCGTAAGCGTGTCGGTCGTTGATACCTTACCGCCACCGCTGTCGGAAACCGTTTCGGCGTCGCTCAGGCCGCCGTTGCCGCTGTCATTGGGAATGCCGCTTCCGGAAGCGGGCGGCGTGACCGCGTCGGCGCCCGCGTCGGTTCCGCCGTAGTTGTCGGAGTTCACGTCAGAAACGCGGTATGAAACTGTGGAATTGTCGGTGACGCCCGGCGCGATCAGCCCGGCGACGGTGATGCTGCCGATGTCGGTCCCACCATCGGTGACCGCGCCCGAATCGTCGAGCGCGTAATTGTCGGTGTTGTCGATGGCGGGCGTGACGCCGGCCCCCTCGATTCCCGTGTCCGTGTTTGAACCGTCGCAGGTGTCGTTCCCCGCGTCGCTGACGCTTTCCGTGTCGCTGACGGTGACCGCGCCGCCAAACGCATTCGGTTGAACTTCGACGGTGGTGGTGGAATCGCCGTCGGTATAGGAGTCGGTGCCCGTGGCCGTATCGGTCATGTCGTCCTGGCCGATCGGCGCGGCGTTGCCTGCGGCGCTGGTATTGTTGGCGTCGTTGGAATTGAAAGCGTCCTTGCCGCCCAGGGTATCGACAGAGTTGTCGATCGTCGTGGTGACGTTGCCTGCCGCGTCGGTCAGCGTCGCCGTCAGCCAACTGACGATGGTGTCGCGGTATGAATCGGTTTGGGAATCGGTGCGTGCGTGCGCATCGGCGATGACTGGCCCGCCGACCCCCAGTGTCGTCAGAAAATCGTCGCTGGAACTGTAGTTGTCGAGCGCGCTGCTGCTGTCGCTGTTCGAACGGGTGTCGACGGTGGCATTGCCCGCGATGGTTTGCCAATTCTGGACGATCGACTGTTTCATTCCGATGCGGCTGGAGTCGTCGCTGATCGACGCCAGCCCGCCGGACGAATCCGGAGTGGTGATCTGGGTGAGCGTATCGGTCTCGCTGAAACTTTCGTCGTCGTCAGAGCCGTCGCCATTGGCGTCATGCACGATCGTGTGCGTGTCGCCGCTGATCGTTTCGATTTCGACCCAGGTGCGGCTGCCGTCGCTGCCCAGCGTCAATTGCGTGACATCGGTTGATGTACCGCTTTGAATGACGGTCGTGACATCGCCCGCAGAGTCGGTGGTCGTCACCGTTGAACTGGCCGGCGCGTTCGTGGTGGTCACCGCCTGGGTCGAACTGCCTGCGGGGGGAGCGGCGAAGGACCAAATGCCGGACGGCATGTAGCCGAACCCCGCGAACGGCGTCGGCGAGGGGTCTGGCATCAGGCCCGTGAAGACCATCGGCACAAGGCTGGCTGGCACGGCCGCGAACGCCGGGGACGAAGCCGGATCGTAACCGGTTGCCAGCCAAGCGGGCGCCGGGGCGACCGACCAGATGAATGTTTGGGTGGCGGTGTCGCCGCGGGCGTCAGTCACGCCGATGGTGACGTTCCAGGTTCCGTTGCTGGTCGCGGCGGCGCCCACGGCGAGCGTGCCGGAAATGAACCCGGTCTGCGGATTGAGATACAAACCGGCGGGCAGGCCCGCGGCGGTATACGACGAGATGGTCGATTGCGGATCGTTGGCGATGAGCTGCAATTCGGCAAATGTTCCTTCGTCGCCTGTCTGCGGGCCGGGGTTCGCCAGAACGGGTGGCAGCGGGGCGGTGGTGATTGTCCAGGAGAACGTGGCGGTGGCGGAATTGCCCGCATCGGCGGCAGTGACGTCGACGGTGTAAACGCCACCCTGCGCCTGATCGTCGCCCACGGCCGGCGCACCCGAAATGAGACCGCTGCCGGCAGCGATATTCAGGCCCGCAGGCAGACCCGTTGCAGACCAGACCAGCGGGTTGCCGTCGGGGTCGGTGGAATTCAGCGCCAAGGAAACGTTTTGCCCGACGGGCGTCGATTGTCCCGGTGGCAGCGAAATCGAGGGGGCAAGGGCGGTGTTGACGATGTTCCACGGGAACGTTGCCGAAACCTGCGCGCCGGTGGTTTGATCGGTGACGGTGACGCTGACCGTGTAGGCCCCGCCGTTGACCGCCGCATCGCCGGTCGCCACGGTTCCGGAAATCGTACCGCTCGCCGACAGCGACAGGCCGGCGGGCAGGCCCGCTGCATTCCAGGCCAGCGTATCGCCGGAGGACGCAGATGCAGACAGGGCCAGCGACACCGCGACGCCCTCTTCGGTCGATTGCAGACCGGGGTCATCGATCGACAGAGGACCGGCCGGGTTCAGATATTGAAACCAGTCGGCGATGACGGGCAGCGACAGGCCGCCCGCCGTGGTGAGTTGCACGTCGACGATGCCAGGCTGAGCCGCGGCGGGCGCCGTCGCGAGAATCGCGTGCGCCGAAAGCACCGTGAACGCCGTAGCGGCGCCGCCGCCAAACGACACGGCGGTGACGCCGGACAGGTCATTGCCCGAAATGGTCACGGCAACGCCTCCGTCGAGGGTTGCATCGGCCGGGCTGATCGAGAGGATCTGGGCGAGGGGGCTGGTGTAGATGAAATCGTCGGCCGCAGAAGTGGGAGAGGTTCCCGCAGCGGAACTGATTGTCACGTCGACGGTGCCTGTGGCGCCGGCGGCACTGGCCGGGGCAATGGCCGAAATGGAATCGGCTGAGTTGATCGTAAATGACGCGGCCGCGACGCTGCCGAACAGCACGCCCGTGGCATTCAGGAAATCAGCGCCTAAGATGGAAACTATTGTGCCTCCGTCGGTCGCCCCCTGATTGGGGCTGACGCTGTTGACGACGGGGACGGGTGGCGTGTAAGTGAACTGGTCGGCCACCGACGTGGCAGACGTACCCGCGACCGTGCTGACGGCAACATCGACGGGACCGGTCGAAGCCGCCTGATTCGCGGGGCTCGCCGGAGCAATGACGGTGATTTGACTCGGCGAGTTGATTGTCCAGTGCAATGCGGGAATCGTACCGAACGAAACGCCCGTCACGCTGGCGAACCCCGTTCCATTGACGGTGACCTGGGTGCCGCCGTCCGCCGAGCCCGATGCCGGAAACAGCCCGGAAACCGTAGGCAGCGGGGCGGTGTAGTTGAAGAGATCGGCAGAAGCAGTTGACGATGTGCCGATCGGCGTCGTCACAGTGACGTCGACCGGACCGGTTTGCTGGTTGGTGCTGGCCGGCGCCACGACGGTGATCTGGCTGTCGGAATTCACGGTGACGGAGGTGGCCGCAATGCCACCGAACAACACCTGCGTCGCGCCGGTAAAACCTTGTCCGCCGATCGTCACGGTGGTTCCGCCAGAGGCGGGGCCGGTCGCTGGGCTGATCGACGAAACATTCGGCCCAGGCGCGGTGTAGGTGAAATTGTCGCTGGCCGACGTGGCCGAAGTGCCCGCAGCGGTGGTCACCGTGACATGCGCCGCGCCCTGGTAACCATCGGTGCGGGCCGGGGCCGCCACGGTGATTTCGGTCGAGGAGACTACCACGAATCCCGCGGCGGCCTGACTGCCGAAATCGACACCCGAAACATCGACAAACCCCGTTCCGTCGATCGTGACCGGTGTGCCTCCGGACGATGGCCCTGAACCAGGGCTGACGGCGGTGACGGTCGGCGCGCCGGCGATGTAGGTGAACTGGTCGGCGGGCGAAGTGGCGGACGCGCCTTGCGGTGAATTCACCGTGATGTCGACCGGCGTAGCGGGAAGCCACGAAATCGCCGGCGCGACTACGGTCAACTCGGTCGAAGAATCGACGATGAGCGACGACGCGGGCATGCCGCCGAACGCCGCGCTGGTCACACCGGCAAGGTTGCTGCCCCAGATCGTGACGGTCGTACCGCCCGCGACGGAGCCGCTCGGCGGGGCAATCGCCGTGATGACGGGGCCCGGACTGACGTAGGTGAATTGGTCGCCGCTGGAGGTGGGAGACGTTCCCGTGGCGGTCTTGACCGTCACGGCGACGGCCCCGGGCTGCTCGCCCATGCTTGCCGGCGAAACCGCGGTGATTTGGGTTTCGGCTGAATTGACCGAGAATGTCGCTGCGGGCAACGTGCCAAACAACACCTGCTCGACCGAATCAAAATACGTGCCGGTGATCGTCACCCTCGTCGCGCCGGCAGTTGAACCGGTCGCGGGGCTGATCAAATCGACCGCGGGCGCCGGCGTGGTGTAGGTGAACTGGTCTGCCGAACCTGTGGGCGATGTGGCCCACGGCGTGACAATCGTCACATCGACGGCGCCAGTTTGACCAGCGTTGCTGCCTGGTGAGACCGCCGTGATCGTCGTCGCCGAAGTCACCGTAAATGACGTCGCAGCGATCGCGCCAAAATTGACCGCGGTGGCCCCGGTGAAATTGCTGCCCGTGATTGTTACTTGCGTGCCGCCGATCGTCGGGCCCGACGGCGGTGAAATGGCCGTGACGATTGGCGCCATGACAATGAATGTAAATTCGTCGGCTGTTACGACAGGCGATGATCCTGACGGGGTGACGACGGAGACATCAACTTTTCCGGCTGCCTCGGCGGGGGTGACCGCAGTAATGGAACCGTCGGCATTGATCGTAAACGAACTTGCCGCTGTGACGCCGAAATCGACGGCCGTTGCGCCCGCGAGATACGCGCCCGTGATCGTCACCGACGTGCCGCCCGATGTCGCGCCCATGTTCGGGCTGACGCTCGCAATGGATGGGGCAGGCACGTAATACCCGAACTGGTCGTCCGAACTAGTCGCGGAGGCGCCACCCGGAGTGCTGACGACGACGTCAACCGTTTGCGCTAGACTTTCATACGCAGCCGGGGCGACGGCGGTGATTTGGGTGTCAGAATCGACGGTGTACGACGTCGCCGCGTTCATGCCGAAAGCAACGCCCGTCGCGCCGGTGAAGCCGGCGCCGGCAATTGTCACCGACGTGCCACCAGCGACCGGGCCGCTCGCCGGGCTGAGCCCCGCAACCAATGGCGCCGGCACGGCGAGGTAGCTGAACTGGTCGGCCGAACTGGTGGCCGACGTGCCGGCACCGGTCGTTACGGTGACGTCGACCGCGCCGGCCTGGTTGCCATACGCAGCCGGGGCGACGGCGGTGATTTGGGTATCAGAATTGACGGTGTACGACGTCGCCGCGTTCATGCCGAACGCTACGCCCGTCGCGCCGGTGAAGCCGGCGCCAGTGATCGTCACCGACGTGCCTCCTGCGACCGGGCCGCTGGTTGGGCTGAGCGCCGCAACCGATGGCGCCGGCGCGGCGAGGTAGGCGAACTGGTCGGCCGAACTGGTGGCCGAAGTGCCGCCTGGGTCGCCGACCGTGACGTCGACCGTTTGCGGCTGGTTACCGTAAGCTGGCGGGGCGACGGCGGTGATTTGCGAATCGGAATTGATCGTATACGAAGCCGCGGCGAGAATGCCAAAGGAAACGGCGTTCGCATCGCTGAACCCGGCGCCGGTAATGACGACCGACGCCCCGCCATTGACCAGGCCGCTGGCCGGAGCCAGCGCCGTGACGTCTGGCGTAAGCAGCGAGCGGGTTTCCAACACCTCGATTTGCCGGGAGATCGGTTGGAACACTTTCGCCGTGCGGCGTTTGCGGGAAGAGACGCAGCGACCGCCCTGTGCCGCAAAGACGCGGCGGAGCCACGACCGAAAGAGATTCGGCATGAGAAACCCACCCTGCTGACGAGATAATGAAACCGCGACGTACGATACGCAACGCCTCAAACTCATCGTTCGGCGCAGCGAACTGCCGCCTGCCCAAGGACGCAATGCCCACGGTGACATTGTCGGCCAAGGGACGACCGCCGTTTCCTGTGCCGTTATGAAACGAGCCAACCCCGATCAGCCGTTTCCTGCAGCAGTCGACTCCATGACGCCCGGTTTCACGCCGCGTTTGCGGCAACCCGCCTGAAATCGACGATCGACACCCGTCTTCGAAAACACGCGCCGCATGGCCCCCATGCGGCATCGAAACGCTGTTGAGATGAACTTTGGAATCGCGCCACCTTACAATCTCTCCTGCTGATTTGTCAAACAACAAAATTCGAATTTCATGGAATTCCAAAAAAATATTGAACGACGGTGTTCGGTGTTCAGTGCCTGGGCGTTTGATGTCGGCGAGTTGAAGGCCAAGGGGCGGGTGCGTGGCCGGTCGCTGTCGGTCCGGCATTGCGCGCGAGCGCGGCGTGCGCACTTGAAAATCGCCAGCGGCTGGTCTTTAATGGCACGTCAGGCCTACATTTCCCGTTCGCTGCGCAAATCTGTCATTTCGAGGGGCCCATGCCAACGACGCCCGAGCTGTTTCAGACCGCCGTGAGCCGCCATCAGGCGGGGGCATTTTCTGAGGCTGAGCAGGTCTATCGGCAGATCCTGCATGCCAACCCGCTGCATGGCGACGCGTTGCACCTGCTGGGGCTCGCCGCCCACCAGCAGGGCCGGCATGACGTGGCGGCCCTGCACGCACGCGACGCGATTGCGCTCGATCCGGGGCGGGCCGAGTTTCACAACACGCTGGGCATGGCGTTGCAGTCGCTCGGCAAATTCGAAGAAGCCCAGGCGGCGTTCGAGGCGGCGGTTCGGCGGCGACCGGCGTTTGCCGCCGCCCACAACAACTTGGGCAATGTCCTGCGGGCTCGCGGCCGGCTGGACGAAGCCCGCGCGGCATTCGTGGCTGCGATCGGTCACGACGCGTTGCTTGTTGACGCTCACAACAACCTGGGCGTCGTGCACCAGGAACAGCGGAACCTGGCGGCGGCGCAGAGCTGTTTTCTCCGCGCCCTCGAATTGAACCCGAAGCACGCCGAGGCGCATTACAACCTGGGCAACGCGCTCCGCGAATTGGGTCGCCTGGACGAAGCGCACGTCGCCTACACGCGGGCCATCGAACTGCGACCGGCGTTCGCGGCCGCGTGCAACAACTTGGGGCGGGTGTGCAAACTGCTGGGGCGGGTCGAGGAGGCCGAGGTGGCTTTTCGCGAAGCGATTCGAGCCGACGGACGGCTGGCCGCCGCCCACAACAACCTGGGCAACCTGTGCCGGGAACTGGGCGATCTGGCCGAGGCCGAGCGGTGCTACGACGCGGCATTGCGGCTGAAGCCCGATTTCGCCGAGGCGTTGTACAGTCTGGGGCTGGTGTTGAAGCAATCGGGTCGTGTCGACGCGGCCGCAGACCGGTTTCAGGCGGTGCTGACTCTGCGCCCGAACCATGCCGCGGCGTTAAACAACCTGGGCAACATCCATCGTCAGCACGGTCGCACGCCGCAGGCGGTTGAACATTTTCGGAAGGCTTTGGCCGTCAAACCGGATCTGGCCGAAGCGCACAACAATCTGGGGGTCGTGCTGCAATCTCAGGGAAAGACGACCGAAGCCCAGACGGCATTCGAAGCGGCGCTGCACATCCTGCCCGACTACGCCGACGCCCGACTCAACCTGGGCGCGTTGTTCAAGTCGCGCGGGAGACTGCCCGAAGCGCTGCGGTGCTTCGAAGAGGCCGTGCGGCTGAAACCCGATTCGGCCCAGGCGTTCAACCATCTGGGAAATTGCCTGCGCGATTTGAAGCGCCCCGCCGAAGCCCGAACGCGGTTTGAAGAGGCGCTGCGGTTGCAGCCCGACTTCGCCGAGGCGCACAACAATCTGGGCGTTTTGTGCCAGGACCAGGCGTTGCATGACGAGGCCCAGGCGTGCTACGAGCAGGCGCTGGCGCATGATCCGAAGTATGCCGCCGCGCACAACAATCTGGGAACGGTGTTCTCGTCGCGGCGCCTGTTTCGCGAGGCACAGGCCTGTTACGAGCGGGCGTTGCGGATCGCCCCCAACTACGTCGCCGCGCACAACAATCTGGGGAATGCGCTGCGGGCTCAAAAGCTGTTTCCCGAGGCCCAGGCGGCACTCGAACAGGCGCTGCGACTCAAACCCGATTACGCCGAGGCGCACAATAACCTGGGCGTTGTGTTTCAAGACATGGAGCGCCTGGCCGATGCCCGGCAATGCTACGCCGCCGCTACGCAAATTCGCCCCGACTACGCCGACGCCCACAACAATCTGGGCACGGTGGTGCGGGCGCAGGGGCAGCCGCTGGAAGCGGTCGAATGCTTTCGACGCGCGATCGTGCTCAAGCCTGATTACGCCGAGGCGCACAACAACCTGGGCAACGTGCTCAAGGCGCAGGGCCGCACGGCCGAGTCAGAGCAATGCTATCTCGAGGCGCTGCGACTCAAACCCGACTATGCCGATGGGCACTTTCACCTGTCGCTGCTGTACCTGCAAACGGGCGACTACCGCCGCGCGTGGCCCCGGTACGAATGGCGGTGGAAGACGAACAACCACGCCCCCCCGGAATTCAGCGACCGCCTGTGAGATGGCGGGTCGCTGCAAGGCAAAACCATTCTGATTTACTCAGAACAGGGGTTGGGCGATACGCTGCAGTTCATCCGTTACGCGCCGCTGCTGAAACAGCGCGGGGCGAACGTCGTGGCCCGCATGCAAAACGCCCTGTTGCCGCTGCTGGCCAGCTGCGCAGGAATCGACCGCCTGATGTCGCGCGATGAACCGTCGCCCGACTTTGACGTGCAGGCGCCGCTGCTCAGTGTGCCGGGTTTGTATGGGACCGAAGTTGCGACGATTCCGGCGGAGACACCGTACCTGACGCCGCGCGCCGACCTCGTCGAACAGTGGGCCGCGCGGCTGGCCCCGTTTCGTGAGTTCAAGATTGGCGTCGCCTGGCAGGGCAACCCCAAATTCGGGCATGACAAGCTGCGCTCGATTCCTGTGGCCCGGTTCGAACCGCTGGCGGCGCTGCCCGGTGTGCGGCTGTTCAGCCTGCAAAAAGGGTTTGGGTCGGAACAGCTCCGCGAGGTGGGCGACCGGGTGCCCGTCGTCGACTGGACGACCAACGTCGATGAAGGCCCGGGTGCGTTCATGGATACCGCAGCCCTCATGCAAAACCTCGACCTCGTCATTACCTCAGACACAGCGGTGGCGCATCTGGCTGGCGCGCTGGCCGTGCCCGTCTGGCTGGCGTTGCCGTTTGCCGCCGACTGGCGGTGGCTCGAACGCCGCGAAGACAGCCCCTGGTACCCGTCCATGCGGCTGTTTCGACAATCAGAGCGGCGATCCTGGGAAGAAGTCTTTGAAAGAATCGCGCACGCGCTGCGTGAGCGGGTACCCACCCGCGTTGGAACCCGGGCGCCGATCATGGCGGAAATTGCCGTCGGCGAGCTGATCGACAAGATTACGATTCTGGAAATCAAGGCTGCCCGCATGACTGACGAGGAAAAGCTGGCGCACGTGCGGTCGGAACTGGAAACGCTGAAATCGACTCGCAACCGCACGACGCCCCCATCAGGGGAACTAACCCGGCTCACCGCCGCATTGCAGGCCATCAATGAATCGCTCTGGGACGTGGAAGACGAGATCCGGCGGTGCGACGGCCACGGCGAGTTCGGCGCCCGGTTCGTCGAACTGGCGCAGCAGGTGTATCGCACGAACGACCGCCGGGCCGAGGTCAAGCGGCAAATCAACACGGCGCTGGGGTCGAGGCTCGTTGAGGAGAAGCAGTATGCGCCGTTGGTCGCTGCGCCGCCGCTCGGCGGGCCGCGAACGGCAACCACTTCGCGCAAGCGCTGTCGGCATGGCGAAATGCTGTTTCCCACCCACGACGAGTACATTGGACGATCGCTGGCGGTTTACGGCGAGTATTCAGAAGGCGAACTGCGGCTCTTCGAGCAGTGCGTTCGACCGGGACAAACGGCGCTTGACGTGGGGGCGAACATTGGCGCTCACACGATTTCCCTGGCACGTCTGGTCGGGCTGTCGGGAACGGTTCTCGCCTTTGAGCCCCAGCGGTTTCTGTTTCAATGCCTGAACGCCAACCTGGGCCTGAATGAAATTGCAAACGTGCGTGCCGAACATGCTGCACTCGGCCAGACCACAGGCACGATCAATGTGCCGAACATAGACTACGGCCAAGCCGAGAATTTTGGCGGCGTATCCCTGTCGGTCAACGTCCTGGAACACGACGGGCACGAAGCCGTGCGGCTGGAAGTGATCGACGGGTTGGATCTGTCAGCCTGCGATTTCATCAAAATTGACGTCGAAGGCATGGAGTGCGACGTACTGCGGGGCGCCGCCAGGACGATTCGCCGGTTTCAGCCGATATTGTACGTTGAAGACGACCGACCGTCGAAATCCGCGGAACTTTGCGATCTATTGCATTCGCTGGGATATGACCTGTGGCAGCATTGGCCGCCGCTGTTTAATGCGGCCAACTTCGCGCAGAATTCAGAAAACGTGTTTGGCAACGTAGTTTCCCTGAACCTGCTGTGCCTGCCCCAAAGAATGGCGCTGCCTGTGCCGGCGGCGGAATTTGGGCTGCGGCGTGTTGAGCAGGCAAGCACAACACAAACATCCTGTACGAATCGATCAGCAGAAATTTGATGACTGCCCGCATGGAAAATGGCGCGACGGCGGGTCGGGCCACCCCGTGCTTACGCGCCATTGAAGTCGCGGATGACGAGGTTGTCGATGTAGCGTTCGCCCCACACGAACTGCCGTTCGGCGGCGGCCGTGTCGGGCGAGGCGCCCAGCCGCTCTTCGAGCGATTGCCAGCGGTGGCTGTAATAGTAGTGTCGGGCTTCGGAGAGCGTGCCACTGGTGTAGGTTTCGCGGACGGTGCGGTACTTTCGCCCGTCTTACTCGTTCACCTGCACCGTGTTGCCGGTCGGGGCATCGACGAGTTTGACCAGGCGGTTCCAGGCGTCGTAGGTCGCCGTGTAGGCGCTGCCGGGGTTGGCCGGCTGTGGAACCGTCGTCATGTTGCCATTTTTGTCGTAGGCTGGCTGCGCCCACGCCGGCCCCGTGCTGTTCGTGACGCGGGTGATTTCGTTGACGGTGTTCGCGGCGCGGGATTGCACGAGCGACCAGATTCCCGCGCCGGTGTCGTCTTCCTGGAACCCCTGCCAGTTGCCGGTGGCGTCGAGGCCCCAGCATTGGGCGAACGATTCGCTGGTCAGCCCGGTTTGCGTGCTGTTCAGCGTGCCGCGCTGCATTTCCTTCAAACGCTGAATGCCATCGTACTGATACAGTTCGTCGAACTCGGCAGTCAAACTCTCGGCGACGGTGTTTTGTCGGTACGTGCGGTTGCCCGCCCGGTCGTAGCCGTACTGGATCCGGTCGGCGTCAGTCGCCGTGCCCGTGTTGTACCAGTAGCTGTCTTTGATCCTGCCGAACAGGTCGAGGCCGCGGTAGATGTCGCCTGTCACCGGGTCGTTCCCGCCCGCCGTGCCGATGAGCGTGTACTGCACGTTCGGCTGAGGCGAATTGGCGATGACGAACGCCCCGGTGCCCAAGTACGAATACGCCGCGAGTTGCGTTATGCCGTCGTTGTCGATGAGCGCATTGACCCGGCTGGCGGCGTCGGCCTGGCTCGCGCCGTAATCGAACGTCAGCACGCGCCCGTTTGGGTAGGTCATCGTCGTCGGCCTGATCGTATTCGCGCTGCCGTCGGCATAGCCGTAGGCCACCTCCGGCGTCGTCGACAGGTTCACCGCGCCGCCATGCTCCTGATAGTCGCTCGTCAACTGGCCAAACCCATTGTAAGCCAGTTGCACGTCATTCACAATACTGCCCGAACCGACCGTGGAATTGTTGTAGCTCGTGAGGTTCTGCACCATGCCGCGAACTTCATACGTCGTGCCGATCCGCAACACCGCATTGTCGACGCCACTGCCCAGCGTGGTCACGCGGTCGGCGGTCGGGCGGGCGAGCAGGTCGTAATCGTAGCTGTGCACCGAACCGTTCTGGTCGGCGAACGTCGTCTTTTGCCCCTGCCGGTTGTACGTGTACGCCTTCTGGTCGCAGGGAGGAGCCACCCATAAATCTGCTGACCTTTTGATCACGGGTGTAAACTTGAGCCTTCGACTGGCCCGACTTCGCTGCTCGGTTTCGTGAGCCGGATTACGCACGATTGTGTTGGTGCCGCTTGCTTTTTTAGCCGCAACAGACTTCCAACCAATGCGTTACGTTCAGATCAAAAA
>JAJXXL010000288.1 GCA_021781115.1 Planctomycetota bacterium
GCGGTGACTGGCGGGAGAGCGCCCCGGAATTTGCTCAAGCCAACCATCGTGTATGCGTATTATCGGCCAAATCGATGCAAGCAACACAATCGGTTTGCCGTCGTCGCGGAATTTGCCGGCTGAAGCCGGGCGGCGCCGCTCACTGCGCCTATTCATACAAACAGCCGGCCGTCATCGTTGACGGCCGGCTGTGGCTCTGATTCAGATTATGCCGGGGGGTTAACCACGCGGCAGCAAGCTCAGAATCTGCTGAGGAATGTTGTTGGCAATTTGCAGCACTGACACGCCCGCTTGGACCAGAGTTTGAGCTTTGGTCAGTTGGGCGGTCGCCGCCGCAAAATCAGTGTCGGTGATCTGGCTGTTGGCGTTCGACAGGTTTTGGAGCGTGATATTCAGGGTGTTGATATTTGACTGAATCGTGTTCGATTGCACGGCGCCCAATTGAGCGCGAAGATTATCGACGCGATTGAGCGATTCATTGATAATCGACACGAGTTGTGAGCCGGTCACGCCATTGTTGCCCACGTCGAGCAGGCTCTTGCCGGCCCCGGTACCCAACTGGTACAGCTTGCCGTCGATGCCGCCGAGTTCTGCGGTATTCACAGCGTTGATACCCACACCGACCTGACCGGCCGTGTTCACATTGGCGCCAACCTGGAACAAGGAGCCACCACCGGTAATCGTGAAATTGACCGATGCGCCGGCGACGTTGCCGGTATTGTTGAGCGTTACAGAGGCCGCGAGCAATTGGTTGTTGATCGAAGCCTGTAGCCCCTGACCATAGGCTTGCTGGCCATTGATGCGGGCCACCACGTCAGTACCCGTGGCGCGCGTCGCCGCTGTGCTGCCTGAATACGTGGTGAACGTGCCGCTGAGTGCGGTGATGCCCACGAATTGTGCGGACCCGTAATCGGAACTGGTCAGCACAAGGTTGCCTGTGACGCCCCCACTCAGATTTGCAGCGCTGGCAGTCGCCTGCAATTGCGAGTTGGCGTTGCCGGTAATGCTCGAGAGGCTGATCAGCGAGCGGGCTGCCACGGTGTTGGCCGAAGTATCGGTCGTAAGAAAGTTGTTCAACGCGCTGGCGGTGGTCGTCACAACGCCGTTGGAGTCGGTCGCCAGGTAAACGGTGACCGCATTGCCGTTGACGGCAAACGACAGCGCCTGATTGTTATTGCCGGCGACAAAATTGACCGAGACGTTGGGCAGGCTGTTGCCGGCGTCGGTCCGCGCGTCGGTGAAGGTCACAGCATTTGTGGTCGTCGTCAGCGTGGCGTTCGCGCTGGTGCTCCCCACCGTGCCAGAACCATTGCTGCCCGCAGCCAGCTCGCCGGTAAACGCGGCATTGGCGTTCGAGTTTGCAGCAATTGCCGTGAGCACCTGATTGGCATTGGCGTTCACGGTACCCGAACCATTCGTGCCGAGCGTGACCGTCAAGACGTTATTACCTGTATTAAACGCCGCTGAGGTGGCCGTGTTATTGCCCGATCCGTTGACAAACGTAATGTTAACATTAGCCGCGTTGGCCGTGTCCTTGCTGTACAGTGTTATCGCCGCGTTGCCCGTGCCGATGGTTGTTGATGCGAAGTTGCTGGTGAGCGAGGTCGAGCCCTGTACGGCGCCCGAAACGCTGGCCGTCACGCCTGTGGCGCTGGTGTTCGCATTGATTGCGGTTGACATGTCGGCGAGCGTCGAACCTGCGCCCAGGAAAACCACCTGGCTGCCCGTGGAACCGGAAACCTGCAAGGTGACGCCATTGGGGTCATTCGACGACGTGAGATTACCGCCATTATAGGTCAAAGTGGCCTGCGTTGCCGCCGAGACCACGGTTGTGTTCACCGTGACCGACGACGCCGTGCCGAACAGTGCCGAACTGACCTGGTAATCACTGACAAGCGCTGAGTTCGCCGAGGTGATCGCCGTCGTGAACGCCTTGCTGCCGTCGAGCAGGTTCGTGCCATTGAACGAGGTGTTGCTGGAAATCTGGTTAATGGCTGCCAGCGCCGCGTCAATTTGCGACTGGTTCGCTTGAATCTGCGCGGTCGACATTGCGCCTGAGTTTACGCCTTGCTGCACCAGCCCGCGGATCTGGTTCAGCAGGGTATCGACCTGCCCCAAGGCGCCGTCAGCCGTGCTGAGCACGTTGTTGGCGTCATTGGCGTTGGTGATCGACTGCTGAATGCCGGTGATCTGCATCTGCATGTTCTGGCTGGCAATCAACCCCGAAGGATTGTCGGCCGCCGAGTTCAACTGCGTACCCGTCGAAAGCCGTTGCAGAGCCTGGCTTTCCATCTGGGAGCTTTGCTGCAAGTTGTACAACCCACGCAGTGAGTCGACGTTCGTGGCGATTCTGGTACTCATGCCTAACGACCTTTCCTGGATGACTCACCGGCGACAGACCCGCGGTCTGGAGTGAGGTGACGAGCTGAATAAAGACGGCCAGGTTTCACTTGTTCCTTCAAGCCTCAGACATCCCGATTCGACACTCGTGTGTCATGCGTGAGGTGCAGCGACCATCGCCGCCAGTGGAACGCTTTTTATCGACCTCGAGCGTGGCATCCCATCCTCGCAGGGGTCGCTATGGTTTGGTCTCGGTCGGGCACGCACGCACCAACCTGGGCCAGTCAGTTCTCAACATCCTTCGTGAGTATTCGGAGTAATCGACGAATTTCGCTTGCAACTTTAGCCAGCTTGCACGACATTGGAAAAATATATAGTTTGCGTAAGCATTGCGGGCGAGACTTTCATTGTGGTCATGGCTATCGAGCTTCTAACTGAGCGCCGAGTGCCGCCTCGGTACTCGTGAGACCGCCAAAGCCGGCCGTCATTGCCGGGCAATTGCCCGCGACGGAGTGGCAAACTGCCTCGCCAGTTCTGTCTCACGAACTGGGCCGCGAGTTTCGGCGATTCGGCCCTGACTTGGGGGGCGCGATCGATTCATCGGGTTCGCCACCTGCGGCCCGCAGATTTTCGCGTTGAATCGCGTCATACACTTCCTGGCGATGTACGGGAATTTCAGTCGGCGCCTGAATTCCCAGGCGAACTTTGTCTCCGCGAATATCGACCACGGTGATCACGATGTTGTCACCGATGATGATGCTTTCGTCGCGTTGTCTCGACAAAACAAGCATCGTGTCAGCTCCTTACTGTCATGGTAGGGGTCGTTGTCGGCGGCGGGGGGCGCCCCGGAGCGGGCCAGAACGGGCGAAAGCATTTGCCCGGCCCCTGCAAGGTCAATCTCAAGTGCTTCCGGCGCCACGCATCATGCTTGCGGCTTCGCTGGGGCTTCCTTCACACCTACGAAAATCGTCAAGCGCCCAACGCCGGTGGAGTCGAGATGCCCGAAAACCCATTCGGTTTGGAAAACCGTATGCGACCGGGGAGCCTGTATCGCCTGTGCCGGTTGCCCGCATGGCTTGAGCCAGAGTGACGCTTGCCGTCAGGACGGCGGATACATCGCACGGGCAAGCATCAATGGATGCAGCCGCTCGTTGGACAGTTCGCTGAGATTCCAGGCGGCCGGAAGCGCGATCGTGACGACCCAGTCGTCGAACAACATTTCGGTACGCACCCAACGTGCTTCTGGATTATCGCAAACGGCGGCACCATTGAGCGCCGTTAACGCGTCGGCTTCGGATGCGCTATCGCAAAAACGGGCGAGCGCCGCAACTGCAGCGCACAACACTTCGTTTTCGTCGCACGTCGTTCCACCACGAGATTGAGGAACTGACGAACACGCCAGGCCACGACACTCATTGCCGTGTTGCCCCACGACAATCCACCGGGCCACCTGATCGACGGTGGCCTGCAATTCCCGCTCGACCGGTTGTGCCGCCTGCCGGGCGAGAACCCGCCGCAGCGCAAATACGCACAACGCAGCGACTCGCCGATGCGCTGCGTTACCCATTGCAACTTCGCCCAACGCGGCGAACAACCGCCGCGTGTTGGCGTCATTGCCGCATTGCGGTTCGTCACCCGCATGAATCGCATCCGTCGCGTAGTCATGCGCCGCTGCTTGCAATGCGACAGGCAGGTCGGCGGCAATTCGAAAGGGGCTAGAATTGGCGGTCAATCGGCAACTCGCATTTCCAGACATTGGGAGAGGAAGGGGCAACTTCAGTCGCCGCCGGGCGACACAGCTACGCCAGCACGCCACGGCTTTTAAGTGCGAAATAGCAACGCAGACAAGCCTGGCAATCGGACGCCGCATCATGGGCACCGCCGAAGGACTCGCCGAACAGCGTCTGATGCAATTCGAGCAACGTGGGCCACTTGTAACCACGACCGCCCGGCAACTTGCAGAATGCCGTCGACTCCTTCATCGTGCAGCGCAATGTCTTGCCAATGAACGGATCGGCCAACCCCGCACGGAAAAACTCGGCACTCAGCACCTTGACATCGAAATCGACATTATGAGCGACCACAATCGCCGCGTCAGCCAGTGCCGTCATGAACTTCTTCAGAGCGGGCTCGAGCGGCACTCCATGCGCCCTGGCATGGGCGGTAGTAATGCCGTGCCGGGCCATTGCACCGGGCGAGATGCTGAAGCCCACGGGTTGAATCAGATGCGATTCGGCCAACTGGGGCGCACCATGGGCGTCGCACACAATCCAGGCCACTTGAACCAGATGTGGCCAATTCGACGTGTCGGTCGCCGGCGCGTCCCACCGCTTGGGCAAATCAGCAGTTTCCGTATCGAAGAAAAGATACATCGGGACTCCTTCCCTTAAAGACGCGTCGACCCTGTGACGTGCAGCGCCTGACGCCACCGGCTCCCGCGCCGGCAAATTGTTTTCACTCGGCGCTGGGCAGCCAGAATGACCCCATGGGGCGGCAGTCCACTCGCCCCCTGATTGTACTGCAATGATTGGCGAATTAGAATTGCGCAAGTCGTGAATTTGGCGGTTCGCCGCGTTGGCGCGCCATTCGCTTTTGCCGCATTGTGGCACAACCCGCAGGATGCGCTTCGCGCGGGGCCTGACGATCAGACGTGATTGGACGTCAGACAGCACACTTATCTCCAGCAGCATTTTTATGCCCGAGCTCACCGAGGACATTCTGGCGCGGCTGCGAAAAGCCATCCAGCCCGAGCGGGTGCTCGACACCACTTTGCGGCTATGCGCCGCGCCCAGCCCAACCGGGCAGGCTGGCCCGGCGCTCGATTGCCTGGCCGAAATGCTGCAAGCCGACGGCTTTTCCGTCGAACGGGTCGCAGGCGGCCACGCTGCGGCTCCAGCTGTCATCTGCCGGCTAACGACGAGTCGCCCCGGCAGGACAATTCAGTTCAACGGGCATCTCGATACCGTCCATCTGCCGTTCGCCGCGCCACGACGCCTGCCAGACCGCATTACCGGCAGCGGATCGTGCGACATGAAAGGCGGGGTTGCCGCGGCAATTGAAGCGTTGCGCGCTCTCCGCGAAACCGGTGTGCTTGCAGCGGGCGGCGTGCTTTTGACCGCGCATGACCTGCATGAAGCGCCTTGGGGGTTCGGTCAGCAATTGAACGCGCTGATCGCCGAGGGGTGCGTCGGTGACGCGGTACTCATTCCTGAGTACCTCAATCACTGCCTGCCAGTCGTGGGCCGCGGGTCGGCAACCTGGCGGGCCACCATTCGCCGGCCGGGCCCGCCCGTGCACGAGGTGCTGCGTCCGGCCAATGAGCCGAGCGTCATCGACGCGGGGGCCGAACTCGCGGCGCGTCTGCGGCAAATGGCTGCACACTTGGCCCACAATATTGAGGCGCGAGCCGGAAGCGAAAGCGTATTCATCGGGCAAATGCATGCGGGTGAAATCTTCAATCAGTTTCCGCAGGAATGTTGGCTCGAAGGAACCCGCCGCTGGCTGCCCGGAACTCCGCCCGATTCTGTAGAGCACGAATTTCGTGGCTTGGTCGAACAGGTGGCCAAACGTACGAAAACGAAGATCCACGTCGCGTTTCAATTGATTCGTGACGCATTTCTCTTGCCCGAATCGTCTCCAATCGTTGCGGCCTTTCAACAGGCCTACGCCCAAGTCGCGGGGGCGCCGCTGCCTCTTGGCCCCAAGCCGTTTGTCGATGATGGCAACAGCTTTTGCGCACTGGCCAGCGTCGCCGCCATTACTCACGGCCCGACCGGTGGTGGGGCTCATACGGTGGACGAATGGGTTTCGATTGCCGACCTGTCGCGTGTCGCACTGGTTTACGCTCTGACCGCGGCGGCCTTTTGTCCCCCCCCGGCCGAGTGAGCCCCCCATGCCAGCCGAGTGGCCGCTGCTGCCCACGAATCAGGAAACCGCCGACCCGCGATTCCTGCAACAGATTTTCGTCCGCGACCAGATGGCCGAGTGGGCTAAACACCCGCTCATTATCGAGCGGGCCGATGACATCTTCTATTGGGACGTTTCCGGCAAACGATACCTCGACGCATTGTCTGGAATCTACACCGTGTCCGTGGGGCACAACAATCGGCGGGTGATCGATGCGATTCGTCGGCAACTCGACACGCTGCACTTTTCGCCACCCATGCACGGGACGAACCCCGTGGCGGTGCAACTGGCCAACCTGCTGGCTCAGCTCGCGCCGGGTGACCTGGCGACCGTCAAATTCGAGTGCGGGGGATCGGAGGTGACCGAGGCGGCGATCAAGCTCGCCCGGCAGTACCACCGGCTTTGCGGACAGGCCGGAAAATTTAAAATCATCAGCCGCTATCAGGCCTGGCATGGCTCGACAATGGGGTCGTTGGCGGCTTCAGGCCTGAAATCACGCAAAACGGTCAACGAACCGCTGCCTGCCGGATTTCTGCATGTTTTTCCGCCAACATGTTACCGTTGCCCGTTTGGCAAGAATTATCCTGATTGCAGCTTGACCTGTGCAACGCTCATCGATGACGTCATCGACATGGAGGACCCTGCCACGGTCGCTGCGATAATTGTCGAACCGATCGGCCACACCGGGGGCGTCATCGACCCACCGCCAGAATACCTGCCGATCCTCAGAGAAATCTGCACGCGGCACGGCATCTTGTTGATCTTCGACGAAATCATCACGGGCGTGGGCCGTACCGGCCAGATGTTCGCCGCCGAAACATTTGGTGTCGTGCCCGATGTACTGTGCACCGGCAAAGGACTGAGCGGCGGTTACGCCCCGCTGTCTGCCATGATCTGCCGTAAGCCGATCGCCGATGTTTTCTGGGGACCGATTGCCGAAAACCCCGGTTTCGTCGAAGGTCACACGTTTGAAGGCAACCCGATTTCATGTGCTGCCGGCCTTGCGGTACTGCGGGAAATTATCGAACGTGATTTGTGCGCCAACGCTCGCCAGCAAGGCGACCGGCTCCGCAGGCATTTCGAGAGGTTGCGCGATACGTACCCCGTGATTGGCGACTGCCGCGGCAAGGGGTTGTTTCAGGCGCTGGAGTTCGTCGCCGATCGTGCCACCAAGACCCGCTTTCCTGCGAACCCGGGCTTGGGCGTGCTGGTCGGGCGGCGGGCACTCGAAAACGGGCTGTTGTGCCGATTCGACCCACACTGGGTCGCATTCGGTCCACCGCTCATTTCGACCGCCGAACAGATCGACGAAATGGTCGCTCTGCTTGAGCGCAGCCTGCTCGAGGCATTGGAAAGCATGAATTGACCGGACCACATCCTGAAATCAAAATCGTTTATGGGGATCCGCCAACCATGACGCCCACCCGTTCGCTTCCAAACATGCTATTTCGCCAGCCCCTGGGCCAAGTTATCGCGTGCGGTGACGCCCGCGCTGCCTGCTGGTTGGGAATCATGATTGTCGTTTGTCTTTCCTCGATGGCGAGAGCGGCCGACGGGCCGGCTCGCCCGAATATTCTCTTCATTCTTGCCGACGATTTGGGTTACGGAGATCTGGGCTGTTATGGCCAGCAGCGAATTCGCACGCCCAACATCGACCGCCTGGCGGCCGACGGGTTGCGGTTTACCGACTGCTATGCAGGCTGCACGGTCTGCGCGCCATCGCGATGCGCGCTCATGACCGGCATGCATTCTGGACACGGCAGGGTCCGGGGCAACAAGTTCACCGACCTGCACGCCGACGACGCCACGATCGCCGAACGGTTGCACGCCGCCGGCTATGCCACCGCTCTTGTTGGCAAATGGGGCCTGGGCGCCGCTGATTCGGCCGGAGCCCCCAACCGAAAGGGTTTCGACGAGTTCTTCGGTTTTCTCGATCAGCGGCACGCGCACAACTATTATCCAGACCACCTCTGGCGAAATGCTGAACGCTACCCGCTGGAAGGAAATGTGCTGATCAAGGAAAACGTGGCCGGTCAGAAGGCCCAGTACGCTCCCGATCTCTTCACTCGCGAAGCGCTGGCGTTTCTCGACCGCCGCGCCGGGCAAAGCCAACCGTTCTTTCTCTACTTGGCATACACGCTGCCGCACGCCAACAACGAACGCGGTGCGTTCGACGGCAACGGAATGGAGGTTCCCGATGACGCCCCGTATTCCAGCGAACCCTGGCCCGCTCCGCAAAAGAACCACGCTGCCATGATCACGCGGCTCGACGCCGATGTGGGCCGTGTGCTGGATCGTCTCAAGGAGTTGAACCTCGACGATCAGACGATTGTGTTCTTCACCAGCGACAACGGTCCGCACAAAGAGGGTGGTGGCGACCCGGCATTTTTCGGGAGTTCAGGACGGCTGCGCGGCTGGAAGAGGGATCTGTCGGAAGGCGGTATTCGAGTGCCAATGATTGCCCGTTGGCCACAACACATCAAACCGGGCAGCGTCAGCACGCTGCCTTGGGCATTTTGGGACTTTCCTGCCACCGCCGCCGAACTCGCCGGCGCACGTCCTCCGCAAGACGACGGGCTATCGGTGTTGCCGACACTGCTGAGCTCGCCCAACGTCATGACTCATCGGTTTCTCTATTGGGAGTTTCACGAGCGAGGCTTTCAACAGGCAGTGCGGATGGGCGACTGGAAAGCGATTCGGACCAAGCCCGGCCATCCGCTCGAACTGTACCAGTTAGCAACCGACCCCGGTGAAGCGACTAATCTGGCCGACCGTTACCCGTTGGTCGTTGCCGAAATTGAAGAGTACCTCAAAACTGCCCGGGTTGATTCGCCGCATTACCCAATCACGCCACCGCGGTAATTCGGTCATTTTTAGTGGCTCTCACTGTGACGGCTTGTCGGAACTCATTTGGTATATTGGTGTTTTGATTTCATCAATTTCGAGTCGCACTTTTGGCAGACAGCTTTCGGCAACACGCACTGCCAAATTGACAGCACGAGCCGACGGGTCCTGCCAGGATTTCCATTCACGCCATTTTGGCAGCAACCGGGGCTGGGGCGGCTCGTGCCGGGCATCATCTTGCAACTAAATACCGCTGAGACGGTTGTGAAGATCCTTGGGGGCCGATCTCAATTTCGCAGATTCGGTACATGCTTTGCTTCTTCGGTCAGGTGGTTGCAATGGGGTGCGTATCCCGAGGCTGCAACCCACTCGTTGTTTGGCATGAGGCAAAAGCACATGTGCGCGAAATACCTCGAACTGGAGAGTTGCGGCTTATCGTCTGGGCACCCGGTATGAAGCCCCCGACGACGCGGCCCTGCGCAATTTCGTCGCTCATTTCAACGCACGAATGTGAAGGAGAAAACATCATGGCCATTCTTCAATGGCGTCAGAATTGGGAACCCTTTCATGACTTGGAGCGCCAGGTTGACCGGCTGTTGGAGAGCATGCGGTTTCCACTGCCGGCCTTGAGGCTTGACCGGCATCAGCCCCCCGTGAATCTTTACGAAATGGACGAGGAATTCCTCTTGACGGCTCGTCTGCCCGGCACGTCGCATGAGCAACTCGACGTCGCAGTCAACCAGGGAATTCTGACGTTGAAGTGCAATCGCCCTGCGCCCCAGGGCGTGGCCGATGAGCGTTTTCGCCGTCATGAGCGGATCTGGGGCACTTGGCAACGTTCCTTCACCATTCCGGAACGCGTCAATGAAGCCCGCGTTTCGGCTGAATTCACTGATGGGCTGCTACTGATTCATCTCCCCAAAATCGAAGAGGTCAAGCCGCGGCAGATCCAGGTGGTCGCCACCCCGGCGTGAAGCCGCGCGTGGCCACACGGTGCCTTGACGGCAGCTCCCCAGTGTGTGGTCGGCCCGGATGACGAAACATAGCGCGCAGACAAGTGCCTGAGCGCATGACGTTCACAACAATTTGAGGACCTTGATCATGACTGAAGCTCAATTGACTCCCGACAGCGCGCCGGCTTGTGCGGCTAATGGAGAGCACGATCGGGGTGCGCAGTCACAACAGCCGGCTCAACGCCCACTGTTTAACCCACCGATCGACATTTACGAATCGTCCGAAGGTTTGGTGTTAATTGCCGATCTTCCCGGCGTGACGATTCAATCACTGGACTTGCAAATTCAGGATAATCGGCTGACGCTGTATGGCCGCGTCAAGCCGTTTTTGCCTGCCGGAGCAAAGCTCCTGCACCAGGAATACGCCGAGGGTGATTTCCTGCGGTCGTTCATCCTCAGCGACGAAGTCGACCACGAACGGATTGTGGCCCGGTTGAATGCGGGGGTACTCGAAGTTTTGCTGCCCAAGGCCCCATTAGCGCAGCCGCGACGAATTCAAGTAAACGGTCACTGACCCCTCCAGGAACCCTGCCATGCATTCGGCAACGACAAAATCTGACAAACTGTTTGACGGCCCGCTTGAGAAACTGCGCCAGGAACTCGATTGCGTCTTCGATGCTTTCCGCACGCAGGGTGAAAAAGCGTTCGACGCCTTCGGGTTTCGCGGCGGCAATCGCCCCTGGACGCCCGACGTCGATGTCACCGAATCTGACGATTCGGTGCTGGTTGAGTGTGATTTGCCCGGCGTCGAGGGTCAAACCGTAGAAATCCTGCTGGTTGGCAATATGCTCACGCTCAAAGGACAGCGAAGCGCCCGCGCATTGCGGCCGCAGGACGTCGCCCACAAGCAGGAATGTTCGCATGGGCAGTTTTCGCGCTCGATTCCGCTGCCCGCCGCCGTCGACCCTGACCAGGTTCACGCTGAGGCAAAAAATGGCGTGCTCACCGTCACACTCGCCAAACGCGAAAGTGCCAAAGCCCGGCAGATTCATGTCGAGATCCGGCACGGCGATGAGTCGGTCACCTAGCCAGCGAACCGCGCAATATGACGTTACGAACAAGGCTGTCTTTCACAGATTGGAATCGAGGTTGTCAGCGGCGACGGAATGGGGGGTTGATGAAGATTATCGGGGTGCGAACCCACGCCATTGTTTCTGCCAGAAGCATCCGGTACAAAGGGGTTTTTGATTTCCCCAGGTTCGCGTCTGCAACAATTCTACATTGATGAAGAATTCTCGATTACACATCGGGTTCGCGCATCATGGCGTTTCGCCCACCGCGAACCGGTGGGTGGCGGTGCGCATCGCGGCGTGCCTGTGCGCATCAATGCACTTCGCGGGGGTTGTTGTCGCCGAATCGCCCGGCGAGGCGATTATCGTCAAGTCGGTTGATATCGGGTTTAACCGGCTATACAAGGTGGGCGAGTGGGCTCCGCTTCGGCTGGTCGTCGAAGCGCCCGTCGATTGTGAAATCGTCTGGTCGATCGAAGTTCCAGATGCCGACGACTCGCAATCGGTGCTTCCCTCAGGGTTGGTGCGATTGGCCGCCAACGCGCCCACCACGCTTGAGGGCTGTTTCAAAACCGGGCGGATCGGGGGCGACATCAGGGTTCGCATTCAGGATCGCGAAGGCCGCGATCGTGCCCTGCTGCGACTGCGCGACGCAGCTACTCCCGGGGGAGCGATGCACGACGGGCTGCGTCTCGACACGCGGCTCGTGGCAACGCTTGGCCACCCCGCTGGTTTTGGCAATGCGCCCGCGAGTGTCAGCGACCATACCGATTCAAATTGGGTCGTCACGCCTCTGGCGACGGCGGCCGACCTACCCTCGATCAGCCGGGCATACGATGCGCTCGATGCGTTGTTCCTCGCCGATGAGGCAGTGCAAACCGGCGGACAATCGCTGTTAGCCCGAATTCAGCCCGTCCAGTCGGAAGCGCTGCGCGACTGGGTGCGCTGCGGCGGCCGGCTTGTGGTCGTGCCGGGGGTAAATGCCGAGGCCTATCTTGCCAGCCCTTTGGCCAAATGGCTACCAATCGAGGTGCTTGGAGCGACGCAGGTCAGGCAACTGAACAAGTTGGAAGTGTTTGCGGGGCGAAATGCACCCCTGGCATTTCCAGGAGCCATACCTACACTGCGAATCGCGCCAGTGGGACGCCGAAACGTGCTCGTCGACGAAATCGAAAGCCCGCTCATCGTTCGCGTGCCTTACGGTCTTGGCCATGTGACCGTTTCGGCCATCGATCTTGACCGTCCGCCGCTGGCCGCTTGGCCGGGGCTGTCTGCCGTTTGCCACAAAATGTGCGACGACGGGCCTGATACCACCCGCCAATCGGGCCCTGGATCCGGGCGGTTGACACACTTGGGCATTACCGACATGGCCTCGCAACTCAATGCGGCCCAAGATGAATTTCCCGAAGTGCGCCGGCTTTCGCACTGGTCGGTGCTGGCGCTGATTCTGCTCTACATCGTCATGATCGGGCCCGTCGATTATCTGCTGGTGCATCGAGTGTTTCGCAAACCAGTGCTCACGTGGGTCACGTTTCCCACGCTCATTTGCGCGGCCAGCGGCTTGGCCGTCTGGGCGGCGGGCCGCGTCAACGGAGACCGCCTGCTTGTCAACCAGTTCGATCTCCTCGACACCGACGTCGAAACCCGGTTTGTCCGCGGACAGACATGGTTCACGTTGTACAGCCCTGAATCGAGGCGGTATCGCGCAGCGGTCGCGCCCATTCCTTTGGAAACCCCCGCGTCGATCGCGGCGGCCGACGCGATCGTTCCCGACGCACAACTTTCCTGGACGGGCATTCCCGAAAACGCCGTCGGCGGGCTGTACCGGTCGGGGGGGCTGGGGGCCGGTACGCGGAGTTACCATTACACGCCCCACGCCCAGGCAATCGAAGACCTGCCCATTTCACAATGGTCAACGAAAAGCCTGCATGCGGTCTGGACGCAGGACTCCCGCGCACCGGGGCTGGCCGAAAGCCGGCTGGAAAGCCACGGCGCGGTTCGCCTGAGCGGAGGAATCAGCCACCGGTTGACCGCGCCGCTGACAGACTGCCTGCTCGTGTACGCGGGCCGGGTCTACTTTCCATTATCGAAAGGGCGAACTCTCGCGGCGTTTCAAGACTGGGAACCCGCAGGCCCGCAGGGGCGGCAGCTCGATCTTAAATCGTTTTTGACCGATTCGAGTCAATTCAAGGCCAAGCCGTATAACCCGTTGAATCACGATCGGTTTGAACTGTTGCAGATGCTGACGTTTTACCATACCGCCTTAGGTGCCAGTTACACCGGGCTGGCTCACGCCGCCCTGCGCGAGCTGGAGTTGACTCCGCTGACCCAACTCGGGCGCGCGGTGCTGGTTGGCCGATTTGCAGCGCCCGGTTCGCATTTGGTCATCGACGACCGTCCTCGCGAACCGGTGCGGCGAGACACGTTCGTACGGATCATCCTGCCGGTGCGGCAGACGTACGACGCCGAAGACCGCATCATTCCCAAATTCGACCCCTGACGTATCAGTGCCGCACTGTGCTCCACCGGCGTCGAACGCTGCCGCGGCCAAAATCGGCTCCTGACGGCGGGCAGCCCGCGCCGGTCGTGTACCACCTGCTTACGAGTGTAAAGTTTTTCCATGATCGAAACCCGCAAACTCACCAAACGGTACGGCAACCTGATCGCCGTCAATCACGTCGACCTGAAACTCGACCAGGGCGACGTGTTCGGGTTCATCGGCCCGAACGGCTCTGGCAAGACCACCACCATGCGCATGCTTGCCACCCTCCTCAACCCCGATTATGGCGAGGCCTATGTCTGCGGCTATTCGATTTACACGCATCCGCAAGACATCCGCCGCCTGGTCGGCTACATGCCCGACGCCTTCGGCGTCTACGACGACATGCAGGTCATCGAATATCTCGAGTTTTTTGCCGCGGCGTACCGCATCGACGGCCCGGCCCGCCGCAAAGTCTGTGAGGAAAAACTCGAACTCGTCGATATGTCGTTCAAGCGCAACGCGCTCGTAAACCAGCTTTCGCGCGGGCAAACGCAGCGCATCGGTTTGGCACGCGTCCTGTTGCATGAACCCCAGGTGTTACTGCTCGACGAACCGGCCAGTGGGCTCGATCCGCGGGCCCGCATCGAAATCCGCCAACTGCTCAAGCGATTGGGCGAGCTGAACAAGACAATCATGGTTTCCAGCCATATCCTGCCCGAACTCGCTG
>JAJXXL010000174.1 GCA_021781115.1 Planctomycetota bacterium
CACCCGCCTTGCGGAGTCGCTCGACCAGGTTTCGGCCTGCCGCGCTCGCGAAAAATGCATCGACCGACGCGGCAATGACCGGGCCGATTTCATCGACGGCGGCGAGTTCAGCCGCAGATTTTTTCATGAGTTCATCGAGCGTGCCGAAGCGTTCGGCGAGGATTTGCGCGGTGCGGGCGCCGACATGCCGAATCGACAGCCCTGCGAGCAGTCGCCACAGCGGCCGCTGCTTCGATGCCTCGATTCCTGCGAGCAGGTTGTCGACCGATTTTTCGCCCATGCGTTCGAGCGCGAGCAATTCAGCGCGGCGCTGGTGCAACCGGTACACATCGGGAATTTGCGTGAGCAGCCCCGCCCCGGTCAGGGTTTCGATCATTTTGACCCCGAGCCCTTCAATATCCATCGCCCCGCGCGAGGCGAAAAAACGCAGTCGCTCGCGCAACTGCGCGGGGCAATTCGGGTTGATGCATCGGATATACACACCATTTTCATCCTGCACGGCGGGCGCGCCGCACTCGGGGCAAAACTCAGGAAAGCAGAATTCGCGTTCTGTGCCACTGCGGCGATGTTCTTCGACGCGCACCACATGCGGAATAATCTTGCCCGCCTTTTCGACGACGACCCAATCGCCGATCTGCACACCCAGGCGGTGCAGTTCGTCGCGGTTGTGCAGGCTGGCCCGCGACACGGTTGTGCCCGCGATTTCGACTGGGGCCAGGTGCGCTACGGGGGTCAGCGCCCCGGTTTTGCCGACCTGCACGCCGATCTCCTCAATGCGGGTGATCGCCTCGTACCGCTCGAACTTGTAGGCCATCACCCAGCGCGGGTGTTTCGAGGTCGCCCCCAGCCGCGCACGCTGGTCAAAATGGTTCAGCTTGATCACGAACCCGTCGACCTCAAAATCGAGTTCATGCATCGCTTCCATCAGTTCGTGGCAATACTCGACCGCCTGTTCGATGTGTGAAAACGACTGGATCCGCGGCGTCACGGGCACGCCCAACCGGGCCACGCCCGCCAACAATTCGAGGTGCGTTTCGTAGTCGGCCCCCTCCATGTAACCGGCGCTGTGCGCGAAAAATCGCAATTTGCGCGCGGCGCAAATCCGCGGGTCGAGCAGTTTCAGCGCCCCAGCGGCAGCGTTTCGCGGGTTGGCCATCGGCGTTTCGCCGGCGGCGGCCTGCTGGGCGCGAAGATGTGCAAAATCAGCGTTGCCGATATAAGCCTCGCCCCGGATTTCAATCACGGGGGGCGGGTTTGACCCCAGCAGCCGCAGCGGAACGCCGCGCAGCGTGCGGGCGTTGTGCGTGACGTCGTCGCCCCGCAACCCGTCTCCCCGCGTCACCGCCTGCTTGAGCGAGCCGTGTTCATAGACCAGCGCCAGGGCCACGCCATCGATCTTGTATTCAACGACGTATTCCAGGGGTTCGCCCGGCGACAGCAGCTTTCGCACGCGCACGTCAAACTCGAAGACTTCTGCGGGCGTGTAGCCGTTTTCGATCGACAGCATCGGCAGGCGGTGCGCCACGGTTTCAAAGCCGGCGATCGGTTCGCCGCCCACCTGGTGCGTCGGGCTGTCGGGGCTGTCGAATTCAGGGTGCGCGCGTTCCAACGATTCGAGCTGTTTGAGCAGCGTGTCAAACTCGATGTCGGAGATTTCCGGTTGCGCTGCAACATAATACAACTGGTTGTGCCGGCGAATTTCGTCGCGCAGCCTGTCAATCTGCCGCCGCACTGATTCAGACATTGATACCCAAACTGCCAAGAAAAACCGCGACGACCCGGCAGGATTCGCCGGGCGGCCAGAAGGCACGCCTGTTTTGCACCCGTGCATCGGGGCGTGTGTCAAAATGGCAAATGCTTTCGAACAGGCACACTGCCCGAGCATTAAACCGTTTCAAATAAACCGCTTCAAATTCTGATAAAAATCCGGCGGCGGTAAAGCCACAGGCAAATCAGCCACAACAGCGCCAGGTTGGCCAGCGCCAGGCCAATCGGGCCGTAAACGCCCTCATACAGCGCGGCGACAGTCGCCGTGTTCGCCCAGGCATCGACTGTTGCCAGATGCGTCTTAAGCGTTGCGCGGAGCCACGGTTTGAGCAATTGCGACAGGCAGTACATGGCGATCGAATTCATGCCCACCACAACCAGCGGAAAGGCCCAGCGCTGCCAGCCCCTGATGTCAATCACCCAGTAAAATCCGGCGAGCATCCACAGCACCCACCCCCCGCTGAACAAGGTCCAACTGGGTGTCCAGATGCGTTTCACGATCGGGCACAAATTCCAGTCGCAGCCGTAAACCGCCGCTGGCCAAAGCTGCGTGTCGAGCGCCAGCCCCAGTGCCAGGCAGGTGGCACCGGCGGCCAGCAACCGGGCGAGCTTCTGGTGCTCCGTCAACCCGCTGCGAAGGAGTTCGCCCGCCATCAGACCCAGCAGCATGGTGACGATCGACGGGATGAAATTCAGCGTCTGGTACCCGCCTTCATTGACCCAATACTTGCGGTCGTTCCAGGCTTCGCCTTCGCGCGGAAACGCATTCAACAAACGCCGGTCGACCGCCGCCGCCGCATTCGTGTGCTTGTTCCAGTGGGCGGCGAAACCTGAGAACTGGTCGAGGTCGTGTTCGACGTGGCGGACTTCCGTCAGGTATGTTTCGAGCTGGTGATAATCGACTTTGGGGATTTCGTACCGGGCAAACCAGGCGGCGTAGGCCAGCAAAATCGCCGCCCCGGCGGCGAGCTGCAACCGGCGGGGCCGCCCCAGCAGCAGAAACAAAACCGGGTAACCCAGCCCGATTTGCGTCAGCACGTTCGTGAACACGAAATTCGTTTGCCGGCTGCCATTTGATGATAGAAACACGCCCAGCGCCACCAGCACCAGCGATCGCCAGCAGGCGTGCAGAAACACGCGCCCGCGCGGCTCGCCTTCTGCCACCCGGCGGGCAAACGAGTAAGGCAATGCCACGCCCACCATGAACATGAACGACGGTTGAATCAGATCCCAAAAGGCGCAGCCTGACCAGGCGACATGATCAAACTGATACGCCAGGACGCGCCAGGCGGTTTCCCAGGCGATGGCGGTGGTCGTCTGGTCGTGGCTGCTGACGACTTCGGGGTGGGCCCGCAGCACGCTGCTGAAGGCGAACCCCCCAGAAGCCATTGCCAGCATGACAAAGCCGCGGTACGCGTCCAGCGAAATCAGCCGCGCCGGGTTTTTAGTGGTGTCTGGCATGATCCGCCTCCCAACGGCATCGTCTGGATTGGCAACCGCGTCGGATTTCGACGGCTCTATGCTACCCGACCGGCGCTCGCCACTCCACCACGAACCGGTTCCGTCAACGGAGCGATGAAAAGATAGCCGATCGCATGCCGGCGGCGCGGCAGGATTTCATGAACTGCTGAACAACCGGACATCGGGCGAGAGTTTGAACGCGTCTTGACCCATTTTCGGCAAACGGGTATTTAGCGGCCCGTTCGAGGCGGCGGCTGCCGTGGTGCGGCCCTTTGGCACCCGGAGGCCCGGTGATGTTCCGCGCGAACCGATCGCTGCCGGAAACGCCATGCCCGTTGCTGCCAGAATTGACGAACGCGGCCTGCCGCCGCAGACAGCCCCCCAGGCCGCGCAACAATCGCTGTCGCTCGTCATTCCGGCGTACAACGAGGCGGCGACGATCAGGCAGGCGGTTCGCGAGGCGGTGGCGGCCCTCGATCAGTTGCCCGTCGATTATGAAATCCTCGTCATCGACGACGGCAGCACCGATGGCACCGCTGACCTGGCCCGCGCCGAAGCGGTCGGGCCAGGCATGGTGCGCGTCCTGTCGCTGCCCCACAACGCGGGCTATGGCGCCGCGCTGCGGCACGGTTTTCAGGAGGCCCGGCACGAATGGGTGGCCTTTACCGACGCCGATTGCCAGTTTCACCTGCATGAACTCGACCGGTTGCTGCTGCTCACTCATGAATACCCGCTGGTCTGCGGGTATCGCATTGACCGCCAGGATCCCTGGTTGCGCAAAGTCTATTCGCGGGGCTTCAACATTCTGGTCGGCACGCTGTTGGGCACCAGCGTGCGCGATTGCGATTGTGCGCTGAAAGTTTTCCGCCGCGACCTGGTGCAGTCGCTGGGTCTCGAGTCGCGCGGGTTCTTCCTGAATGCTGAACTGCTTTCGAAAGCGCGGCTGGCGGGCGTGACCGCCGCCGAAGTGGGGGTCACGCATCGCGAACGATGCGGCGGCGCCAGCAAGGTGTCGATCAGGCACGTCGTGCCGGTTTTGAAGTCACTGGCGCCGTTCTGGTGGACTAAGGTGCTCTTTCCGCAACCGGCCCCCGCGGCTGCGGCACTCGCGCGCGCGAGCGGGAAATGGCCCACGGTCGCCAGCGGCGTGCTGTTGGCTGTCTTTGCCGCCGTGCTGATGCTGTCGAAGCTGTCTTTTCCGCTGATCGACCCCGATGAAAGCCGCTACGCCCGCATCGCCTGCGAAATGTTCGATTCGGGCGATTACGTCCTGCCCCGGTTGCGCGGCAAGCCGTATCTCGACAAGCCGCCCCTGCTGTACTGGCTCACGGCCGCCGCCTATTCGGTCCTGGGCGTGACCGATGCCGCCGCGCGGCTGACGCCGGCGCTCGCCGCCATCGGGACCGTCATCAGCACCTATTGGCTGGGCATGCGGCTGGTCGGCCCCCGCGCCGCGTGGATCGGCGGGTTGTCGCTGCTGGCAAGCGGCGGCTTTCTGCTCACCGGGCGGTTCCTGTTCATGGATACGTTGCTGACCTGCTTTACGACAATCGCGCTCCTGGGCGCCTGGTGCGCCTGCCGCGAACCCCGGTTTCAATGGCGATGGTGGGTCTTGTCGGCGGTGGCGTGCGGGCTGGGCATGCTGACGAAAGGCCCGATTGCGCCGGTCTTGTGCCTGGCGCCGTTGGCTGCGTCGCTGTGGTTGACCGGAACCGCGCCGCTGCGCCCGCGGCACCTGATTGCGTATGCCGGCATTGCGGGGGCGGTGGCCCTGCCGTGGTTCGCCCTGATTACGTTTCGAAACCCGATGTTCTGGTTCGAGTTCATCTGGCAGCATCACCTGGTGCGGTTTGTCGAAGGCATGCAGCGCAACGAACCGTGGTGGTATTACATTCCGGTGCTGTTCCTGGCGATGCTGCCGGCCTCGGCGTTGTTTCCGGTGGTCGTGGCGTTTCTGACGAGCCGCCGCGACGACGTGCGCCGGCTGCGCACCTGGGATCTCGGGTTTCTGGTGTTGGCGTCGGCCTGGCCGCTGATGTTGTTCTCGACATCCAGTTGCAAATTGCCGCCCTATATTCTGCCGGCATTTCCGGCGATTTGCCTGTTGCTGGGCCGGGTGATGGAAGTCGTGCTGACCCGCGCCACCGGGCATCGGTATTTTGAATACGTGCGGCAGCGCAGCCCGCGCGATTTGTGCCTGATGCTGGGCGTGTCGCTGGGCGTGTTGCTGGTGGTCGATGCCTGCCTGTGCCGTGGTCACCTGGCGGCACGTATTCGCGAATGGCTGATCTGCTGGACTGGAGTCGCCGCGGCCGCAGCCGTGCTCGCGGTTGCCCTGTCGCGCTGGTTGAAGTGGAGTTCGCCCGCATGGACGGCGACGACGGTGTTCGCCCTGGCCGTGACGGCGTATGGGCTGGTCGATTTTTACCCGGCGATCGCCGAAGCCCGCTCGACCGTCAAGCCGGTGGTGACGTTCTGCCAGAATGATCTGCTGTCATCGAAGCCGGTGATATGCGTCTGCCTGACGCGGCAGCGCGATTCCTTTTCGTTCTACCTGGGCCGCAACCGGGTGCAGTCATTTGAACTCGAAGAACTCGACAAGGCGGCCGCCGCATTGAAGCAGGCCCCGCAGGCCGTGTTGCTGGCCCGTGCCGAGGACCTGCCAGAGTTGCAGCGGCGGTTGCCCAAAAAACTCAGGCTCGTTCCGCGAGGCGGTTGCCGATATATTCACGTGCTGGTCACGCAGCGCAAACCGGAAGCGCTGAGCGGGGCGAAAGCGGCACAGCGCCGTGGGGCCCGGTCGCTGCAGGGCATCGTGCCCGCGCGGCGGCATGCGGGGCAAATCGGTGTGGCCGATTCGGCCTTGGGCAAAAAGGTCGCCGGGCGGCTGAGTCGCCGCGACGATCGCGAACAGATTTCGCCCTTCTCGCAAGTCGCCGCCGCCGAACCGGGCGTGGGCGAACGGCGGCGGCTGCGCAAGTAGCCATGACAACCGGAGTTATTGTCAATAGTTGTGTTCTGAGAAATCAGGATCAGGCGGCGTGCTGGAGGATTCCGTCGCAAAAAATGCTTCCTTCGAGAAGAAGATCGATCTGCTGATGGCCGTTGAGGCGTCGCCAATGTTTCTCTGCGGACTGGGCCAGTTTGAACATCATGGTGAGGCTGGCTCTCCTGGTTCCGTTGCCTTTGGTGCGGCGATGCCTGAGGCGGATGGTTGCAAACGTGCTTTCAATCGGGTTTGTCGTGCGTAAGTGGCCCCAGTGCTCGGCCGGCAAGTCGTAGAAAGTCAGCAGCACGTCCCGATCTTTTTTGAGGCACTCACTCGCGGCCGGGTACTTGACGCCGTATTTTTCCAGGAAATGGTCGAACGCCTTGGTGGCCATTTTCCTGGTCTCGGCCTGCCAGATCTCGTGCACGTCCGCCTTGGCTTTGGGTTGCACGCGCTTGGGCATGTTGTTGAGCACATTCGCTGTTTTATGCACCCAGCAACGTTGCTCTCTGGTGTCAGGAAAGACCTCGCGCAACGCGGCCCAGAAGCCCAACGCTCCGTCGGCAAGCTTCGGGGCCTGCGTCAGTCCCCGCTGCTTGAGGTCCAGGAGCAGCTCCAGCGAGCTTTGCTTGCTCTCGCGGTAGCCGTCCATCACGGCGATCAATTCCTTCTTGCCTTCGGCCGTTGCGCCGATGAGCACGAGCAGGCATTGCTTGGAATTGGCCTCGTCTTCCAGGCGAATATTGGCGTGAATTCCATCGGCCCAGACATAGGCGTACTTCTTCTCCGAGATATCCCGTTTGTTCCAGATATCGTACTCCTGCGACCATTTCTCCTTGAGCCGAACAACCACGTTGGCGCTGAGGTCGGCGGCCTCCGGACCGACCAAGGCTTGCAAGGCCTCAGAGAAATCGCTGGTGGAAATGCCTTTGAGGTACAGCCACGGAATCAGCTCTTCGACCGACTTGCTCTTGCGCAGGTAGGGCGGCAGGATGGCCGAACTGAACCGCACACGCTGCTCGAGATCGGGATGTCACGAACCCGAGGCTGCTGCACGTCCAGCAGGCCGGCGCCCGTCACGATCTCTCGCGAGGGGAGATGCCCGTTGCGCGCGACCCGCCGGCGTCCCTGATCGTCAACCCGTGCTGCGTGCTCTTCGAGAAAGCATTGCACTTCGGCCTCCAACGCTGCTTGCAGCATCTTCCGGGCTCCTTCCCTGACCAATGCGTCCAGCGTACTGCGCCCGTCGTCCAGGCCTGGCTGGCCAATCGCGATTCGCTCGGGGTCGCATTCCGCCGGAAAGTCATCGGCCTGGTTCTGCGTTAATGGACTTCTTGCCTCGATCGTTGTACCGTGTTGCATGGTGGCGTATCCTTTCTTGCCCGTTGTGGGCGACTAAGAAACAATTCCAGCAGCAGGATACGCCGCCTCTTTCCTTTCTTCACCTGAACACGACTTTTGACAATACCTCCTCGGCTTCGATTCTATCAAAAGAAAGTTGCATTGAGCATGTGCGCCTATCAGTGAAAACAGCAGCAATTGGGGACTTGATATGAAGATTGATCGGCGGGTCACTCGGTTGATGACAACACTGATTGTCCTCGTGACATTTTGCCGGCTTGCTATTGGTTCCGACGAATTTCGTAAAGAACTGCTTGAAGCAGCGACACCTGAGTGGCGCCATCTCAGGGAGTTGTTTGCTGGCTGTGAAGGGAACAGCGAGACGACAGAAACAGTTTCACCGCTGAGCGCGGCCGGTGAGCCTCAGATCACTCGCAAGAGCTGTACCTTCAAACTACGCAATGGCTTAGAACTAGTAGAACGATCGGCGAGTGAGATCATTTCCGGCTCTCAACGGTCCGCATTTGACCAAGACGAAGTCGTAGTCTGCATTGGACCGAGCAATTCCTTCGTTTTGAAACGCAGGCTTGGGTCTAAAGCATGGTTGATTGTTAGTACCGGCAACAAACCGACCGAGGGCATTCGGCGGAGCACTGAACAATATTGGGCCGAGTATCTTTTGGCACCATGTTCGTCTGGGGGCGTGCCATTTGATGAATTAATTGCCAAAGCGGGATTTCATATTGAGAGTTTACAGTCAATAACTCTCAATGACGTAGAACTGAGGAAAGTGCGATTCACCTATACGCCAACTGCGGACGAGATTAAAGGCCACAGTTTAAGCCAACCACTTTGGGCGCTACGCTCGGGCACATTTACATTTTGCCCCAGGTTGCACTGGGCACTTGTTGCTTCAGAATTGGTAATTTCGACCTCTGAGCAAACGCTTGGAACTGAATCGACAAAAGTTTACTACGATACCTCAAAAGATGGAGTTGCCGTGCCACTTAAGGTTGTTCGAACTACGGTTTCGTCGAATGTAAATTGCGAAAGTGTTGCGCGTTTTGACAGAATCGCCTTCCGTCAAATTCCAGAAGCCGAATTTACGTTACCTGCCTACGGACTGCCAGAAATGGCTATCGTGCCGCACGTTAATAGGACGCGTCTTTGGATTATATTGCTTAACGTAGCGTTTTTCTGCGCATTCGGCATTATGCTATTATATAAACGTTTTACTAGGTCTAAGAAAGCATCTTGAATCTTTATCAATTCCGAACCGCAAATTGTTCGGCACGTGTCGACTGTAGCCGTCCAATCTGTGAAACTGGATCTGCGGAGATTTGCAGTTTCAGGTAAAGACTGGGTATGGATGCTGCTAAACAACTCAAACAGGACGTGCGCGAGGGGCGGGTCGATGCGGATCGCCTCGTCGAGCTCGTAGTGTCGTCGCAGCGGCAGGCTCAGCAGGCACAAGGGCAGTTGCATCAAGCGCTGCAGGCGTTGCAGCAGGCACAGCAGCGCATCGCAGAGTTGGAAAAGAAGCTGGGCGGCTCGCCGACCGTCAAAACCGCCGAAGCGTACTCGATGCGTGCGGAAGAGAAGCGGCAGCAGGCATGCGGCAAAAAGCCGCAGAAGAACCAAAAGTCGGAACGGCGCGGACGCGTGACCACAGCCCAGAAGATCGCCCTGGCCGAGCGAACGGAGAAAGTCTTTCCCCCGAACGTGCCCGAAAGCGATTGCAAACTCTCTCACACGCGGCCCGTATGGCGTTTTGAAAACGGTCGCACCGTACTCGTCGCCTACGAGGTCTATCGCGGCCCGAACAATCAGTATGGCCAAATTCCGGACGCGCTGGGACGTAGCGAGTTCGGCCTGGAAATCATCGTGGCGCTTGCGCACCTGGTGCATGTCGTCGGACTGTCGTTCGACAAAGCCTGCGGGGTGCTTAATTTTTTTCAGAACATGCGGCCTCGCAAGTCCCAAGTCGAGGCCCTGCTGAATCAATTATCCCGTCACTGGGAAGGCGAGTTCGAAACGCTCTGCACGCTGGTGGCCAACTCGCTGGTGGTGCTTTCCGACGAAACGAGTTGGAGCATCAACAGCGTGTGGGCCTTTCTGTCGGAGAAGGCCCGCGTCGTCCTGTTCGGCGTGCACAAAGACAGCGAGACTCTGCGCCTGATTCTCAAACCGGCCAGCTTTTCGGGCATTCTGGTCAGCGATGACGCCGCCGTGTATTCCGACTTTACGCTGATGCAGAAGTGCTGGGCGCATCTGTTGCGCAAGGCGATCAAGCTGACGCTGCTGGAACCGGAGAATGCCGACTATCGCCGCCTGACAGATCGGCTGCTGGAGATTTACCGCAAGGCGTGCCGCGTGCAGCAGGACCGCCGGCTGAGCGACGCGGGCCGGCAACGGAAGGTGGCTGAGTTGGATGACGAGATCCTGGAACTGTGCGGCCCGGCGTGGTTCGCCGAGCTGCCGCCGTCCGAAGGCGCCGCCGACGGTTATCGCTTGCTGATCAACGAGTTGATGCGGCTCATGCTGAGCCGGCAATTGTTCACGTTCGTCACGGCGGCGGCGGTGACAACGCCCAACGGCAAGACGTCGCCGGTGTCGGGAACCAACAACGAATCCGAACGGACAATACGCAGCCCCGCGGAAGCCCGCGATACGGGCCGGACCAACAAGACGTTGCGTGGCGCGCGGCGTCGGACGGTGAACGTCAGCGTACTGGAATCGCTGCGTCTGTATCTGGCGAGCTTTACCTTGTCCAGCGTGATCGACGAAATCAAGCGCTGGTCACTGACGGGGCGGAGTTATTTCGCAAAGCTTGCCCGCAAGCTTCGCCTGTCGTCACCCGACAAAGCGGTGTTGGACCTGATCTATCCCAAGCCGAGCGGATAAGCCGACCGGGCCATCGTTAGCCTTGATTGCAAGGCTTGTGCGCCAACAAACCGCAGAACCTCAGTTCCGGCAGGTTTTGTCGCGCCGCCGAACGGCTTCCGATTCTCGCGCTACCCCGGATAAGTCCGACGGGAGCCGCCTCGCTGCGCACTCACCCCGTTCCAACGCTCGCAGAAATTGGACGGCTACCCGCGAACGATCCCCCGCCGTTGATCCCCATAGATCGTCGCTTCTTCGATTGCGGGCATTCTACACACACACACACACACAAGCAGCTTTTCAATAAATAATTCGAGGCGCGTTGTGTGAGACGCGGTCGGCCAGTCGGTGTTGCTCGCAGCGTTTCGGCAACCCATAAACAGCCCGTTGAAAAATGAGTCGCGACCGTGAGGGAGTGGTACGGCTTGCCAGTCCTGCGCTCGAACCACTCCGTGACAGTCGCGGCTCAATCTGGATTTGCGGTGTTCAACGGACTGATCGTGCCCGCGGCCAGGGCGACTTCCGTTGCGATCACTGCTGGGTTATGTTAAGCGCGTGTGGCGTCCATGGAGGCGCCCGCTCGCGCTGCGCATCTTCGAGGAGAACGCCATGCCCCGATTGGGAGTCAACATCGACCATGTCGCCACGGTGCGGCAAGCCCGTAAAACGGTCGAGCCGGATCCGGTCTGGGCGGCGGCGCTGGCCGAATTGGGCGGGGCCGACGTCATCACGCTGCACCTCCGTGAAGACCGCCGACATATTCAAGACCGCGACCTGCAGGTTCTCCGGCAAACGGTGCAGGTCAAGCTCAACCTCGAAATGGCCGCCGAGCCGGAAATCACCCAGATTGCGGTCGCCGCGCGGCCGCATCAGGCCACGCTCGTTCCCGAGCGCCGTCAGGAAATCACGACCGAAGGAGGACTCGACGTGATTGGCAACCTGCCCCGGGTCGAAGGCTGTCTCAAGGCCTTGCGCCAAGCGGGAATCGAAGTCAGCCTGTTCATCGACCCCGATCTGCGGCAGATTGAAGCCGCTCGGGCGCTGGGCGTTCAGGCCGTTGAATTGCACACCGGCCGGTATGCCGACGCGGCGAACGCCGCCGACCAGGATCGCGAGTTTCACACGCTGGCCGAAGCCGGGCAATTTGCGATTGAGGCCGGGCTGATTCTGCACCTGGGCCACGGGTTGACGTATCGCAACGTTGCGCGTGTGGCCCGCATTGCGGGGGCTTGCGAACTGAACATCGGGCACAGCATCGTGGCCCGCGCGATCATGGTTGGGTTTCAGCAGGCGACGCGCGAAATGAAAATGCTCATCGACGCGGCGCCGCGGCGAATCAGCGGTGAATGAACACGTACGACAGCACCGAGACTGACGCCAGAATCAGGCAGCCAAACACGCGGCTATGTGGCAGGATTCGATGGTCGAAGTTAAACGGCTTGTCGAGCACGGCCAGGTATTTCTGCGAATCGACCCAGCGCGAGCTGCGCCCCGCAAACGTGCCGAACAATCGCGGGCTGCACGTGGCAATAACGCCCATGACGGCCGAAAACACAAGCCCCGAAACGCAACACAGGTCGAAAAAGTGAGATGTGGGCATTCAGAATCTCCCTGGTTTGAAACGGTGGGCGCCGTAAGCCCGATGGCACATACGAACATGCGGAATGGCACGACTTGAGAAGGGTCTAATCAAACCGTAGCTCACACCGTACGATTGTCAACCGAAAACGGGGTTGTCGCGGGACGGCGGCGGGAAATGGGCATTAAACTCCCCTGCACATTGCTGTCTTTTTGCTCGAGCCGGGCACACCGGAAGCTTCTCTGACGTTTTATGGCTGCGACAACGCGTGGGCCGCGAGGTGCTTTAATCGCGCCAACAGCCGGTGGAACCGCGCCAGAATGCGTTCGCCTTGCGCGACGTGGGGGGGGCCAAAGGCATTCACCCGGTCGATCCACGTCAGCCCGCTGAGCAGCACGCCGCTTTGATCCAGCAGGGCGAGCAGGGCGAACTCATCGACCGACAGGGGGTGCAGTGCGGCGTAGGCCGCCACGCCCGCATCCCACGCCTGCCGGTCATCGCCCACAAAGCTGCCCAGAAGGCGCGCCAAGTCGACCGCAACATGATCGCTGCGACAGGCGTGCGGGTCGATGACGCCCGTCACTTCGTCGCCCGTATACAAAACGTGGTCGTGCCAGACATCGCGCAGGCAGGGTTGCAGCCGCAGCGTGAGTCGCTCGGCCAGTTTCAATCGGGCGGTCATGCCCGGCGCCACGCGCGCAAACAGGTCAAGCCATTCGAAGCCGAGTTCACGAAATTCGGGCCAGCGGCACGCGGCGAGCAAGTGACGTGCCGTGTGCCACCGCGGTGCGGTCCAGGCCGCGATCAGTTTCTGACGATCGACGACTGTCGGCGAAACACCGTGTGCCATAGAAAACCAGGCTGCTTCGTCGCCCGTCGGGCAAAACGACGCGGCGGCTGCGTGCCACCGCGCCAAAGTTTGCATCGCCGCCCGCAGCCTCTGGGGCGATGGTCGCTGCCAATAGTCCGCCGTACCCGGCAACCAGGGTTCGAGTTGCCAGACCGAACCCTCGGCCTCGACGAACGTGGCGCCCGACGAAGTCGCCAGCGGAGCCGCGACGGGAACGTGCTGGTTTGCAATGTGCCCCAACAGGCGGTGCAAGCCGCTTAAACGCGGCAGGTAAACATCGCCCGCAGGCATGGCGCGCAGGCACAGCGGGCCTGCGGCCGTTTCCAACCGCCACAACATTGCGTTACTGAACCCCGCGTCAGACTCAAGACGCCGTGTCTGGGTTGGCTGAAAACCCGGCGGATAAAAGGAAAGGGCATGCATGGCGGCGAACACGCGGGCAGGTCGAAATTCGGGCAGGTACACCCGGCGGGCGGCGCGAGGCCCGGCCTGCGCGAATCGAGGCATGTCCTCGATCGAACGTCAACATGCGTACGAACCAGAGCGAATCGGTTATTCGACAACTTTACGAAAGCGGCGCACCGCCTCTTCGATGTTTTCGCGGCTGTTGAATGCACTGAGGCGAAAGTAGCCTTCGCCGCTGGCGCCAAAGCCGCTGCCGGGCGTTCCCACGAGATGCGCTTGCCGGAGCAGGCGATCGAAAAAGTCCCAACTGGATGCGCCACTTGGCGTTTTGAGCCAGACGTAGGGCGCGTTGATGCCGCCATAAACCTGCATTCCGGCGGTTTCGAGGCCTTCGCGAATCAGGCGGGCGTTGGTGAGGTAAAAATCGATCAGGGTCTGCACCTGCCGTTGACCGGCAGGGCTGTAGACCGCTTCGGCCGCCCGTTGCACGGGGTAGGAAACGCCATTGAATTTTGTGGTATGTCGGCGGTTCCACAACGGGTGCAGGGCCAGTTTTTCGCCGCTGGCTGTGCGGGCGGTCAGCGATTTGGGCACCACCGTGAATGCGCAGCGCACGCCGGTAAACCCGGCCGTTTTGCTGAAACTGCGGAATTCGATCGCCACGTCGCGGGCACCGGGAATCTCGAAAATTGAGTGCGGAATGGCCGGGTCAGTGATGTAGGCTTCGTAGGCGGCGTCGTACAACAGAATCGACTCGTGGGCACGGGCGTATTCGACCCAGCGGGTCAGTTGCTCACGGGTGGCGACCATGCCCGTGGGGTTGTTGGGGTAACACAGATAGATCAGATCGACGCGCTGGTCGGGCAATTCCGGAACAAATCCGTTTTCGGCAGTCACCGGCAGATACACCAGGCCGCCGTAACGTCCGTTTTCGTCGGCTTCGCCAGTGCGCCCCGCCATGACGTTCGTATCGACATACACCGGG
>JAJXXL010000193.1 GCA_021781115.1 Planctomycetota bacterium
GGGCGAAGACCTGTTCGATTCGTTCGCCATCGGCTACTTGCAGGAATTTCCGTCGCGGAGCTACACGCTGGGCCAGTTGGGCGCCGATTTTCCCCGGTTCCTCGCCGCCACGCGGCCCGCTGCCGACGCGCCGCCCAGCCCGCAAACGGCCCAGGGCTCTGCATCGCTGCCGCCTGCCGGGTGGCCCGAGTTTCTGATCGACCTTGCGCGGCTCGAACGGGCCGTATACGAAGTATTCGACGGTGCTGGAACCGAACACGCGCCGCCCCTCGATGCCGCCCGCATTCAAGACATGACCGCCGAACAGCAATCGGCTGCGCGGCTGATTTGTGCCCCCTGTTTGCGACTGCTGCAATTCGAGTTTCCGATCAACGATTTTTTCACGGCGGCCCGCCAAACCGCCGCCCCCGCGGTTCCATCGCCCGCCCGCACGTTTGTGGCGCTCTGCCGCCGCGATTATGTCGTCTATCGCCACACGCTGTCGGCCGTCCAATTCGACCTGCTGTGCCGGATCTCAGCGGGCACGGCGCTGGGCGCGGCGATCAGCGGGGCGGCGGAAGCGTTAACCGACGCCGAATTCGCGGCGCTACCCGCCGCGCTGCCCACCTGGTTTCACCACTGGACGGCGGCGGGGTTCTTTGTCGACGTGCGCTGAGGGCGCTTGCCGGCGGGCGCTTGCCGGCACTCGGGCCGACCGCTATTCGGGCAGCTTGTCGAGCAGCTCGTATGTCGTCGCCTGCGTCTGGTCCGATTGCAGCGGAATCGTCATGTTGTTGACATCGATCGAGAGTTGGCCGCCGATCGTCTGCGTCGACTTGTACGACACGACGCGCCCGGCAGCCGGGTCGAATTGAACCGTGGCTTCAGAATTCGACGAGGTGAGTGTGCCGGTCGCCTTGGCGCCGGTGACGTCGAGGTTGATCTCGATCGACAAGTCGGTTATCGCCGTGATTTTTGCCGTCGCCCGCTCGCCCAGCTTGTCGGGGCCGACGTATTTATACGTTACTTTGCCTTTGATTTTGCCGATCCCCTTCAGGTCAATATCGACGGGGCGCCCCCAAGTGTCGCCCGGCTTGACCGGCTTGTCGCTCATGACAGGAAACAGTTCCTGGGCATTCGTTTTGGCCGCATCGTTGCTGCCGCCGCCGGTGAACCCCGCGCCAATGGGATTGTCCTTGAGCAGGTCGCCCAAGGCCTCGGCATAGCCTTTCAGGTCTTTGATTTCGCCGTTGGCGGCTATGCTCAGTTCGAGCTCGACTCCGCTCAGGCGTTCGTACAGCGGGGTCAGGGCGGCGCCGATGGCGCTCGACTTGTCGCGCTCGGTCGATTTGGAATCGAACTCGTAATCGGTCTGACCGGCGATCGACGACTTGATGGTCATCCGCTCGGTTTTCACCTTGATTCGCGCCGCGCCCGTTTCATCGACCGTGTCGACCAGGCGCGATCCAAAGCTGGTTGTGTTCATGGTCGTTTCAATTTTCTGATTGTTGATCGTTTGCACCTGCTTCAGTTCGCCGCCCGTGCGAAACAACGTCTTTTCGCCCTTGTTGAATTTATAGACGAGCTTGACGCCCTCGGCATCGTCGGCCGGCAAGGGCGCAGCTAGCAGCCACAGGCAACCCGCCACGAACACTGACAATCGAAATTGACCTGAAACCAGCATTTCGCCTCCCCCATCAATGCGTGAACGGCCCGAGAACGACCACCCCATCTTGCACGAAGGCCCGCCGGACCGCAAGACCGGTGCCGAATGCGATCGCCTATTCCGTAGCGGCCCACGGCTTACGCTGTTCGAGCAGCGTGTGAAATTTGACCGCAATAACCTGGTGGTGGCGTTCAATCAGGCCCATTTTCTCCAGCACTTTAAGATCGCGAGCGACGGCCTGTGCGTCTCGCCTGGCGTAATGCACGGCAATTTCAGGGGTCAAAGTTTGAATTTTGCTTGCAGGAACGCCGTCGGGGCCGCAGTCCCATAAATCGAGTGCGACCTGCCGCTGGCGGCGGGCCACCGCGCTCACATCAGGCCCGAATTCAGCGAAGACATACTCTTTCCATGTCGCGCGCCATTGATGACTGTTGATGTACTCAATCTGTCGGTCCAGGCCATCGACCAGGCCCTGAATCGCATACTCGAGAAATGGAAATATCCTTCCTCCCGACCGGCTCGCCGCGTCAAGCTGGCGGTAATACTCGGCCCGGGTCTGATTGTAGTGGCTGCTCAGGAGGTGCGCCGCGGGCAGCGGTGCGCCCGCCGCGAGCAGGATTTTGAATTCGAGCAACCGGGCCGTGCGCCCATTGCCATCGCCGAACGGGTGGATCCATGCAAAATACAGGTGGGCCAGCACGGCTCGAATCACGCCCAACGCCAACCGATTGGCGGCAGTGCCCTGCCATTCGCGGGCGTTCATCCAGTCGCAGAATTTCGACAGCAGCCACGCGCAATCTCCCCGCGGAGCGCCACGATATCGGCCCACCACGACGTTGAACGCGGGGATTTCTCCCGGCGTTTCGCCCTCGCGCGGCGGCAGGTTCCTGAGCACCCTGCGATTCAGATCACGGATCTGTTCGACCGAAAGTGAACCGTCGTCGCCTTCGGCGATTTGGGCCACGATGGCATTGCAGGCATCGACGATGTTCGACACCTCCTGCGCCTGGTAATCCTGTAAAGGCGCCACGTTCGCCCGACCGTCAATGATTGCCCGCACTTCAGCCTCGCTCATCGAATTCCCTTCGATGGCCGTCGTCGCCATGACCCCTTTGGCCAGATAAATCTTCTGAAGCTCGCTCAGCAACGGTGGCGGCAACAACGTATTCGCCACGTGCCGACATTTTGATTGCACCGCCCCGAGATTCATCCAGACCGACGACGACACGTGTGCCAGGTTGCACTGAAATGTGAGCCAGGGGTGCGATGATTCATACTGTCGCTGACGTTTTGACACGGAATTTGATTCAATTGAAAATGACACAACACACTTTTTATTAATATGTTGCATCGAATGTGTTAATGCATTTGTTCAGTTTTTGATGCACACATTGATCCAAGTATTGACGACCGGCATGAGCACGTCAAGATCATTGATTCCACCGCACGATCTGCCCCGGCGAAGATCCGCCCGGCCGCAACCAAATCAGACACCCATAGTTCTCGATGGGCCTCGAAAAATCGGCATCCGCCTTCAGCCGCACGGGCGGACGGCGGGAGCAGACGCTCGGCCGCGGTGTTTCGCTTCGCCGGTCGGCCCCCCTGGGGCCACGGAATCGGCGGAGCTGGCCACCGCAGCCGCGCTCCTGCTGGCGTCGTCTGCGTCAGCCGCGGCGCAACCGTTTGTGCTACAGTCTGTTGTGCCTGACGCCGTGCCGCCTACCGGGGGTGCGGATGCGGCGGTCTGGGCCTCGCCCGCAGCGCCCGAGGCCGCCACTGCTGCCGCAGTCGGGGAAGTCGCCGTCGAACCCGCGTTGCTGGCAACGACCACTGCCGCCGTGGCGCTGGCATCGTCAGCCGCAGCGT
>JAJXXL010000215.1 GCA_021781115.1 Planctomycetota bacterium
TGATTTGATCGAGCAGAACTACCAGACGGCACAATCGCCGAGCCGACCGAACCATCCTCCAGCGTGACTTGTCCTTCAACGGTTGGGTTGCCCCTGGAATCGAATACTTCCTGGGCTGTGACCTGGTGAATGAGCATGACCCTGCTTCTTTCAGAGAATGTTGGCGCGGTCGTCGCCGTTGCCGATGCGTTTTCACTCTTTCGCGGCGGGTCACTGGAACGCCGTCAATGAAAGCGGCGTGGAAGTCGTCCCCTTCCACGCCGCCGGTTTGGGCGAGACAGCTCGCGCTGTTCCACCCAAGGAGTGGTTGTATTATCGGCAATCGGTTTCGCGAATGCAAGAACGTGGTCGGGGCGTGCCGGCCCGTCCACCGCCCCTGTTTGAAATACTTCGGGGGGCGCAGCACATGCCGCCGGGCAGCTAACGGCCTCAGGTAACGGTTGTATCGACCATTCCGGATCTACCGATTGGCGCGGCTCAGCGCAGGCGAACACGGCGAAAACCGGCAGAAAATGCGGTGCGGGGCGGCTGGAACGGGATCAAATGGGGGTTGGATGCGGTCCGATTGCTCCGAACAGCGAAACTCTTACGGACAATTCAGCTCTACATTCCACAAATCATGCACGATGCTCGCTTTTCTCAAATTCGCGACGACTGGCATACCGATTCCAATTGGCATCGGAGGTTGTTCAATCACGGATCGATTCACGAATTTAAAGGGGGGTATGCGGTGCCTGCATTTCGGATGAAAACCAGAGGAATTTGGGCGGGCGTCGCCAGTTGTGGCCTGCTGATTTGTTCGTCGGGCAATGGCTGGGCCCAAGCGCCGGCGGCTACCGGCACGAGCGGCACAACCGGGGCAACCGCACCGTTCACCAACCCGCAGCTCAGCCCGAGTATGGCCGACTTCGTCACCGGAGTTCCGGTTTCACGGTCGGTCAAGTCGGCGTTCACCAACCCGCTGTTGCGCGAAGGGTTCGCCGGCCAACCGACGAACACGCCCAAGGGGTTGGCCGCCGCCATTAAGGCCGATCAGCTCGATGCCAAGTGCCGCTGCAAGGCGGTCGCGTTTCTGGGTACGGTCGATTGCGTCGATTACCCCGAGTCGCAAAAACAACTCGTCGGTGCCTTGCAAAACGACAAGGTCGAGAAAGTGCGGTACTGTGCGGCTCTGGCAATTCAGCAGCAACTCAAGTGCGGGCACTCAGGCCCGCCCAGCCGTAAAGACTCGATCCGCCGCGATTGCTGCAAAGGTTGTTGCAACGATGCCATTCGCGAGGCGCTGGCCGAGGTCGCGTATGGAGTCGATAAAGACTCGGGTTGCCCGTTGGAACCGTCACCCCGCGTCCGCCAGGCCGCTGCCGACGCGCTGAATTGCTGCTGCGACGGGATCGTCGAGGGCGGCGCGTTGCCCATGCCGGTCGAAGGCGGGGGCGCCCCCAACGTGCCCGGAACGCTGCCGACCGACTCCGAAAAGACCCCGCCGCCCCCGCCCAGCGAAACGCCGCCTGGCAGTGAAAAGGAACCGGCGCCGATCCCGCAGAAGAGAGACTCGGCCGCCCTGCCGAAAAAGGATGCCCCCGCCGAGTCCATCGATTCCGCCGCCAGTGCGACGGCCGAAAGCCCGAAGGAACGGGCCGAAGACCTGCCCGAAATCCCGGCTGGCGAAGACGGCGCCGTTCGGCAGACCGCCACGACCGGTGGCGAACCGGCCAGTCTCCAGAACGCAGGCGTGAATGACGCACCGCAGAATTGCCCGCCGGTGCCCGCGTTGCGCGGTTACTGCGTCGTGGCCCTCAAAGAATCGAAGCTGATTCGCGGCCAGGAAGAGTTGATGTCGGTATACGAAGGCCGGCGCTATAACTTCTCGTCAGCCGCCGCCAAACAGGCGTTCGACGCCGCACCCGCCGAATTTGCCCCCGCACTCAGCGGAATTGACGTGGTGATACTGGCGACCACGGGCGAACGTGTGCCGGGCGTCTATCGTTGCGACTACGAAGGCCGAATGTACTTCTTCCGCAACGTGAAATCGCGCGAGAAATTCATGGACGACCCCGAAGCGTACATCGCCCGCCAATAGCCGGCGGCGGCACCCGCGGCAATGTTCCACTGACCGCAACCTCTGGGGGCGTTTTCCCCAGAGGCTGCGGTGTTTTTGTTTTCAGGGCAAGGTCGCACTGGACGACGCGATTTCTTGGGGGCGGCCGTTGTGGAGCAAAGCGTTGTCGACGGCTGGCCGGCAGAACCACAATTTTCAGAATTCTTGAAAAAATCGTCAGAGTTCAATTGCAAGCCGGCGCAGCGGAATGTAAGCTCGGCCTCATTGCTGTGGGTTTTGAGCCCAAAAATTGACAGATATAAAGTTGATTGTGGGTTTTCATCCCATTATAATGACTGGTGGAAATCGTCCGATGTGCACGTCGCCCTCGCCTTTGGCCGCCCGCAATTCACGATGCCGCCAGCACAACCCGAGTTCTTCATTACCGGCGAATTCAAGCGGGTCATTGACGACCGGTATCGCGTGGCGCTGCCCGCCGAACTTGCCGAACCCGTTTCCGATCAAGCCGGCGACACGATTCTTGCCAAGGAACGCTACGGCTGCCTCAGCCTGTGGCGGGCACAAGACTGGCAGCAGCGCATCGACGACGGAGTGAATCTGATCCGGCAGAAAATTCAGTCGGGTCGCATGGAGCAAAAATGGGGAGACGTGCAACGCTTCGGCCGGCTGCTGTCGACCCGGTCGCGCACTGCACGGCTCGCCAATCGGTCGCGGTTAGTTATTCCCGAAGGATTTCGCGAGTTTTTAGACGTTGCTCCAGAAACGGAAGTCATGCTTGTGGGGGCCGTCGTGTGTGTCGAAATCTGGAACCCCAAAGCCTGGCAGGAGCTTCTGAAAGAGGAAATGCCCGAATTCGGCCCGCTGTTCAAGGAGCTTTCTGACTGATTCGCGCGAACCCTCATCGGCGACCGGAACCACCCCGGCATGCCCGGCTTTGAGGAGAGAAGCTACCCTCACTCGGTACATCGTCCGACCTGTACTCGACCGTTCTCGCACCAAGGACGGCTTGTTGGCACGGATGCCGCTTCTCTTCTTGGCCGGGCATGCTTTCTTTTTTTGCCAACCCCCCCGTACGATCGCCGTTCTTCGAGCATGCCCCGGTGCCGATGCCCGCGGCGAGGTCGTGACGATCCTCGACGGCCGGCCTTCTCGATGGGGACCAATCCAACGGTTGTACCGGTTATGAGGGCGCGTAACGGCGCGACTCGCAATCGGCCAACTCCACACCACAGATGCCGCCCTTCCCCGCGGCGCCCGCTGACGATAAAAGAATTGCCCATTTGCCGCGGCGTCGCGCGGAAAGGCCGTTATTTGATTGACTTTGGTTTTTCGCGAAAATTATAATCTCTGGGTAGGCGGCGCGATTTGTTCCAGTTTGACTGACCTGGGTCAGCGGGACGTGCGATTCGAGCTGCAGCCTGTTTCCTACTTGTGAATTCCGTTTGCCATGACGAAAGCCGCAAAAATCCTGACTGTCTTTGTGGCGATCGCCAGTATGGCGTTTCTGGGTTTCGCCTCAGTCAATTCGGCGGTTCGCACCGATTGGAAAGCGAAGGCCAACGCGTTCAAGGAACCGATTGCGGCCCAGAAGAAAGAACTCGCTGCGCTCGACGCCGAAATCCCGCCCGTCGAAGCCCGCCTGAAAGATGCGCAGGAATCCATAGCCGCCGACTCGAAGGCGATGCAAACCCGGGCTGCCGAACTCGACAAACAATTGCTCGAATTGCAGGCGAAGATCACCGACCTGACTGAGCAAACGGTGGCCCAGGCGAAAAAGGCTCAAACCGTTCGCGACGAAGCGAAACTCCGCCGCGAAGAAGCGATCGCCCTGCGGAACCAGCTCGAAGAACTGACCGCCCAGCGCCAGGACGTTTTGAAACGTCAGAAGCGGCTGGTGTCGCAACTGTACGAGGCCCGCGAAGCGCTCGAGCGGGTCGAACGCCGCAATCAACTGTTGAAATCCGACGGGGCAACCCGTTATGAGGAAACCCCAACACCTGAGGCCGCCGCCACCGACGTACCGCCGCCGGCCAAACCGCCTGCTGCCACCGACGAGGCCCCAAAACGGCCCGACGACGACGAACCGCCGAAACCCTGACAGCTTTGAAAAGACCGTTTTTCAAATCATCTGCGGGCACGACGCCCCGATTCCTCTGACGTTTTTGCGACAGGAGCGAGTGCGATGTCCTTCGTGGGCAAAGTTCTGGTTGTGCTGCAACTGGTGTTGTGCCTGGTATTCATGGCGTTTGCCGGGGCCGTCAATACCATGCATGTCAACTGGCGTAAAGAGTCGTTGAAACTGCAAGACAAGCTCAAGAAAACGAGCTCCGAACTTGCCGACGAAAAAACGAATTTTGAGAAATTCAAGGCCGACAAAACGACCGAACTCACTGCCATGCAAAATCGCGCCGGCCAAGCCGAAGCGGCAAACGTAGCCCTCAAGGCCCAGGTCGATCAACTCAGCAAGGAAGACAAAGACCTGAAAGTGGCCCTGGCAACGGCCAACCAATTGGCGCAGATTTCCAGCGAAGAAGCCGTCGCCCGCCGCAATGAATCCATCACCCTGCGTGAAATCAACAACAAGCTGCTCACCTCGCGCGACGCCGAATCCAAGGCGAAGACCAAACTCGAAGACGAGCTCCGCAGCACGCAACTCGATTTGAAATCGGCCCAGACGAAAGTCAAAACGCTGTTGGGCGATGTCGCCCTGCGCGATCGCATTCTGCGTGAACACGGCATTTCGTCGGAACCGAAAGACCTGGCGTCGTCGGTCGCCGCCCCGCCCCGCGTCGATGGCATCGTGCTGTCGAGCAAGCCGGCCCGCGTGCAGGGCAATTCATCGCTCGTCGAGATTTCGCTCGGCAGCGACGACGGCATCGCCAAAGGCCACCGGTTTTCGGTTTATCGCTCGGGGCTGAAATCAGGCGAGAAGCCCCGCTATCTCGGCAAAATTCGCATCGTTCAGACCACCCCCGACAAAGCGGTCGGCGAGGTGCTCGAACAAGACCGCACCGGGGCCATTCAGGAAGGCGACAACGTCACCACCAAGTTCTGAACCGCCGGCCGCAATTTGCTGGGCGGTGCGAACTGCCGAACAACCATACTTTCAATGACTAGCGGCGTTTCAAACAGAGTTTTCAACTCGCCGCATCCTTCATGAGGGCGAACATGCCACCCCGAGCTCCCGCAGCCAGAAAACCCAAAGGCCCCGCTCCTGCGCCCGATGTTTACGTAGCCCTGTTGTTCGCTTCGGTCGCCGCCCTGATTTTCGGGTGCATCCTGCTCGGCATGGAACTTCAAGCCTACGAATGGGCCTTCCCCAGCGGCGGATGACGTGAAGCGCAAGAGGTCAGCTTGCGCGAGCGCCTGCTGGGCCGCGCACGGCAGCGACCAATCATGTCGTGGGCTTCTTCCCTGACGATTGGGGCACGCGTTAACGCGTGGGCGGTCGGTTACCGGCGTAGCGCGAATACGCCAACCTGGATATTGGCTGTCAGCAACCCGTCATACCGTCTCAACCGCGCTCTGACGGTTGGCGAGTGGGGCATCGGGGGCTGAATTGCGCCGGTTCCGATCGCGGGGCCTCTGGGCGGCAGAAAACCTTCAATTTGGCGGCGAAACCGGTTATCATGTATAATTCCGGCCGACAGGGCAGGAGGATCGGCGGCAATTCTCTACAAGTTTTGCGCTCGCAAACCGGCTTGAGGAGCTGCGCGATGAAGAAAATTGAGGCGGTGATTCGTCATTACAAGCTCGAAGACGTCAAGAACGCCTTGGCATCAAGGGGCATTCAGGGTATGACCGTCACCGAAGCCCGTGGGTTTGGCCGACAGCGCGGCCACAAGGAAATGTATCGCGGTGCCGAATACACGGTCGATTTTCTGCCCAAGGTCCTGCTGGAAGTGGTCGTCGCCGACGCGGTGGCCAGCGATGCCGTGGAAATGATTTTGCGGGTGGCCCGCACAGGCCAAATTGGCGACGGCAAGGTGTTTGTGACCAATATACAGGACGCCGTGCGGATCCGCACTGGCGAAACCGGCGATGCCGCCCTGTAGTGCGGGAACAACGGTAGCCTGCCGCACAACGGGAAACGGCGACGACGCGGCCGCACCCCGGTTCGAAATAGGGGTGGTTCACACCGCCCGATGCGTCTCCTGAGGGATCGAGACGAATTTGCACAGCATGACCACCGAATCGTTTCGTGTTGGCGCCGAGCAGGAGCGCCTGGCCCGGCAGAAGGCCCGCTTGCAGGATTTGCGCGATCAGACGCGGCAACGCTACAGCCTGGGCACGCCGGGGCTGCGCGTCGCCACGCTTATTTCGGAAATGACCGACCGGCTGATTTGCGAAATACTCGAAGAAGCGCTGGAGCAGCTCGACTCTGACAGTTGCGACAGCATCCGGCGAAATACGGCAATCATCGCGGTAGGCGGGTCGGGGCGGGGCGAAATGGCGCCGTTTTCCGACGCCGACGTGCTGTTTCTGCGGCGCGACGTGAACCTGCCCTGGTTCAGTGACTGGGTGTCGCAGGTCGTTCGCGATTGTTGGGATTCGGGCATCAAGCTTGGGCACAGCGTGCGAAATTTGCCCGACGCGATTGATATGGCCCTCGCCGAGCCGCAATTTGCGACCGCGCTCGTCGAAGCCCGCCTGCTGTGGGGCGATGAACGCCTGTTCGGGCAGTTCCAATGGAAGTTTCAGCGCCGCGTTGTCGCCCGCCGCCGCCAGGCGTTTGTTCAAGCGTGCGTTGCGGCCCGCGACGACGAGCGCCGCCAGGCGGGGGCAAGCGTCGGCCAGCTCGAACCCGACGTCAAGCGCTCTCCCGGAGGGTTGCGCGACATACACCTGATTCGCTGGGTCGGGTTCGCCCTGCATGGCACGACCGAGTTCGACGCACTGCACAGCGAAGGCGCGTTGACCAAGGCCGACGCCCTGGCGCTCGCGGCGGCGCAGGAATTCCTGATGCAGATTCGCGTCGAATTGCATTTCGCCGCTGGCAAGGCGCAGGAAATTTTAACCCGCGAAGAGCAATTGCGGCTGGCGATCCTGTACGGTTTTGAGGCCACCGAGGGGCAGCGCCCGGTCGAGCGGTTCATGCAGGCGTTCTTCCGGCACACGACGGCTGTGGCCGACGTGACCGCGCGGTTCGTCGCCCGGCACCGGCCGCGGTCGATCGCCGGTCGGTTTTTGCGGTTTCTGTTTGAACACCGCAGCAGCCACGTGTTTCGCGTGGGCCCCGATGAAATCGATGTCATTCCGCGGTTTCGCGACGAAGTGTGCGGCGATCTTGAGCGGGTGCTGAACCTGTACGAGCTCGCCGGGTTGTACTCGGTCGCGCTGCGCCCCGAATTGATCGAAGCCGTGAAGGACGCCGTTCCGCGGCTGGCGGCCGAGCCGTCGCCGCATGCGGCCCAGATGTTTCTGTCGATTCTCTCGTTGACCGGCGCGGTGGGGCGGCTGCTGCGCGGCATGTATGCGACCGGCGTGCTGGAACTGGTTATTCCCCCGATGACGCATGCGCGGTGCCTGCTGCAATTTAACCAGTACCACGTGTATACGGTCGACGAGCATTCGCTTCGGGCTGTCGAAGCTGCCGAAAGGTACGACCGCGAATCGGGGCCAATTGCCGCCGCGTACCGGGCGATCAAGCACAAGGAGATTTTGCACCTGGCGCTGCTGCTGCACGACTTGGGCAAAGGGTTTCCTGGAGATCATTGTGACGTGGGGAGGCGGCTGGCCGAAGAAGTTGCGGTGCGGCTGGGGTTGTCGCCGCACCTGCGCGAATTGCTGATGTTTCTCGTTCACAAACATCTCGTCATGGTGCACTTGGCATTTCGCCGGGATTTTTCCGACCCCGAAGTGTTATTGCGGTTCAGCCGCGACGTGGGCAGCCCCGAGCATTTGCAAATGCTGTACGTGCTGACTGCGGCCGACCTGCAAGCCGTCGGCCCCGGCACATTTACTGAATGGAAAGCCGACCTGCTGACCGATCTGTACGACCGGGCTCTGCTCGTGCTCGGGGGCAAGCATCAGCAGTTTGGCGAAGCCGAACGCCTGCAGCAGATTCGGGCGCGTGTGCTGGCCTGCCTCGAACCGGGCGCGGCCCCCGCCGCCAACCCGGCAGCCTTGAACGACCAATTGGCCGCGTTTCCGGTGCATTACCTCACGACGACGACGCCCGAGCAAATCGCGGGCGACCTGCGGGCCGTCGAATTGCTCAGCCGGCAACCGGTCGTAGTGCGGCATCAATTCGATACCGCAACGAACACTGTCGAATTCCGGGTCATGACGCGCGACGAAGTGGGTTCGGGCTGCTTCAGCAAAATCTGCGGTGCATTGACCGCCAGGGGCATGGAAATCCTCGCGGCCCAGATCTGTACGACGGCCGATGGCCTGGTGGTCGACTGCTTCAACGTGCTCGACGGCGACCATGCGGGCGCCTTGCCCGATTACCGCGTACAGGAAGTCGAAGCGGCCATTCGCGACGTGCTCACGGGCGCACGTACGGTCGAAAGCCTGTTCGAGCGGCATCGGCGGTTCAAAACGCACGCCGCGGCGAACCGTCTGCCGCACGAACCATCGCGGGTCGTGATTGACAACGATTCGTCAGAGCGGTTTACGATCATTGACGTATTTGCCCATGACCGGCCAGGGCTGCTGCATGCAATTGCGGCGGCGATTTTTGAATTGAAGCTGTCGGTGTCACTGGCCAAGATCTCAACACACCTCGACCAGGTTGTCGATGTGTTTTACGTAGCCGATCTCCACGGCGGCAAAGTGCATGACGACCAGCGCCTGCGCGATATGCAAGTCCACCTCGAACTCCGCGCCGAGCAATTTGAACGCATGGCCCCCCGGTAACGCCCCCTGCCCCGGCACGGCAGTCAGGGAATGTGTGTTTCCAGCACAACCGCGTCTTCCTGCGGAACGATTTCTAGGGCCGGTGCGCTCGCGGGAATGAACAGCGTTTCGCCCCGGCCTAGCGGGTGCGTTGTGTGCCGCGTGTGGGCGGCAGCCCGCCCGGCCAGCACCATGATGATTCGGCAGCAAGAGTCGTCATGCAGGACAAACGGGCGCGAACCGGTGTAACGCGTCATGACAAACCAGGGGCACCGGACGAGTTCTTCGCCGGGTGAACGCGGCCCCGCTGCTGGTACGGGTACGGCACGAGCAATCGGCCCACGTTCATAGTCGATGCAGGCCAGGGCCTGCTCGACGTGCAGTTCGCGCGGGCGGCCGTCGGCCGCAACGCGCCCCCAGTCGTAAAGACGATAGGTAATGTCGCTCGACTGTTGAACTTCGGCCAGCAGTACCCCCGCACCGATGGCATGCACCGTTCCAGCCGGAATGAAAAACGCATCGCCGACAGCAACCTCAATGCGGTGCAAACAGTCTTGCCAGTTGCCGGTCGCGGCGGCCCGCGCGCACGTCGCCGCGTCGCAACCCGGCTTCAAGCCCGCGAAAATTACGCTGCCGGGTTCGGCGGCGATGATGACCCAGGCTTCGGTTTTGCCCCAGCATTCGGCTTGCTCAGGGCTCGACCGGGCCAGGCGGCGGGCCTGTTCGTCGTTGGGGTGAACCTGCACCGACAGGACGTCTTGCGCATCAAGATACTTGATCAGCAGTGGAAATTGCCCGACGCCGGCATGCCGGCCCAGCAGTTCGGGGCCGCGTTCGCAGACAAGCCGATTCAGGCTCGCGCCAGCCTCGGGGCCGGCGCGAACGATGCTCTGATCTGCGCCGCGATCGCAGACTTCCCAACTTTCGGCCGCATCGCTGACACCGCAAGTCGGCTTGCCAAGAACACTTTCGAGGCGGGTGCCCCCCCAGCGGAGGCGTTTGATCAGCGGCGTAAACTGCAGAGGCAACATGAGAGATCGATCAATTATCCAGACGCGCTCGGCCGGGCGCGGTCATGCGGTTGGGGGCAGTCGCACAGGGCGTGCCGCATCAATTTTGCCGCGCGATTCGAGAAACCGGGCAGACTGGATTTGCGGGCTTCGGGCGAGGCTGGTATAAACACCGCCCGTTTCGGGGTGGCCAGTCAGTTTCTGGAGCAAGAGTGATGCCGATGTTCGAAGTCGAATTGGAAATTGGCCAGACGCTCAAACTGGGAGACAAAATGGTCACTTTGATCGACATCGAAGGCGAAGAAATCAGTCTGCGAATCGAAGAAATTGATCCATCTCTCGAACTGCTACCCGGCGCCCATGTGGCGGCCATTCGCGGGCTGCCGCGTTAGCCCGCCCCGGCGATCATGTGGCGCGTGCAGTTCATGCGAAGCTGTAATCGTGCCCGTGCCAAATCGCTGCCGGCTCATTTTGCAGGAATTTCGGCCAACGCCTGAATTGCCGCGGCCCGATCGGGAAAAATCTGCCAGAGCGTGTCGAGGTGCGTAATTTTCAGCACTTCGGCGCAATAGGGCGTGAGCCCGCTGATCGCGAATTGACCACCAGTGCGGGCATTGGCCCGGTTCCACAAGCGAAACAGTACTTCGATAAATGACGAGCCGAAGAACCGGGTGTGCGACAGGTCGAGCACGATCCGCGAAGGTTCGGCGTTCAGCGACACTTCGAGCAGGATGTCGCGTAAAGCTTGCAGCAAAAAATCGTCGATGTTTTCGTAGGCGCTTCCGAGGGCAATGACAGTCACGCCATTTTCGACATTGATTTCCGGCGACGCGACGACGTGAGCCATGATCGACCCTGCCAGTTTTTGATGAACACGGCGTTGTACTGCGTCTTCCAACTCCGAAGACCGCCCCTCCCCACTGCATTCTACACAACTCTGGCGACGCAGCGCCGCCGGCCCGGTTCAATTCGTGAACAGAATAGGCCATGCCAAGGCGTGGCGTTGCGCCCTCCACAGTTCCATCGTATCGGACAAATTCCGTCTGTCAACCAAGATGTCCGGTTCTTCGTGCGAAAACGCCAGCGCTCGAATCATCGTCCCTGCGGCAAAACCGCCAGGGGAATATCCAATTCCTGCTCGTGCTGGTCACGCTGAATTTTCACCTTGACCACGTCACCTGCCTGAAACCGCTCGAGGATTCTGTACAAGCCGTTCGTATCCTTGATCGGTTCACCGTTAATCGCCACGATCAGGTCTCCCAGGTGAATGCGGTCATTCGCGTCATAGGTCGTGGGCCGCACGCCGGCCGCGGCAGCGGGGCTACCCTCGCGCACCGTGAGCACGAGCACCCCTTGCAGCCCCAGTTGTTCGACGATTTGATCTTCGGCGATATTCACGCCCAACCCCACCCGTTCGGCCCGGCCATGCCTGATGATTTGCGGCACGATGCGGTTGACCGTATCGACGGGTACGGCAAAGCCGATGCCGGCGCTGGTGCCCGAGGGGCTGTAAATAGCCGTATTGACGCCAATCAGCCGCCCCGCGCTGTCGAGCAGTGGACCGCCTGAATTCCCGGGGTTGATCGCGGCGTCGGTTTGGATGACGCCTTGAATGGGGCGCTTCGTCATCGACTGAATTTCGCGCCCCAGGCCGCTGATGATGCCCGTCGTCAGCGTTTGATCGAGACCGAACGGATTGCCGATGGCAAACACCTTCTGGCCCACGCTTAAATCTCGCGACGTGCCCAGAATCAGCGGGGGCAACTTCGCTTTCGGGGCGTCAATTTTGAGAACGGCCAGGTCTTTATCGGGTTCAACGCCCACGAGTCGGGCTTCCCAGGTCGAACGGTCGGCCAGCGTCACCTTTGCCACCTCGGCCGATTCAATCACATGAAAATTGGTCACGATGTGGCCCTGTTCATCCCAGACAAAGCCGGTGCCCGCCCCCTTGGGGATTTCCATGACATCGAGCCGAAACGCATCACGCCGCAGCGCCAGCGAGGTAATGTTGACGACCGACGGCGACGCCTGACGGAATAACGCAATCGTGGCCTTTTCGTCGTCGGCCAGTTCGCCTCGCGCGACGATTGCCCGCGGCACCGCGTTAGGATCGTGCACATTGCCGCCGCGATCTTTCCAGAACAGCGCAGCGAGCGCGAGAGCGATGAACACCCAGATCCACAGAGGGTTGCGTCGTTGAGGCCCCGGCGGAATCTGGCGTTCGACAAAAGACATGACAACCTGGCTGATCAATGCGACATGGGCAACGTCTGCCGCCGCAAATCCGGCCGACGCCATGTGCAGGTTTTGTGCGGTACAATTCACGTCGAGCCGTAACGAACAATGGCGGACGCGGTTCACGCCTCAATCTGGGCCAAGGCGCGACTCAATTCCTCGACCACGTCGATCAACCGGTGACGAACCGGTTCGGGCAGCGTGCGATATTCTCGGGCAAATTCGGGCGTCAGCACCTTGACGCAGCGTTCAATCGTACTCGTCATGCGTTTGACCAACTGATGCGTGCTGGGGGGCATGCCCGCTGCCGGGCCGGCCTGGGCTTCTGTTCCGGTGGCCGCCGGTTGCGCCGCGCCCTGCCGGAACGGGGCGTAACCCGAGTCGCCTGGCTCCAGTTGCCGTGCCACGCCGGCGAGCGCCGGGTTGAGTTCGCCGGCAGCGTCGGCCGGCCCGCGTACCGCGCCCGTACTGCGGCCAAATTCCGCCGGGTCCTGCACAGGGACAGTTTCCCACGGGGCGCCGATCGACGTCAATTCGTCTTCCTCAGGGCTTTCGACCGTAAGGTCTTCGCCGTGCTGCGCCCGCCGCCACGCCTTCATTTCGGCAACGGTCGCCTGAAGTTCTTCGGCCCAGCGCAAGCAGACTTCGGCGTCTTCCCAAGGCAATGCTGCGTAAAAATGCGACCATTTGAGCTGCGAAAACTGATCACGCACGCTGCCGAACGTTTCCCACACGCGGCGGCGTTGAAAAATCTGGTCTGCCGACATGCCGACGAGCGCCCCGAAGTCGGCGTCAGTGCGCCCACGCGAATACCGCCGGGTCCATTGAGCGGCACACTCGCCGACAACCCAGTAACACTGGCTGACCGCCTCTTGCGCCCGGGCGACCAAGTCTGCTTCACTTTCGACGGGCGTTTCAGACGACAAATCGGCATGTTTCATGGCAACTCACGGTTGTGGTAGCTGGGGTGGTCTGGCAATAAGTATACTGAATTTCTGTACAGATTTCACGGCGCGGTCCACGACGGAATGGTCGATCTTCTCAGGCCAATATTCGCCACTGACCGGCATGAAACCCGGTGTTCGGCCACGCATTGGCCGCCCCGCCGAACGACTCGCACATCGTTGAAATGAAATCCTATCGCCCCCGGGCAACGTTTTCCACCGAACATCCAACGCCGCGTCGTCGCTCCTGATGCGCCGTCGCAGGAATCGGCCGGGTCGCTTGATTTCATGCCCGCCGGTAAGTAGGATTCCAGCAAAGCTCGACTCTCTCGGGATGTGTACGTGCGTACTACATACGGATTGATCGGGGCGTGAAATAGGTCGCATTGCCCTGCCGATCATCGCGCACCGGCCTGCCGTCGAAGCCCAGCCCGACAGCAGTCCGGCTGAATTTCGGCGGTGTTACAACCGATAAAAGCATTATACCCGGCGCCGTAGCCAAGTGGCTAAGGCAGCGGATTGCAAATCCGCCATCGAGGGTTCGACTCCCCCCGGCGCCTCTCCTCAAAATCCCCGAGAAAACCCTGTTTTTCTCGGGGATTGTTGCATTCTTCGGAATTGTTGAGAGTATCAGACAGTATCATGTTGTTTCCCGGAATATCGGAGTTTGGGCACAATTTGGGCACAACGGCGGGCACAACGGATTCGTAGGTACCCGTCGCTTGCGCCCGCTCGGGCGTCGATGCCGGGCCGGGGGTTGATTCCAGCGCCCCCGCCACGTCGTGTAGCTGAACGTGCGAATACCGATCCAGCGTCAAGGTAATCGAGCTGTGACGCGCCAAAGACTGGCACGTTTTGGGGGCGATGCCTGCCGATACAAGGTCGGTGATGTATGTATGCCTCAGGCTGTGAAAATCGAGTGTTTCGCCATTGCCGCTCAACGGCTGAAGAAAATCGGCGTCGTGTTCTCGTTCCTGCCGGGCCGCACCGGGGGGGACCTCGGCAATCCACGCCTGCCGGGCACGTGCGAGGTCTTGATGAAGCATCTTCGCGGCGTGCTGCGCCCATGAGCCGGAAAACAGTCGTTCGGGCGTGCCTTGGGATGCGTTGCCACGCATGGATA
>JAJXXL010000113.1 GCA_021781115.1 Planctomycetota bacterium
AGACAGCCTGCCCCAACTCAAGCAGTCGCTCAGCGATCAGGGCATGTCCATCGACCGGATCGATGTGCTGCCCACTGACCCGCGCGGCGCCGAAAACCAATCGGCCCACACGGGAGGTTCCTTTGGACAGGGCGGCGGCACGGGCCAGGGAAGCGACTCAGGCCAGGCGGGCATTGGGTTTCAACCTGCCGAACCTGCCCCCGCGCCAACACCCGCTCCCGCGGGTCGCCCTGCGATCAATTCCACCCGTCAATTGGATGTTCAAATCTGAAATTCGGCTGTGGCCGAGCCACTCATTTTATGATAGGAGCCAGACATGTCTGCCTTGAGCACGTCATTCACGCCGGTCAATGTGCCGGGGTCAACCACCGGTTCGTCATCGAGCACGGCATCATCGGCCACGCCGTCGGGCTTTTCCTCGCTGACGTCGAATGACTTTATGCAAATGCTGATCGCTGAATTGAAAAACCAGGACCCGACGCAGCCGATGGACAACAGCCAGTTGCTCCAGCAGTTGACGCAAATGCAAAGCATGCAGTCGAGCGTCGAACTCAACTCGACGCTGACCAACCTGTCAAACAACCAGCAAGTGACCGCCGGCGCCGCGTTTTTGGGCAAGCAAATCACCGGGGTCAACGCCCAGAATCAACAGGTGTCAGGGATCGCGACACAGGTGACAGTCGCCAGCGGCGTGACGACGCTCACGATTGGCAACAACCAGGTGACACTGCCCAATGTCACGGGCATTTCCCTGCCGCCCGCCACGCCCAGCGTGCCCGCAGCCACGACGCCCACGGGCGGCTGAACGCCGGCCTGACCGCGGCCGCGAGATTGGCCAACCTGCTCGAAGCGCGTTGGCGCAGCGACCGGTGCCCGGGCCGCTTGTCCGAACGAACCCGTTGGCGGCGTGCGGCGGTGGTTTACGGCGGCCAGTTTTATATTTGTCAAATAATAATAGAGACATGAAAAAATCGGATTGTATAAGGAATAGCGATTTGAACGGATGTTTTTGTCGATAAATGGAAATGCCGGCCGATGCCTCCCGGGGTTCGCTCGTCGGGAAAATTTGCCGCCGGACCGGTAAAAGTGAACGTCTGAAGTTGTTCTCGACTGCGGCCATTGGCCAGACCTGGGGGGGTCATCATGGGTTTGACGTCGGCTCTGAATACGTCTTTGAATGCGTTGTCGCTGAATGAAACGGCGATCAGCATCATTGGCAACAACATTGCCAATGCCAATACGACGGGGTTCAAATCGTCGGACATTGAATTTGCGACGCAACTCTCGCAAACACTCAGTTTCGGCTCGGCGCCCAATGGAACCATCGACGGGGGCACCAACCCGGTGCAGGTGGGGTTGGGGGCGACGACCGCCGCGGTTTCGACCAACTTCGGGCAGGGCAGCCTGGAAACGACCAACAACCCCGCCAACCTGGCCATTCAGGGCGACGGGTTGTTTGTGCTCCAGTCGGCGGGCGGCCCCGTCTACTCGCGCGATGGCAGTTTCAGCCTGAGTAGTTCAAACCAGTTGCAAAACAGTCAGGGGCTGCCGGTTCAGGGCTTCGCCGTCGATTCAAATTACAACCTGGTCACAACCGGGACCTCGAATATCTCAATTCCCCTGGGGCAGGCCCACATCGCGCAGGCGACTTCCAACGTCGCCATGACCGGCGCTCTTGACCCGACGGGGCAGGTCGCGACACAGGGAACGCTGCAAACCAGCCAGGCGCTGATCGACAGTTCAAACAACAGCGCGGCGATCACGTCGGGTTCGCTGCTGATCAATGTCGAGCAGTCGGGCAGCACGACGCCGCTATTCACCGCCGGGCAGACCCTCAGTTTTTCGCCGACCAAGGGCGGGGCCACGCTGGGCACAAAAACCTTGAAGGTCACCAGCACGACCACCATGCAAAACCTGGAGGATTTCATGACCCAGACGCTGGGTCTGCAATCGGTGCCCGCGTCGGAGACCGACGCCGACGGCATTTCCGTCGGCGCGTCGATTACCGCCGGCGGTCAAATTCAAATCAAAGGCAATCGCGGCACAGTGAACGACTTCAATATTCCGGTGGGTTCGCTGACCAGCAATGGCACTGCCGTGCCGCTGTCGTTTACCCCCGGCCCGAATCGGGCCAATGGCGAAAGTACCGCCACGTCATTCACAGTGTACGATTCGCTGGGCACGCCGTTGACCGTGCGGATGTCGGCGGTGCTCGATTCGGTCGCCCCCAATGCCACAACCTTTCGATATTTTCTGGAGTCGCCTGACCAGCAAAATCCCACGCCCTCGGGCGGGGGCGCCGCGCCAGTGTCGATCGCGCTGGGGACCGGCACGATCACCTTCAACAGTCAGGGGCAGGAAGTCACTTCGGGGAGTGCGCCGGTTTACAGCATTAACCGCGCGGCGACGGGCGCCGTCAGCCCACTCAATTTTGCGCTCGACCTGACGGGCATTTCCGGCATCAGTTCGGGCACCAGCAACCTGGCGTTGAAGTCGCAAGACGGCACCAGCCCCGGCACGCTGACGAGCTACGTCATCGATAGCCAGGGACGAATCAACGGCTCGTTTGACAACGGTGTTACCCGCGTGCTGGGGCAGGTTGTGCTGGCCCACTTCGCCAACCCGCAGGGCCTGATTCAAGACGGGTCGAATACGTTTTCCCAGGGGCTGGGTTCGGGCGTGGCCCAGGTTGGCCCACCGGGTGCGAACGGCACCGGCTCGATCCAGTCCAGCTCGCTCGAGTTGTCAAATACCGACGTCAGCAAAAGCCTCGTCGATCTCATTAATGTTTCGACGAACTACCAGAGCGACGCCCAGGTGCTCAACACGACGAACCAGTTGCTCAACCAGTTGCTGACGATCGTCCGCAATGGCTGACGCCGCATACGCACGCTTGCGCCGGCCGTGCCGACCGGCACGCCGCGCGCGGCATGGGGGCGCGCGCCGTCGCCGCCTGCGGCGCAGCATCGACCGGTTTTCTGGCGCGGCTCACAATGCTCGATAGCCTGCAAAACATCCTGTTGCTGACCGACAGCTACAAGGTTTCGCATTACCGCCAATACCCCCCGCAAACCGAACGGGTGTACTCGTATTTCGAGTCGCGCGGCGGGGCGTATGCCGAAATCGTGTTCTTCGGCCTGCAATATCTTCTCAAGCGGTATTTGCAGGGCGCCGTGGTGACAGCCGCCCGAATTGACGAGGCCGAAGCGCTGTTTGCCCGGCACTTTGGCGACCCAAACCTGTTTCATCGCCGCGGCTGGGAGCACATTTTACACCAGAACGCGGGGCGGTTGCCGGTTTCGATCAGGGCGGTTCCCGAAGGCACCGTTGTACCGTTTGGCAACGTGCTGCTGACGATTGAAAACACCGACCCCGCCTGCTGGTGGCTGACAAATTACCTGGAAACGCTGCTGGTGCAGTCGTGGTACCCGACGACGGTTGCCACACGCACACGTGCCATGAAACGTACGCTGCTCGATGCGCTGTACAAAACGG
>JAJXXL010000528.1 GCA_021781115.1 Planctomycetota bacterium
GCTGGCACGGGCCTGTATGGTTCAACCTTTTACGCGTTCGTAACGCGTTTGGACACGCACGGCGCGGTCGACAGCACTTTCGGTTCGAACGGGATCGCGTATTACGCCGTGCCCGGTGCGAATTATCTGGATCTGAACTCGCTGATTGTCAGCGCCACCGGCGCGATTGTCGCGGGAGGTTCGTCGAATAATGGCATTTTTCTAGCCGAGTTCTCGGCGACAGGTACACTCACGTCGGCGCTGCCATCGCTGGGCGGCGCCACCTGGGTGCTGGCCAACCTATTAGCCGCGCCCGACGGTTCATACGTCGTTATCGAAGACTATTTCGACTCGGTGAATACACACTCGTATCATACTTCAATTTTCAATTACAAAGCGGGCCTGGCAAGCTCATCGTTTATCGCAGATATCGCGGGCGACACGCCGCACGGGGCGACGGAAACTCCCGGCGGGGGATTCGCCGTATTGCTTCAAAGCACGTCGAACTTGGCGCAACTCAGCGTCGCACATTATCTGGCCAGCGGGCAAGTTGACGCGTCGTTTGCAACAAATGGCGTGTTTACGCTCGACCATTCCATCCTGCAACCGCTGCTGGGCGGCTCGTCATTGAACGGCTTCGGGATTGCCGCGCAACCCGATGGCAAGCTGGTCGTCGTGGCAACCGCATCGGTGATCGAATCGGGAAACAGCGAATGGTACCCGTTTCTCGTGCGGCTGGCCGAAGCGTCGTCGCCGACGGGCGGAAATGGTTTGGTGCCAATTTACCGGCTTTACAACACGAATGCCGAGGTCCACACCTACACTTCGTCGCCCGGAGAGTACCAGACCGTCAAGGCCCAGGGTTTGCAGGATGAAACGATCGGAGTCGAGGGCTTTTACCTATCGGGCGACACAACGCTTTCTCCCGTTTATCGCCTGTACAACCCACACAATGGGCAGCACTATTTGACCCTCAGCACCGTCGACCGTGATTTCGACGTTAACGCCGGCTGGAATTACGAAGGGATCGAGGCTTACGCATCGACTGTCGCCACGGCGGCACAGCCGACGGAAATTCATATGCTGTACAACAACATCAACGGCGAGCATCTCTATACGGCCGATGCAGCTTACGCCAACGAGGTCGTCGTGCAAAACAACGGGGCTTGGGTCGAACAGACGCCACTTGGTTACGGTGTGTATCGGGCGGCGACCGATTCGAGCCTGTTGGGCCTTGGGGGCCAGTCGCTAACGCCTCTGACAATCACGCCCAACGGATATAGCGTCAGCACCAATGACCAAATCAATGCAATTTTCACGGACGAGAACGGCGTGCAACAGTCGATCGCCGCGTATGCGACCGCGCCCAACCGGATCTCCGTGGGGATTCCACTGCTGGTCAGCTCCACGACGAACGATTTTCGCAGCGGCAACGTCAGTCTCGCCATTCAGACGCCCGACGGCGTAACGCACCCTGTCATAAATCAATTCCAGGTCACGCCCCTGCCGCCTGATCCATTCACGCCAGGCAGTCTGGATGTCGCTTTCCTCACGGCGCTGCAATCGAACCTTGCCTCGGAGGTTCGCTCCTATCAGGCACTTTCAACCGCAAGCAACAATCGCGTCAATGTGTCGCAACTTGTCTCAGCGACCAATTCTTCCTTAATCGCTGTCGGACAGGATCTGGCAGCCACAAGTTCTGTCGCAGCCGGCAGCGTTGGCTCAATCGCCTTGGGGACGTTGAACGGTCAGGCCGTTTCCGTCGGGTCAGCGAGCCTGGCCATTGCTGATCGACTGATTGTCGCCGCGCTGGCAACCATCCCAAAGGCGAGTTCAGCGGCATCCATTGCCAGCCCACTGGTCAATGCCGTTAATCCAGCGACTGACCCGGTTTCGTCAATTGGATCAAGCTTGATGGCGGGTCTTCAGCAAGATGTTCGTGCGGCCGCAGCCACGGCAAATCAAATTGGGGGTGTCCTTGCGCCGGTCGTGGCGATAACCGGGCTGGTGCTCGGCGGGGAAATCGCCGTTCCGGCGCTGGTTTTTGGTGCAATGGTCAAAGTGATTCCGACGCTCGTCACCAGCGCCGTGAATATCGGGGCCGATAGCGCGGCCGCCGTGGCTCGGGGGAATTCCCCCTCAAACACGCAGGATTACGTGACGGCCGTGGAAGACGTCGCTGCCCCAGGATACGAATCGCTCCAAAGTGCGGCAACCACCTCAGTCACGAATTGGATCGACGGCGAAGGTTCGCTGGCAGAACCCGGCAGTCTCGCGGAAATGTATCATGCGTCAGAATCGACCTACAATGCGATCAATGCTTTAACGCCGGGAACAACGGCCAGCGAGATTGATTCGGCGCTGCAAAACAATCAACTGGCTCCGGCGGAAGTCACTGTCACCGAATCGGGGTCGTTCGCGCCCGGACAAACGGAGACGATCACGATGGTCGACAACGCGCCACCGACCGACCCGGTGACAATTCCACTTCAGCTTTCCGATTCCACGGCGGGAACCTTGTCGACGCCCGATGTCACTTTTACGCCCCAGAACTGGGATGTTCCGCAACAGGTCGACGTCACCGGTGAAAATAACGGTCAGACGAATGAAGTGGTAACGCTCAACCCCGGGCAGGCGGTGTCGGCGGATCCCGCGTATAGCGGTTACGAGCCACAAGTGATCTCGTTGCGAAATTCTGGCGGCGGCGACACGTTGACTGGAAATTGGAGCGGTACGGTTTCGGGTGGGGGATTATCCGGGCCAATGCAGATGGCCTTGACCGTGGCGCCCGACGGGCAATCGGTATCCGGAACCTTCAATTTCGCGTTTTTTGTGAATGGTTCGCAAAGCGGCTCAACGACCGGTACCGTCACTGGAACAATTGTGGGAAGCAGCGTTTCGTTGGTCGCAACCGGTACAAATGCTTCCGGAACAGGAACATTTCCATTAACGCTGACGCTAAATGGTTCAACGCTGAATGGAACGATGGGTGGTTCGTCGGTCGGTCCAGTCACGGTCAATTTAAACCGTGCATGAACATAATCCTCAACTCACGGTCCAAATGTTATCAGGTTTTAGTCCAAGCGGCCTTGTCGGCGTCTGCAAATTTCGAAGCGGCCCCGTTGCGGCCGGTACGACGCCGGTCGATGCATTCTGGTTGCAAATTGGCCAAAGTCGATCACAGGGTACAACGGTCAATCGGCAGCCGCTCAGCCATCGTCAAAACGCTCGTGAGCGCGAGTGTCTCGCGCACACGGGTCGGAAGGAACCAACCACTCAAAACTTCAAACTGTTGCCCCTGCCAACGTGTGAGGTCCCGGTTGCTGCTGTGGCCTGCTGATTGCCAGGCCCTGGACTTGCCGGCTGGTCAATGCGGTGCATCGCGTTCGATTTCGTGGAACGGGCGCGGGAAAGTCGCAGCGCCGCGTCCAGCCGGCAAGGGGGCCGGGCAGGCGGCTCAGCCAGCCGTCTTCGGCGAACCACGGCAACTGGCTCAATGCCGCCGAATGCGG
>JAJXXL010000137.1 GCA_021781115.1 Planctomycetota bacterium
CATCAGTTCGTCAATGATCGGCTCTTTGATCTTCTGCAGCGTGCCGGTGTGCGGGTCGTGGCCGATGGCAATCCGCAAGAGCCGTCGGCCCGGATCGAGCTTCACCTGAAGGATGAATACAATCTTGATCACGAACTGGAAATCACTGTGTCCGGTGCCCCTGAAAGTCCTGTCATTCGGCACGTCGTCAATCGTTACGTCCAAGGCACCGCGAACTTGACAATTACGGGCGAAGTGGTGCCAACAAACCTCGGCGCAAATCGCATTACGGTTTCGGAATTAACCGTTACGGTGACCGGGACCGACGCCGGAAAACCGGTGCCGGAAATGAAGTCTATCACGCGTTTCTCCGACTTGCGTGCAGGACCGATCCCCGAAAGCGTGTTCACCATCGCTGCTTTGCAGCAGCTCTCGGAGCGTTCGGTCGTGTTCGACATTGCCGCGGACGGGTCGCAGGTGAGAAATGCGGGGGACGGCGGGGCGCGACCGGTGCCAGGCGGTGCCCCCTCCGCGGCAGCCCCCGCGACTCTGCCGCGTCCGGTCGCCGATGAACTGGTCGGTGGGCGCGACTGGGTGTTTTGGATCATCGCCATAAACGGGCTGGCCGTCGCCGCGGTGGTCGCGGCCGCCTGGACCCGAGCGCGGCACGCGCGGGCAGCAGCGAAGAAAGGATAATTCAAACATGGTTCGCCCGGCAAATGGTTTGCTGATTCTGCTCGTGGCTTGCGCTGCTGCGGCCAGCGGGTACTACGCCTTGACCACGAAGCTGCGGCAGCGCCCGCTGCCCGACGCGGTGCTGGTCGTGCCGAGCCGCGCGTCGTTTGGCACGGTTCACACCCGCGGCGAAGTTCAAGGTGAATTCGAGCTGTTCAATAACTCGCCACGCACCGTCACGGTGCTCGACGTCACCGCGTCCTGTGGCTGTGCGGCGGTCGAATTGACGACGAAGCAGTTGCCGCCGGGCGCGCGCTGCCGCGGGCGGATGAAGATCAACCTCAAGGGACGGTATGGCGATCAACGCTATCAGTGCCGCATCGTGACCGACGAGCCGTTTCTCGAGCCATTGACATTTACGCTGAGCGGCGAGGTTCTCGACAAGGAATTGGGAGAGATTCCCTTCGACCTTGGCCAGTTTCCGCCCGACGTGACGATTCGCGAGGAAATTCGGCTGGCCAAGAACGGCTACCCGATGGCGCGGCTGATAGCCGCGAATTTGACGTGCGATGCGCCGCTGGTGGCGTCGTTTGACGCCGACAATACCGACCCTGAACACTTCCATATCCAGATCACCGGCCGAACGCCGTCGAAGAAAGGACCGTTTCAGGGCACGATTAACGTTTCAGTTCGCAACGGACCGTGGGAGACGGCCCGGCTGACGGTGCGGGGGAATGTGCAAAGCGTGTGGGAGGTTCCCGCCGACCTGTATCTCGGTTTCGTGCCGCCGGGTCAATCGGTGACGAAGGAACTGATCATCAAGAACCGGTTTGCCGCCTCGCGGAACAACCCGGTGGCGGTCAAAGCCAGCGCCGGCATTGAAATTGAAACCGGCCGGCCGTGGCTGGCGTGCGACAAGCAGGCGGCGGTCGGGGGCGGGGCGGCAGTCGTGTTGCTGAAAGCGACGCACCCCGGCAACGCGCAGCGCGGCAACAGTGAAGCGGTGTTGACGTTGCGCCTGCCGTCGAGTAAAGCGGAATCGACAGAAATTCGGGACGTGTCGATTCACGCGGTGTTCGAATGAGAGGAAGTGTTCGATCGTTCGTCTTCAATACGCAAGCGCCCTTCGAACGAACACGCAGTCATCCGGCGTGCCGCGAACCCGCAGGGCGTGTCGCAAACAATTCCCGAGATAATCGCGGAATTCCCGCTTTCGCACTTGATAAGTTGGGGGGGGGCGTAACATGACAAATCATCGGGTAGAAAAGTCGCGGCAGAGTCAGGCGTTTTCCGTGCGGCGTTCGCCGCAGTGTTCATAATTTGACGTCGCAGGTTGGTTTGCGTCGCACATTGGCGCACAAACAATATGGGTCCGATCAACGAGCCGGCGTCTTGATTGACGTCGACTGTTTGTTGGCGCGGCGTTCGGACCGGGGATTCGTTGCGACCAGATGCATCGGGTTTTTGGAGTGCCGATCCAGATTCTTGATTGATTGACCGTGTGACATTCGCCTCGACCATTGGTTGGATTCACAGGATCAGATTTTGTTGCCCCGTACCTCAGCTCGTTGGCAGATGTTCGCCTGTATCGCCGGGGCGGCAATCTGCGCGTCGGCCGCCGTGAGGCTCTACACGGACCGCGCAAAGCGTGTTGTCGTGTCTCCACCGAAGATTGATGTGGGAAGCGTGCTGTCGAGCGGCTTGGTCAGGGTCGAATTCACAGTGACCAACGCGACGTCGCAAGCAGTGCACCTCGCTGAGACATTCAAGAATTGCGATTGCACGAACGCTGAGTGCAGCGTCAAGGCGTTGGAACCCGGCCAGGCCGCCCACTGCTCGATCGACTGGAGTACGCGTGGGCGCAGCGGCCCGACCAGCACATCCGTCGGCCAAACCTGGCGAATCATGGGAAGTGACACGGCTTGGCTCGGGAAAGTCGCGATAAGCTGCTTCGTCTCGACGGAGCAAGCCTTCATTACGGAGGGCCCGCTGCTTCACTTGGCCGGCAATCGTCCCACATTCGTCAAGCTGCATTCGTCTCTGAAACGGCCTGACGTCCAGTTGCACTTGAACGCGACAAGCCCGCTCGTGCGGGCCGAGTTGCGTCATGATTCCGGCAGTCTGATGGCGGAAATCAGCGCAAAGTCGAAGTCGTTGCCGCCAGCCGCCAGCGTGGTTTTGGAGGTTCGCGATAAAAATGCGAGTGTGAAGTACGAGTTGCCCGTTGATGTCGCCCCAGATGGCTGATGTTTTCCCGCCGGTCGTGGTGAAAGCTGTTGGATCGCGCCGAGCCGGTGCGTAGGCCAGTCGAATTGCCGCGATCGGCGGGATTGCCTAAGGTTTCAAAGACCGCTCAGCACGTTGCTATATGGTCACTTTGGCTGCCTGAAGAGTTCTTTTTATTGAGGGAGATGCCGATGAAGATCGCGATTTGCACATCGCTGGCAGTGGCGTGTTTTTGCGTGTTTGCGGCATTCGGCGGGGCGTGGGCGCATTGCCCCGATACGACGACAAATCAGAGTCTGTGCATTGGGCAATGGAACTTGTGCGTCGGGCAAAACGCATTTGCCTGCGCGAATTTGCAGCAGCCGTTCACCGCTGACAACCCGCAGGCTGGCAATTGGAGTTGCCGGGACAACACGCCCCAAAGCAGCGAGTGCATCGTCTGCCCGCTGGGCCAGGGGCCGGGCGGGACCGGGTTGAAGCTTTGCAACCTTAAAGGCTCGTGCATGTTTGTCGGCGGTGAAGGATGTGTTTTCAACAACAACGCGGCGACACAACAGGTCATGAACAACTTCTACATCGTTCTCGCCTGCGAGAACCCTTCGTAGAC
>JAJXXL010000530.1 GCA_021781115.1 Planctomycetota bacterium
GGGTTCCCTTGGATTCGCAAGACTATGAATCGACGCAGGGTTGCCGCGCCGGGCGTCAAACCGTCGGCGGCCCTGATCGCCGTATTGACAGCCTTGTGCACGCGCCGAAGAACTGGCCCCCCCCCCAACCGCTGACCCCCCAGGAAAACGAATGATGCCCCACCCGGTCCTCCTTCGCAGCGCCCATATTGTGTTGTTGGCCGTCCTAGCCGGTGCGCTGGCGACTGAACTGAGGGCCGAAAATTGGCCACAATGGCGCGGGGCGCGGGGCGATGGCGTCAGCCACGAGAAAAACCTGCCCGTCACGTGGAACAAAATGGAAAACGTGGCTTGGCGACTGCCCTTGCCCGGCGCGGCAGGTTCCACGCCAGTCGTGTGGGGTGATCATATCTTCTTGACCTCGGCTGCGGGAAACGACCTGGTGCTGCTCTGCATCGATACGTCGGGCAAGGAGTTGTGGCGGAAGGTACTGGGCACCGGCAATCGCGTGGCGCGGGGCGACGAAGGCAACTTGGCCTCGCCTTCGCCGTCGACCGATGGCAAACATGTGTTCGCCTTTGTGGGCAGCGGCGACCTGGCCTGCTACGACTTTGCCGGCAAAGAAGTCTGGAAGTTCAATGTGCAAGACCGTTACGGCAAGTTTGAAATTCAGTTCGGCATGTCTTCGACCCCGGTGCTCGATCGCGGCCGGCTATACCTGCAACTGATTCATGGCGAAGGCAACCCCAAAACCCGCGAAGCGCTGGTCGTGGCCCTCGACGCCGCGACGGGCGGCGAGATCTGGAAGCAACCGCGACCCAGCGAGGCTTATGGCGAAAATGAGCACTCCTACGCCTCGCCCGTGCTGTATCGCGACGACCAGCGCGAATACCTGCTGACACACGGTGCCGATTGCGTCGTCGCCCACAGCCTGAAAGATGGGCATGAAATCTGGCGCTCGCGGGGGTTGCAGCGTCCCGAAGGCTACGACGCCACGTTGCGGTTTGTCGCCTCGCCGGGCGTGGGCCCGGGGCTGATCGTCGTGCCGTCGGCCAAAAAGGGCCGCGTGCTTGCAATTCGAGCCGACGCTCAGGGCGACGTGACCGAATCGACCGAGTACCGAATGTGGACATTTCCCGTCACGCCCGACGTGCCCTCGCCGCTGATCTACGACGGCCTCGTGTATCTCTGCCGCGAGAACGGCAATCTGATCGTCCTCGAGGCGAAAACGGGCAAGCAGTATTTCGAGTCGCGCACGCATGCCAACCGGCATCGGGCGTCGCCCGTTCTGGCTGATGGCAAGCTGTATATCACCTCGCGTGACGGCGTGGTTTCGGTCGTCAAGACGGGCACAGAGTTTGAACTGCTCGCCTCAAACGACTTGAAAGAAGACATCGCCGCGTCGCCGGCGATTTCCAACGGCCGAATTTACCTGCGGACCTACGAAGCGCTGTGGGCCATTGAAAATGGTAAGAAACTTGCCCTGACCGCACCGTGATTACCAGAGCGGCCCGCACGCTTGCCGCCGGCGCCGCGGGCTAAGCCCGTTTCAACTGTCGGCCTTGGCACGCGGGGCACGATACCTGTACATTGCGAACCAGACCGGGCTGGCGACATGCACAACTCAGCGACGACGGTCGACAGCCGCGGGCTGATCATCGGCATGGATGAAGCGGGCTATGGCCCCAACCTGGGGCCGCTCGTCATTTCCGCGACGGCTTGGCGCGTGCCCGGCGCCCCGCAGGCAACCGACCTATGGCGCGAATTTGCCGACGTCGTCGGCCCCACCCCACCCGTTGCCGGTTCGCACCTGCAAGTGGCCGACTCGAAAGTTGTGTACACGCCCTCCCGCGGCCTGGTAAACCTCGAGCGCGGCGTGCTGGCGGCCTTGGCCCTGCTCGGCTGCGAGCCCGCCGGGTTTCGCGACTTGTGGCAGCGGCTCGCGCCCGACCACCCCGGCGATTATGACGCCGAGCCGTGGTTTGCCGACCAGCATCTCGCGTTGCCCGTATCGTGCACGATGCCTCCGGCAGCGACGCTGGTCGACCGTTGGCGCGCGAGTTGTCAGGCGCGGCAGATCAGCCTCGAAGCGGTGTGCTGCGACGTCGTCGTCCCGCGGCGTTTCAACGCGCTTGTGAACCAGCATGGCAACAAAGCGCGGGCTTTGACGGAAATCGCCATGGGCGTGCTCCGCCGCGCCTGGCCGGCTGCCGCTGATTGTCCAACGCTGATCATTGCCGACAAGCACGGGGGCCGAAACCGCTACCAGGAATTCCTGCAAGACCTGGCGGGCGACCAGTTGGTGCTCTGCCGCGAAGAAGGCGCATCGCGCAGCCGATACCACATTCGAAATGCGGAAATCAGCTTTGAAACCCAAGCCGAGCGGCATTTCCCCGTGGCACTGGCGTCGATGGTCAGCAAATACCTGCGCGAGCTGAGCATGATCCTGTTCAACCGGTTCTGGAGCAGTCGGCAAGCAGGGCTCAAATCGACGGCGGGCTACCCGGTCGATGCTCGCCGCTTCCGCCGCGAAATCGCCGCGTTACAATCAGAGCTGGCCATTCCCGACGCGGTTTTATGGCGTGAACGCTAGGCGGTCGGCACGGTGGTTTTGCGACCGCATTTCAAATGGTCGCACGGCACAAGTCGGCGCTGCTAACGTTTGAAAGGCCGTTGACGGCAGTCGTATGCGGTGGCGCGCCCTCAAGACCCCGATTTCGTCGATTCGATTCAGGAGTTGGCGGCTATGCCTGCAATTCGCTTGATTCTTGTGCTGCTGGCGGGGGCGGGGTTCACCGCCTCGGGGTTGGCGGGCGACGCCAACCGGCTGACGTGGCTCGACGAAAACAACCCGTATTATCCGTCGCGCGCGTTCCCCCGGCTGATCACGCCGCAATGGGTCGGCGAACCCGGCGTCGAGGCGGTGGTCGTGCTGGCCATCGACGATATGCGCGACCCGCCCCGCTACGAAGCATTCGTGCGGCCGATCCTGACACGGCTCAAGCAAATCGACGGATTGGCGCCGCTGAGCATCATGACGTGTAAGATCGACCCCCAATCGCCCCAGTTGGCCACCTGGCTGGCCGAAGGGCTGAGCCTGGAAATCCATACCGTCGATCACCCCTGCCCACTGCTTCAGGGAGGCGACTTGGCCGCCGCCAAATCGACCTACGACCGCTGCGTCGACCTGATCGGGCAGGTTCCGGGCAATCGCCCGGTTGCGTTTCGCATGCCCTGCTGCGACTCGCTGAACACGGTCAGCCCCCGCTTCTATCGCGAAATCTTCAATGGCACGACGCCGAGCGGGCGGTTTCTCGAAATCGATTCGTCGGTTTTCAACTACTTCACCTCGAACGACCCCGCCCTGCCCCGCGAACTGGTCATCGACGCCGACGGTCGCGAAAAGTTTGGCAAATATATCCCCACGGGGCTGGTCAAAAACGGCATGACCTTCAACTCGTTTGTGAACACGATTTTTGACTATCCCTATCCCTACGTCATCGACCATTTATGTTGGGAGTTTCCCTGCGTCGCCCCCAGCGATTGGTCGGCTCAGCACCTGCACAAGCCGAACAACCCCGATACCCTGCGCGACCTCAAAGCGGCGCTCGACCTGACGGTGCTCCGCCAAGGCGTGTTCAACCTGGTGTTCCACCCGCACGGCTGGATCAAAAACAGTCAAATCGTCGAACTGATTGACCACGCCATCGTCACCCACGGCAAGAAGGTCAAATTCCTGACGTTCCGCGAGGCGCTTGACCGCATCCATCGCAACCTGCTCGCCGAAACGCCGCTCCGCGACGAACGCGGCGGCGACAACGGCGTCCGCGTGCTCGACCTGAACCACGACGGCTACATGGACGTTGTCGTTGCCAATCGCGAGCGCGCTGCAACTCGCGTCTGGCAGCCCGCAACGCAGGCGTGGGCGACCAGCGATTTTCCCGCGGCCGCCGGCCGCGCACCAGCTCCGCGGATTGTGTTCGGCGTGTTCCACGACGATCGGCCCACCTGTTTTGCCGTTCGCAACGGGGCGCCGGCCGCCTGGCAGTTCGACGGTACTCAATGGCAGCCCGACGCCGACACGGCACGGCTGCTCGAACGCGCCGGCGTGACCGAGGGCGCTGGTGTCTGCTGTCGCGACCTCGACCGCGACGGCGTTTGCGAGCTGCTCATTCAATCGACATCGTCTGGCGACGCCCCCGCGCCGGTGCGCATCTATCGCAAGGCTGCGTCAACGAACGATTGGCACGAGCTCGACTGGAAATTGCCGGTGGTCGGCCAGGCGTTCGCCCCACAGGGTGGGCTGCATGGAATTCGATTTCTTGACTTCGACGATGATGGCTTCGACGACCTGCTGGTCTCGAACGCGGGCCACTACTCAATCGACCTGTTTGATACGATCCAAACCGGCTTCAACCGCCCGGTGCTGTCGGGCGTGCGGGGTGAAAAACCGCTGGCTGAAGAAATTCCGCCGCTGGTCCGCAGCGACGGTTCTGACAACGGGTTCTTCACGCACTCGCGGCATTTATGGTGGCAGAATGAAGACACCGCCAAAAACCTCGACCTCGTCGAACGCCGCGCGTTGACTGCGTACGTCCAAAACGTCGCAGCCAGACCGCTCGCGCCGGCCGCTGGCCTGAATTCGCTGCACGCACGGCCCGGTTTCGTAATCGAGCTGGCGGCAGCCGAACCGCTGACGCAGGATCCGGTGGCGTTCGCCTGGGGCCCCGATGGCAAGTTCTGGATCGCCGAAATGGCTGATTACCCCCTGGGCGTTCCTGCCCCGGCAGGATCGGGCGAAACGCGGCTTGTGCCAGGCGGGCGAATCCGCTTCCTGGAGGATCAGGACGGCGACGGACAGTACGACAAATCGACGCTGTTTCTCGACAAAGTGCCGTTTCCCAACGGCGTTTGCCCCTGGGGCAAGGGCGTGCTGGTGACAGCCGCACCCGACATCTTTTACGCCGAAGACACCGATGGCGACGGCCGGGCCGACCGCCAAGAAACACTGTACAGCGGCTTTGCCGAAGGCAATCAGCAGCACCGCGTGAACGGGCTGGTGTGGGGCCTCGACAACTGGCTGCATTGCGCCAACGGCGACAGCGGCGGGGCAGTGCTGTCGGTGAAAACCAACGAACGCCACGAAATTCGCGGACGCGATCTGCGCATTCGCCCTGTCGACGGCGCACTCGACCCCGAAGCGGGCCAATCGCAATTCGGGCGTGCGCAGGACGACTGGGGCAACTGGTTTGGATGCAACAACAGTAACCCGATGTACCAGTTTGTCATTGAAGATCGCTACCTGCGCCGCAACCCGCACGTGCCCCTGCCCGACCCCAAGATCAACGTGTCGGAAACACCCGGCGCGGCGCCGGTTTTTCCCCTGAGCCCGACACGGGCCCGGTTCAACGACCGGCACACGGCGAACCGATTCACGTCAGCATGCAGTGTTATCATTTATCGCGACGAACTGTTCGGTCCGCACTTCGCGGGCAATTCGTTTGTCAGCGAGCCGGTACACAACCTTGTGCACCGCGAGCAGTTAACTGCCAGCGGCGCGACCTTCAACAGTCGCCGCGCCGCCGACGAACTGGCCGCCGAGTTTCTGGCCTCGACTGACAATTGGTTTCGCCCAACCATGATTCGCACCGGCCCCGATGGCGCGTTGTGGATCGCCGACATGTACCGCGAAACGATCGAGCACCCGCAATGGATTCCTGCCGACTGGCAAAAGCGGCTCGACCTGCGCGCCGGCTGCAACCAGGGCCGCATTTATCGTGTCTTTCCGGTGGGCCGACCGCCCCGCCCCATTCCGCGGCTCGATCACCTCGACGCGGCCGGGTTGGTCGCCGCCCTCGACAGCCCCAGCGGCTGGCAACGCGACATGGCCCAGCAACTGCTCGTCGAGCGGCAAGACCCGGCTGCCGTGCCGCATCTCGAAAAACTGGCCCGCACCAGCCGGCGGGCGCTGGCGCGGTTGCACGCCCTGTGCACGCTCGACGGCCTGCACCGGTTACGTCTGCCGATGTTGCTAACGGCCTTGCACGACAGCCACGCCGGGGTCCGGCGACACGCCGTGCGGTTGTGCGAACAGTTGCATCCGCTTCCTGCCGAACTCGCCGCGCCGCTGTTCCGGCTGGCTGGCGACGCCGACCCCCAATTGCGGTTGCAACTCGCCTGCACCCTGGGTGAAATCGACGACCCGCGCACGGGGCGCGTCCTCGGCGAATTGCTCGACCGGGCACAAAACGACCGTTTTCACTATGCGGCCGTCATGAGTTCTGTCAATGCAGCAAACATCGAAGAATTCTTGCTGGCAATGCTCAAACAGCGCGACAGCGGTGCGCCGAACCTCAACCTGATCGAGCATTTGCTTGCACTCGCGTCGGCCCTCGGAAACAAAACGGCCCTGGCCCGCCTGCTCGACGAAGTCGCGGCGCCGGCGGCTGGCCAATTCGAAACGTGGCAGTATCAAGCGCTGGCCGGCCTGTTTGACAGCCTCGACCGGCGCAATTCGCCGCTGCCGGTCCCCAAGACCGTCGATAACCCGGCCCTGCGGGCGGCACTTGAACGCGTGGCCGTGCTGACGACCGCCGCACGCCTCACGGCCCGCGACGATTCGGCCCCCGCAGCGCGGCGCGCTGCGGCCTTGGGCTGCCTGGGGCGCGACCTTGACGGGCGAAACGCCGATTTGCAGATTCTTGGTGACTGCCTCGCCCCCCGCCAGGCAACCGAAATTCGCGAAGCCGCCCTGAACACGTTGGGCCGGATTCGCGATCGCAAATGCGTCGACGTCATTCTGGCCGCCTGGGGGAGCCTCAGCCCCGCCGCGCGGACAGTCGCCCTCGACCTGTTGCTGAGCCGCGCCGACGGTCGCGAGCGACTGCTCGACGCAATTGATCAAAAACAGGTCGAACCGGCCGCGTTCGACGCCGCTCGCCGACGCCGGCTCCTCGAACAAGCCGCGCCCGACGCCCGCGCCCGCGTTGCCAGGTTGCTGGCCGCCAATTTGAACAGTAATCGCACCCAAGTGCTGGAAGCGTTTCGCCCCGCGTTGAATCTGCCCGGCGACGTCGCCGCCGGCGGGCGGCATTTCGCCCGCCTCTGCGCGCAATGCCACCGGCTGGCCAACGCCGGGCACGACGTCGGCCCCGACCTGGCCTCACTGGGCGACAAGTCGCCTGAGGGGTTGCTGGTCGCCGTCCTCGACCCTAACCGCGCGGTCGAAGCCCGCTACATCAATTACACTGCCGTCACCCGATCAGGCATCACGTACACGGGGCTGCTGGCAGCCGAATCGGGCGGTAGCATCACACTCAAAGGCCCCGAGGCCAAAGAGTTCGTCGTGCCCCGCAGCGACCTCGAAGAACTGCTGGGCAGCTCGAAATCGACGATGCCCGAAGGTCTTGAAAAGGACCTGCACCCGCAAGATCTGGCCGACCTGTTTGCGTACGTCCGTGCGAACATTCCGCAGCAAAAGCCGAAATCGTTTGCGGGAAACAAGCCCGAACTCGTCGCGCCCGACAAGTCGGGGGTCTTGTCCCTGACGCCGACAAACTGCGAAATCTACGGCGGCAGCCTGACGCTGGAAGAAAAATACCGCAACTTGGGGCTTTGGACGAGCGTCGACGACCACGCCCTGTGGAACATCGAAATTCCCCGCGCTCAGAAATACGCCGTCTGGCTCGAATGGGCCTGCGATGACCATTCGGCCGGCAATTCGTTTACCTTGCAAACCGCCGCGCAATCGCTGACCACCCTGGTCGCCTCGACCGGATCTTGGGATGCATATAAAAAGACCCGCATCGGAAACATCGAACTCGCTGCGGGAAGGCAGCGGTTCGTCATGCGACCGGCCGGAGTCATTCAAAACGCCCTGCTCGACCTCAAAGGGCTGACCCTCGTTCCGATTCCATAACCCACCGTTTCGACTTGCCTCGCCAACAGGTTATTCTCCCCGCTGCGCCAGCAGGTGCGAGACGACGATGCGAATCTGGTCGTAATCGAACCGCCCTCCCAATGCGGTGTGAATCGGCTTGAGCCGCTCCAGCCCCTCGCGTTCGGCCACGACTGCGATTTGCTGGTAATCCACATCGGAAATCCAGGAAGAAATCGATGCCGGTCGCGCCGCGCGGATGTGTGCCGCCAGGTATTCGACCGCCGTCCCGCGTGAGCGCTTCATCGCCCCCATGACGTCGTCGATGCTCGCCCCCTGCTCGTACAGAATGCCCGCTTGGACCTGCGCTGACGACGTCGGCCTGGGGGGCCGTTCCGGGTCGTTGGCAGGCGATTCGGATTTCCGCGATTGGCCCTGGGGCGATTCGCTCGGGGAACAGTCGAACGCCACCCCCCGTTCGCGACAATGCCGGGCAACGGTTTCCAGCATTCGCGGCCCGAAGTCGGCAAGTTTCGCGTCGCCCACTCCGTAAAGCTGGTGCATCCGCTCGAGCGTGGCGGGGCGGCGGGCGGCCAACTCGCGCAACGTGGTATCGCCGAAGATCAGGTACGGGGGCACGCCGCGTTCCTGGGCCAAACGCTTGCGGGTTTCGCGCAATGCTTCAAACAGATCGCGATCGACGCCTTCCCAGGAAACTGCATCGGCCTTCGATTTCTTCGCACGGACTTCGGCTTTCGGCTTTGAACCTGGTGTGTGCAGCAGCGTTGCCGTGCGCTCGTCTTTCATAACCTCCCACGAGCTGAGGTTGAGCTTGAGCACGGGGTATTCATCGCCCACCTGCAGCAACAGGTTCTGCCCAATGAGTTGCTGAACCCAACTGCGCACGTCGACCTTTGAATGTTCACGCAACAGCCCGTACGTCGAAAGCTGGTCATGCCCCCTGTCGCGAATGGCCACCAGATTTTCGCCGCGTAGCACCGCCACCACATGATTAACGCCAAACCCTTCGCGAACCCGGGCCACGCAGGATAGTATTTTTTTGGCGATGATGTGCGCGTCAGGCACCGGTGCCGCGTCGCCCAGGCACAAGTCGCACGCCTGGCACGATGCGGCGGTGTAACTTTGCCCGAAATACTGTACCAGCGCCCGATGCCGGCAGACGACCGGCCGGCAAAACGCGTCCATATCATTGATGTGCCGCATCGCGTTGCGCAGGTAATCGGGGGCGACCTGCGTTTCGGCGTCGCCCACCGATTTTTCGACAATGCTTTTCCAAAGCATCGCGTCGGCCCCCGAGTACAACAGCACGCATTCGGCTTCCAGCCCGTCGCGGCCGGCCCGGCCGGTTTCCTGCTGGTAACTTTCGATCGACTTGGGCATGCCGGTGTGCAGCACGTACCGCACGTTCGAGCGATCGATGCCCATGCCAAAAGCCACCGTTGCCACAATCAGATCGCACGTTTCCTCTGAAAAGGCATCTTGCGCCCGCTTGCGGGCCGCGGCGTCAAGCCCCGCGTGGTAGGGCAGCGCTGCGACCCCCTCGTGCCGAAGAACGGCCGTCAGTTCATCGACGTCGCGGCGGCGAATGCAGTAAATGATGCCGGCTTCGCCCGCATGGCGACGAACCAGATCGCACGTCTGACTCAGCGTGTCGTGCCGCGGCAGAACGCGATAGGTCAGGTTCGGCCGGTCGAAATCGCCTACCAGCACCTCGGGATCGCGTAGCGCCAGTTGCGAGACAATGTCGCTGCGCACCTGTTCGGTGGCCGTCGCCGTGAAGGCATGCACCGACGCCTGCGGGAACAGTTCCTTCAGCCGGTTCAATTGTCGATATTCAGGGCGAAAATCGTGGCCCCAGTGGCTGATGCAATGCGCTTCGTCGATTGCAAAGGTCCGCACGCCGATCTGCTTTACCAGGCTGCGAAATCCCGCGGTGGCCATGCGCTCGGGCGAGGCGAACACCAGCCGCGACTCTCCCGCACACGCCGCCCGCTCGGCTTCGCGCAGCTCGTCGGGCGACATCGCACTGTTGAGCTGCACCGCCGAAATCCCGTTGGCCCGCAAGCCGTCGACCTGGTCTTTCATGAGCGAAATCAACGGTGAAATGACCACCGTCGTATCGCCCCGAAAGACCGCCGGCGCCTGGTAGCACAGCGACTTGCCCCCGCCCGTGGGCAGCACGACGAGCGAATCGCGGCCATTCAGTACGGCCTGCATCGCCCGCTCCTGCATGGGGCGCAATGTCGGAAACCCCCAATACCGCAGAATCACCGCGGGCAGCGTGATACCTTGAGTCGCAGCGGAACCACCCGGCGTCGGAGCCGAAGACGCATCAGAATCGGGTTTTGACGAATGTTCCATGCCAGCCGAAACGGAGGAAAAACGCTGAATTCCGAGTAAGATGAATTGACTGAATTTGCCCTGCCCGCTAGACTTCAGTGTTTATATACAGGTTAGCACATGAGTGAGTGCTGATAAAGGAACACGAAGCCGGATTACAATGGCCGGCACTTTCAGGAGAGTTTTTTGCATCAGGCGTCAGAAGTCACAGGCAGCGTAACGGAATCAGGCAACGCAGAAACCCGCACTATCGAAACCGGTAACGTCGAAACCGGCAATGGTTTTGAAAGTCTTGGCCTGAACCACGAATCTCTGGCAGCGATTCAGGCCATAGGGTACACAACCCCCAGCCCAATTCAAAGGGCATTCATCCCACGGGCGCTTCTGGGTGGCGATTGCACAGGCCAGGCCCGCACGGGTACCGGTAAAACCGCCGCGTTCATGTTGCCCATTTTCGAGCGCATCGATCGCAGCCGCCCCGATACACAAGCGATTGTGCTCACACCGACCCGCGAATTGAGCGAACAGGTGGCCCACGAATCGCGCCGCTTGGCGGGCAAACGCCCGTTTGAAGTGGTCAGTTGTGTGGGCGGCAAGCAGATTCGATCACAAATCACGGCGATCAAGCACGGGGCGCAAGTCATTGTGGGGACGCCAGGCCGGGTGCTCGATCTGATCAATCGCCGGGTTCTGCTGCTCGACACGATCAGCGTCGCCGTGCTGGACGAGGCCGATCGCATGCTTGACATCGGGTTCCGCCCCGACATCGAACGCATCCTCAAACGCTGCCCTACTGATCGCCAAACCCTGCTGCTTTCGGCCACGATGCCGCCTCCAGTCGAACGGCTCGCCCAGCGATATATGCGCAACGCCCAGCGTGTCGATCTTTCGCAGGATCGCGTCGACGTTGCCACGGTGCACCAGTTTTACGTCACCGTCGACCACCACCGAAAATTCAGCTCACTGATCCGCCTGCTCGTTCAAACCAAGCCCCGTCAGGCAATCGTCTTCTGCCGCACCAAGCGCGGGGCCGATAACCTGTACCAACGTCTGGCCGGCAAATTGAGCCAAGTGTCGGTCATTCATGGCGACCTGCAACAGTCGGCCCGAGATCGGGCCATGCGGCAATTTCGCGACGGGTCGGTCCGCCTGCTGATCGCGACTGACGTCGTCGGCCGCGGCATTGACGTGACCGGCGTATCGCACATCATCAACTACGACATTCCCGAATTCTGCGACGATTACATCCACCGCATCGGCCGTACTGGCCGGCTGTCATCGGGCGACGTAGGCATGGCGTTTACGTTCGTCTGCCGTGATGAAGGCCCGCAGCTCACGAGCATCGAAATGCGCATCAACCGGTTGCTGCCGCAGTATTGCCTTGAAACTGCCGAAGAACTGGCCCGCCAGCGACAAGCCGCAGCTCAAACGCGGCCCGTTGAAAATCCGGCCAGTGTCAACGTCAGGGCCCCAGATGATGTCGCATATTCCGAAGTCGGCGCCGTCTGAACATTGCGGGCAGCGATGCGGCCGAAGGTGACGCACAGACTCTTGGTCGGGCGGCCACCGCATTCTGATTCTGACGCAACGCCTTGACCTCAGGCATCGTTCACAGGCCGGTCGGGTGGGCCGTCGAACGTTTCGGCCAGTTCAATTGACTCGACGCGGCTCACGCAGCGTCCGCGGTGCAACCGCGTTTCGATCTGCACGCCCGCTTCAAGTTTTTCTGCCGTACGAATCGGCTCGGGCGAGCCGAGCCGGCATGTTATCGAATAACCCCGTTCGAGCACGTTCAACGGGCTGAGCGCAGCAAGGGAACGGGCAACCGCTTCGACCTGCCGCCGCGACCGGTCGAGTAAATTGTCGGCCCCGCGGTGCAGCCGGGCTTCGAGGTCATCCAGCCGGGCCGCCAGATCGTGCACGCGCTCCAGCGGGCGGGTGAACAGCCGATTGCGGGCCAGGGCGTCGAGTTGCATGCGGGCGAACGCGGCTCGCCCCCGCAGCGACTCGCGCAGGCGGTCTTGCAACCGCTGCAATTCGGCCAGAATTTCATCGCAGTGCGGCACAACGAGCTCGCCCGCCTCACTGGGGGTGAGCGCCCGGCGGTCGGCCACAAAGTCGGCGATTGTCACGTCAATTTCATGCCCCACGGCACTCACGACCGGGACCGGGCAATTGAAAATCGCCCGCGCGACCACCTCTTCATTGAACGCCCACAGGTCTTCGAGGCTGCCCCCACCCCGCCCCGTAATCACCACGTCGACAGCCGGAATCGAGCTGACGCGCCCCAGTGCCGCGGCGATTTCGTCCGCCGCTCCTACCCCTTGAACCGCGACGGGTAGAATAACAATATCTCCCAAAGGCCAGCGGCGGCCGATGACTTGCAGGATGTCGCGCAGCGCGGCGCCCGCCGGGCTGGTAATGATTGCGATTTTTCGCGGAAATCGGGGCAGCGGCTGCTTCCGCTCGGCCGAAAACAGCCCTTCGGCTTCGAGCTTATCTCGCAGTTGGCGGAATGCCAGCTCCAGTGCCCCGACCCCCCGCGGCAGCATTTGCTCGACAATCAGTTGGTAGCCGCCCCGCGCCGCGTAAACCTCGATCGGACCGGCGGCCACGACTTCGAGGCCGTCCTGGATATCAAACCGCAATCGCGCGGCCGCCCCGCGCCATACGACGGCGCGAATCTGCGCCGCCTCGTCCTTGAGCGTCAGGTAAATATGCCCTGAACCGGCTCGCGTGCAGTTCGAGACTTCGCCTACGACCCAAACGTACGCGAAGTTTCCCTCCACCGCGTCCTTGATCTGCCGCGTGACTTGCGAAACCGTTTGAATGGGCGGCGCGGCGGTCAGTGGAGAACCTGCTTCAAATACTGGACGGCGCGAACGGCATCGCCAACGATATCGTCGCCGCCCGTACGCGACACGGTCAACCAACCCCGATACGGAATTTCCGCAAGTAACGGCAGCAATTCGACCCAATCGACTTCACCTCGGCCGAGCGCCACTTCGAGCCCGCCACCGTCGATGTCGCGCACGCCGTCGCGGGCCTCAAAGTGCTGCACCAGGGCGTGCAGACCCCGCAACGCCGGACCGGCGGAATGCCCCGACATGACGAACTCGGCAGGGTCAAAGTTGATTCCGATCGGACCGGTTTTGATCGTCGCCAGGAGTTCACCGAGCGCCTGCGGTGCATCGTGCGTCGGGGTGATCGCCAGTATCGCCCCCACATGGTTGGCGTGCCGCGCCAAATCGCTGAGAACTTCTTGCAGCAACCGGTAATCGTCCGAACTGGCTTCCGTGGGAACCCGACCAACTCGCGCCGTAACGACACCTGCCCCGAGCTGGGCAGCGAAATCCAGCGCACTTTTCGTAGCAGCCACCCGGGCGTCGATTTGGTCGGGCGACGAAAACGGCCGGCGTGCCGGAAAATGCAGTGCGGCAACTTTCAGCCCCAGTTCGTCGAGGCGATGCAAAAACTGCCGCCGCCCCGTTTCGCTGAGTTCGCCCGGTCGCAATTCATCGCGAACATCCAATTGCACCCCCGCCGCCCCAGCCTCGGCCGCCATACGCACGGCAACTTTCAATGGTTGCTGAAAACAGGCGGTGGCAATCGCGATGCGCAAAGCATGCATGAACTTCTCCCAGAAACATAAAACCCGATCCGCACCCCGGGCGGTCAACCCATTTGTAGCCCCTGCTCGCCACCAATTCAATACCCATGCAACAATAAAAGACACCCATATTTATTGACAGGCATCAATCCATTGGGTATACATGGCACCGTCGTCCTCATGGATTCGTCGACGTCCGTGTCCAATTAGCACTTATTCCGCTGATATCGACGATCGGCCGCGACCTGTTCGCCCTTATGTTTC
>JAJXXL010000376.1 GCA_021781115.1 Planctomycetota bacterium
CCCCTTGGGGCCATAAAATCGCCGCGCCCGCTGCCGCTAGCGTCGATTCCAGAAAACGTCGACGAGATACGGATTGCATGCGAACACCTCCCGGGCGGGCCAAACCGCTTAGAATATCGAGTAATTGAGTATAAACTGTTCAGAGAACCGCAGTCAAGCCACTTATGCTACGCATACCCCCCATGCTATCTATCTGATATGCTCCTTGACGACATAGTCGGCAACAATGGATTCTGAACAGATGCCCCACCACGGTACTAGCCGAGTCCTCTTGGACGATCGGCTTCAACGATTTCCTCGACCACCCCGTTTGCGGCCAATCGCTCCGCGAACTCGAGCCGGTCGCTGGAGCTGCAACGTTTACCACGGGCCCGACGTCGGTCAATGCAGTTCGGGGCGCAGTCGCCGGGTTTGTTTCACCTGGCGATTGCGTTTGTCGCCCGCAGTCATTTCCTTCGCCGAATGCTGAACATCGCCACCCCGGGCAGCGAACCTGACACAATGACCGCGGTGCCGTGCATCGAATTTCCATTCCCAAGACCCCGAAAGCGTTCAAAGGACGATAAAATTCACACGGTAACACGTTTCTGCCCCGGTCATGGTCGAGGCGCCCGATTCTGCGGCCCACTTGAAAACTCAGTCCGGCGAGGCCCCGGCGTGACTGTTGATCGAACACTCAATACAATATGAGTGTCAGGCGTTTCGTTACTTCCTGGGGCAGTCTCGTGCTGCTTTCTGTGCACCCCTTGCGAGCAAGTCGGTCATGCCAGTCGAACTCAAGGTGCCCACGGTGGGCGAGTCGATCACCGAAGTTCAAATCGGCGCATGGCACAAGTCCGTGGGTGAGCGCGTTGCCCGCGATGAACCGGTCGCCGAGCTGGAAAGCGAAAAGGCAACGTTCGACCTGCCCGCGCCTGAGGCGGGCGTTGTCGTCAAAATCCTGAAGCAAGCGGGCGAAATCGCCAAGGTGGGCGAGGTCATTGGGTTGTTCGACCCGGCGGGTGCAGCGACCGAATCGGCAACGCCCCCCGCCCTCGCGAATTCGCCACGTCCGGCAGCCACCGGTGCTGAGCCGCAAGCCAAGGTCATGCCCGCCGCCGCCCGTGCCTTGGCCGAACGCGGGTTGACCGCGGGCGAAGTCGCCGCGACTGGTCCAAGCGGCCGGTTGCTGAAGGAAGATGTGCTCGCCCATGCGTCCGCGCAAACCAGCGCCGCGGCGCCCGCCAAACCCCAGGCGACTGCCGTGGTGTTTCGGACCGAAGAAATCGTGCCGATGAGCCTGCTCCGGCGAAAAATTGCCGAACGGCTCGTGGCAGCGCAAAGCACTGCGGCCCTATTGACGACGTTTAACGAAATTGACATGGCGGCGGCCGCCGCATTGCGGGCGAAATACAAGGATGCCTTTCAGGAACGGCATGGGGTGAAGCTGGGCTACATGTCGTTTTTCGTCAAGGCTGCGGTTGATGCGCTGCGGGGCACCCCGCAGATCAACGCCGAAATCCGCGGCACCGACATTGTGTACCGCAATTATTGCGACATTGGCGTGGCGGTCGGCGGGGGCAAAGGGTTGGTCGTGCCGGTGTTACGAAACGCCGAACGCCTGAGCTTCGCCGAAATCGAACTCGCCGTGGCCGATTTCGGGCGGCGCGCTCGCGAAAACCAGCTAAAGGTCGATGAGCTTCAGGGGGGCACGTTCACGGTCAGCAACGGCGGGGTGTACGGTTCGCTGCTGTCGACACCCATCGTCAACCCGCCACAAAGCGGCGTGCTGGGCATGCATGCCATTCAAGACCGGCCGGTGGCGGTGGGGGGGCAGGTGGTCATTCGCCCGATGATGTACGTGGCGCTGACTTACGACCACCGGGTGGTCGACGGCCGCGAAGCAGTCCTGTTTTTGAAGCGCATCAAGGATGTGATCGAAGACCCCGCGCGACTGTTTCTCGAAATCTGATCGGCAATCTCTGTCAACACACCTCGGAATCGACAAATTCGGCATGAACCACGATCTGATCGTCATCGGCGCGGGGCCGGGCGGGTACGTTGCGGCAATACGGGCAGCCCAACTGGGGCTGAATGTGGCCTGCGTCGAAAAGACGCCCGCTTTGGGAGGAACTTGCCTGCAAGTCGGCTGCATTCCGAGCAAGGCGCTGCTAGAATCGAGCGCTCTGTTTGAGCAGGCGAAATCGCTCGGCGAATTCGGCGTGCGGGTGCGCGACGTAGCCTGCGACTTGCCCGCCATGCTCCAGCGCAAGAACCAGATTGTTGCCAGCCTGACCGCGGGCATCGGCAGCCTGTTTGCCAAACATAAAATCACGCGCTACCAGGGGGGCGGCCGACTGGCGGGCGGCGGGCGCGTGGTTGTCGCCGAAACCGGCGGCGAACGGCGCCTCGAAGGCAAACATATCATCGTCGCCACGGGCAGCCTGCCGGCGCCGCTGCCGGGCGTATCCGCCGATGCCGGGTTAATCGACAACAGCACCGACGCCCTGGCCTACGATCGCATCCCCGAGCATCTCGTGGTTGTGGGTGCGGGCTACATCGGCCTCGAACTGGGCACGGTGTGGCGCCGGCTTGGCGCGAAAGTGACGGTACTCGAGTATTTTGACCGCATTCTGCCTGGCGCCGACGCCGAAATCGCCGATGAGGCCCGCAAGCTGTTTCAGAAACAGGGCCTGGAATTTCGCCTCAAGGCGCGGGTGACGGGCGTTGTGCGCGACGATCAGGGGCGGCTTGTGACGTGCGAGGGTAGCGAGCCGATTCATTGTGATCGCGTGCTGGCGGCCGTGGGGCGCGTGCCGAACACGCGCAACCTGAACCTCGATGCCGCCGGCGTCGCCTGCGACGCAACAGGACGAATTACTGTGAATGCCCGGTTTGAAACCTCGGCGGTTGGGGTGTACGCCATTGGCGACGTCATTGCCGGCCCAATGCTGGCCCACAAAGCCGAAGACGAAGCGATGGCCTGCGTCGAGCAGATCGTTACGGGGTACGGGCATGTCAATTACAACACGATTCCCGGTGTGGTTTACACCGAGCCAGAAATTGCCGCAGTCGGAAAAACCGAAGAGCAATTAAAAGAGGCAGCCGTCAATTACCGCAAAGGCGTGTTTCCGTTTCGGGCCAACGGCCGCGCCCGCGCGTTGGGGCATACCGAGGGCTGGGTCAAAATCCTCGCCGACTCTGCGACCGACCGCGTGCTGGGCGTGCACATTATTGGTCCGCGAGCCGGCGACCTGATCGCCGAGGCCGTCGCCGCGATGGAGTTCGGCGCGAGCAGCGAAGACGTGGCCCGATGCTGCCACGCACACCCCACGCTCGCCGAGGCGCTCAAAGAGGCGGCATTGGCGGTCGATCGCCGCGCAATTCATTTTTGAACGAGCAACCTGACGTCGGGCCCACCGCGGGGGGAGCGACGTTACCGGTGGGGCCGCATCGTCGAGCACCGACGGCAAAAGGGGCCATCGGCGG
>JAJXXL010000536.1 GCA_021781115.1 Planctomycetota bacterium
TGAACGCCAGCATGTTACTGACGCGAGCATTTGGCGGTTGCGGGGCGGCGATCGCGCCGGGGCTGGCATCATTGGGAAAGCGGCGGCGCCCGTTGCGTATGATAAGTGCGTTGTCGCCCGAACGAAAACGCAGACCATGTGCTTCCTGAGGAAGCAGATCACCAGTGGGGGTAGGCAACCTGACGGAATTGCAAGAGTTCCGTCAGTGTTGCCGCCCCGCGCCAAAACTCATCGGAAACGGGTTGTGCTGGCGTGCGACACGCGAATTCCTTTCTCCTCGGTCATCCCCGCGCGCCTCACATCTGTGTTTATTGGGTTCTTCGGAACCACTGCGGGGAGGAATTTCCCGCAGCCCACCCGCCTCGATTTGATTTCCAAGCTAGACTTTTTTGAACCGTTTTTTTCGGCCATGTGGCCGATTGCCCCGATGATCGTACTGCCGGTCAGCGGTATTGCGTGCGCCAGGCCCGAGGGGCATGGGGCAGGCGATATCTCGACGGGCGTTCGATTGCTCACCCGCTCGCCCCACTCCTGAAGGGTAAAACCGCCGAAGGTGCATCATCATGAGCCGCAAAGACGCACTCGTTCAACTCCACAGAGACCTGATCGCCAAACGCGATGAATTGCGCAAGCAATTGTTAGACGATTTGAACCTTTCGCAGGCGACGCATGAGGGGGGTGGCGACGAAGCCGACGCGGCGAATGACGACCGGCAAAGCGAGTTGCACTCGCAACTGGCGGCGCTCGAAAGCCGCGAGCTGAACCAGATTGAGCGCGCGATTGCCATGATACGTTCGGGCAAATACGGGACGTGTGAACATTGCCAGGGAAAAATTCCCGTGGCTCGCCTCAAAGCATTGCCATTCACGACGTTTTGCATCAACTGCCAACAAAGGCAAGAGTTGCGGCGCGGCAGCCGCGGCGATTCTGAAGCGAATTGGGAAACGGTCTACGAATACGAAGGCTCGCATTCTGACCGTGAAATCACGTTGGGCGACCTCGATTTCGATCTGGCCTGAATCCCTCGCCGGCGCGCGGCCCGAAATGCCGGGCGCGGGTGGGCGCCCTGCGCCGCCAATCGGCGACGGCGGGCAACCTGAGGGCAAGTTGGGGCGGGGGTGGCGGTGTTCGAGCGCCTGGCACAGCGCCGTGAACATCGATTACGCGACCCCATGGGCGAAGTTGTCCTGTTGACATTTGTCGGCGGACGATAAATCTCGGTAGCATCGGCGACATCATTGCCCGAGAGCGCGGGCGATCAGTGGCGATGCAACCGGTTCAAATGATTATGCCGGCCGATCCGGCACGACTGGTACAGCCAGCCCCGGCCTGTTACCCTGCGACCTGCAGCCCACAGGCTGCATCTTGTTTCGATTGGCGGCGCGAATTCGCCGCGTCGGTGCAGGACAAGTCAAGTCGTGCCGACGCGGTGCGATCACGGCGCTGCCGTGCCCAGCCGGCGTTGTCAACCGCGCGGTGGCCAGTTTCGATGGATCCAGGCGATGGAATCATGAGTCGTTCTTCAACGCTATTGCTCTGTGGCTCGATGCTGTGCCTGGGCCTCGTCATTGGCGCCCGGGGCGGCGCCTGGCCGTGGACGAGCCACGCTCGAGCGAACGCGCTCGACGCCGGCTCGGCTGAAAAGATGTACAACGAGCTTCGCAAGGGCACGGCACTGCAGGAAGGCAGCGAGCTGCTCGCGAAAATCGCCCGCTTGACGACAGGCAGCGTTGTGCACATTGAAAGCGAGCACCGATCGGCCAAACGCGGCACGGTCGAAGAAACCGGTTCGGGCGTGCTCGTTGAACACAGCAAGGCCCGGGGCGTGTACGTGGTCACGAATCGGCATGTCGTCGACAGCACGCCGCTGAACAATGTGTCGATTCACCTGCATGACGGGCGCGTGATTCACCCGGCCCAGGTCTGGAGCGACAAAGCAACCGACGTGGCGATCATGAAAGTCGACGCCCCCAACCTGCAGCCAGCCCGCTGGGGCGACAGCGATAAGGTCGAAATCGGCCACATGGTGCTCGCCATGGGCAGCCCGTTCGGCCTGAGCCAGTCGATTACGTTCGGCATTATCAGCGCCAAAGGCCGCCGTGCGCTCAAACTCGGCGAGGGGTCAGAGGTTATCAACCAAGACTTTCTGCAAACCGACGCGGCGATCAACCCCGGAAACAGCGGCGGGCCGCTGATTGACCTGCAAGGGCAAGTGATCGGCATCAACACGGCGATTGCTTCGAACAGCGGGGGTAACGAGGGAATCGGTTTCAGCATTCCGTGCAACCTGGTGCGAAACGTGATCGATCAACTGGTCGTTCACGGCAAGGTCACGCGGGCTTATCTGGGCGTGAAGCTCGACCCCGCGTTCGACGCCGAAGCCGCCGCCCGGCTGAAGCTCGACCGGGTGCGCGGGGCGCGGGTCGTCGAAATCTATTCGAACACGCCGGCGTCGCGCGCAAATCTCAAGTTTGACGATGTGGTGCTGACCTTCGACGGAATCGAAGTGCTCGATGAAAACCACTTGATCAACCTCGTGAGCATGACGCCTGTCAACAAAAAGGTGAAGGTCGTCGTATTTCGCGAGGGAAAATACGTGACGATTGAGATTTCCGTGGGTGACCGGGTCGAACTCGAAGGCCGTAGCGAGGCGCCGGTCCAGCCGGGCATGGGGGTGCGCGTCGACCTGCTGGGGCTGACGTTGCATCAGCTCGACCCCGACATTGCGGTGCAACTGGGCTTTGAAAAATCGGCCACCGGCTTGCTGGTGCTCCAGATTGACACCGCAGCTTCGGGGGCCGAAGAGTTGCAACTGTACGACTTGATTGAAGAAGCCGCCCGCACCAGAATCGGGACAATCGCCGAACTGGAAGCCGCCGTCAGCAATGCGCCGACCGACTCGATTCTGCTGAAAATTCAACGCCGGACGAATGGCCGCCCTCAAAGCCGGCTCGTGGTGCTGCATCGCTGAGCGCCCGAATGAACAGTTCAGAATTACCGCAGCCGTGGGCGAATTTCAGGGCGTGATCGCATCGACCGCCAGTTGCTGAAACGCCTGGCGCACGTCAGAACCGTCGCTGTTGCCGAAGTTCTGCCGCTGAATCATCAATACCAGAATCAACTGCCGCTGCGGGTCGACCCAGCCCTGGGTGCCCCAGGCGCCGCCGTGGCCAAACGTGCCTGGCGACAGCATGCCCGATACGCCTTGCGGTTGCTGCACCAGGCACCACCCCAGTCCCCAGCCGTTGCCCGGCGTGAAGCCGGTTACGAGCGGGCCGGTTTGCAGGTGCGTCATCTGTTCGACGGCGGCCTTCGAAACGATCGTCTGGCCGGCGCAGGCACCGCCATCCAGGATCATCTGGTAAAACCGGCACATGTCGGCCGCCGTCGAAAACAGGCCGCCCGAGGGGTTGGGCGTGCGGGGTCGATCGGCGAGCGGGCGGGCCACAGCGA
>JAJXXL010000024.1 GCA_021781115.1 Planctomycetota bacterium
CAAACGCTGGTTGGTCGGCTTGGCGGGTTGATCGGCCGCACCGATCGGGTGCAGGGGCTTTCGGCCGTGGTCGTTTTGGCGCTGGTGCTGTACGTGGCGGCCAGCGTGCTGGGGTAGCGGCTCACGGTCGCTCAGCGGCGGCGCCTGGCGCGTGTGGCTCACACGTCGAGGCCCAGGTCTTCGATTTTGCGGTACAGGCTCGACAGGCCCAGCCGCAACCGTTTGGCCGCTTCGCGCTTGTCGGGCCACTGGTGCAGCACGCGACTGATGTGCAGGCGTTCGTAATGCTTGAGGGCCGAGCGCAGGTCGTCGGTATCGGGCAGCACCTGCCCGACGCCAAGCAGGTCGGTGGGCAGGTCTTTGGCCTCGATTTGCGGGCCTTCGCACATGATGACGGCCCGCTCGATGGCGTTGTCGAGTTGCCGCACGTTGCCCTTCCACCGCGCCGCCATTAACAGCCGCATCGCTTCGCTGTTGACCCCCGTGACACGTTTGCCGAGGGCCGACGTGTGCCGGGCGAGAAAAAATTCGACGAGCTCGGGCACGTCGTCGAGTCGCTCGCGCAGGGGCGGAATGCGAATCTTCACGCCGTTGAGCCGGTAGAACAGGTCTTCCTGGAACCGCTTTTCGGCAACTTCGCGCAGCAGGTCGCGCGTGGTCGAGGCAATGATGCGGGCCGCGACGCGCACCGGCTCGGCGGCGCCGAGCGGCAGGATTTCCTGAAACTCGATCGCCCGCAGCAGCTTGGCCTGCGTGGGCAGCGGCAGTTGCGCGACTTCGTCGAGAAACACTGTGCCTTCGCCCGCGTGCTGCAAGATGCCGATCTGGTCGCTGCGTGCGCCGGCGTGCGCCCCTTTCTTCTGCCCGAACAGTTGGGCTTCGAGCAGTTCGACCGGCTGCGCGGCGCAGTGTACGGCAAGAAACTTTTCGTGGCCCCGCGGCCCCCCGCGATGAATGACCCGCGCGAACAGCTCTTTGCCCGTGCCGGTTTCGCCCTCGAGCAGCACGTTGCAATTCGTGACCGCCACTTTGCGAATCGTGTCCTGCACGTCGGCCAAAGCCCGGCTCGAACCCACCAGTTCGTCAAAGTTTTCCAGCCGCGACAACTCACGCCGCAGCGACTGGTTTTCGATGAACAGCTCACGGTGCCGCACCAGCCGCTCGAGTTTGTGGTACAGGTCGTCGAACAGCACCGGCTTGACGAGGTAATCGTAAGCCCCGGCCTTGAACGCCTCGACGGCGTTTTCGACCGTGGCGTAGGCGGTGATGATCAGCACGAACAGCCCGGGGTTCAATTGTTGCAGCCGTTTCAGGAGCTGAATTCCGTCGCCATCGGGCAGTTGCACATCGCAAATCGCGACCAGGAAATCGCGGTCGCGGGCCAGTGCCACGGCTTCGGCGACATTGCCGGCCACCGCCGTGTCGAACCCTTCGGCGCTCAGGAATTCGCCGAGCGTCGTGCGGATGATTTCTTCGTCTTCGACAATCAGAATGCTGCGCGGAGTTTTCAAGATCAACCGACAAGCGTGGGAAGGGGGGCGGGGGCGACAACGCCGGCATGCTGCCGCACGTTGTCGCACGTAATGTACACGGCGAACGCGGTGCCGGCGGGCGACGTTTCGAGCAGTTCGATCCGCCCGCCCACGGTCAGGTCAAGAATTCGCCGGCACACGAACAGCCCCAGCCCGGTGCCGGTTTCCTTGGTCGTGAAGTACGGCTGAAACACACGTGGCTGGTCGGGCGGGGCGATGCCGTGCCCATCGTCGCGCACGATGATCTCGATCCAACCGTCGGCCAGCCCCGTGCTGATTTCGATGTTGCCGCCCTCGTCGGTGGCGTCCATCGCGTTCAGAATCAGGTTCAAGAGCACCTGCACGAGCTGGTCACGCACGGTGCGAATCACGGGCAGCCGCGGGGCGTACCGCGTCGAGATGCGCTTGCCCTTGGTGCGCTTGTAGTATTTGGCGATATTTAACGCGGCATCAATCGTTTCGTGCACGTCGCACATCGTTTTCTGCACCACGGCCGGCCGGCTGAAATCGACCAGTTCTCGCAGTGTGCGCTGGATCCGCCGCAACTGGTCGTCGACCATTTGCAGCCGCTCGCGGGTGTAATCGTCGTGTGGGCGGCGGTTGAGCATTTGCACCAGCGAGCTGATGGCCGCGAGGGGGTTGCCCACCTCATGCGCGATTCCCGCCGCCAGCAACCCGAACGCCGCCTGCTTTTCCTGCTGCACGACCAGCGCCTGCGATTCCTGCAGTTCCCGCGTGCGTTCCTGGATTCGCTGTTCGAGCAGCGCCTGGTTTTGCTGCAATTCATCATTCAGTTGCGAAAGCTGCCGCCCCGCCCCTTTGAGCAGGCCCGACAGCGACGTGCTGGCCCAGGTGACCCAGCCCATGAGCACCAGCATCAGCCCCACGTTGGCCAACTGCTGGGCCTCGCGGGCGTGGGTCAGCACCAACCCCGAATAGCTCAGCGCGTGCAGGACAAACGTTGCCAGCGTGATCGACGGCGAATGCCGGATCGCGCACACCACCAGCGACAGGTAATAATAAAACCGAAACCGGCTTTCGAGGCCCTGGTCGAAGTTGCACAGCAGGCCAATGAACACCGCCTCCATGAGCGAAATGATCAGCGGCCAGCGGCTCAGAAATACCTTGCCGCGATAGCTCCACAAAGTATCGAGCAGCGCGTATACGGCGCCGAGCGTCAAGATCGCGTTCATGATCGGCTGGTCGGGCGAGCCTTTGCGCAGGCCCGAATTCACCAGCAGGTAGCCCAGCCCCAGGCCCACCCAGCGGATCTTGACGGTAATCGACTCCGCCGCCAGCTCCCAACTCGAAGGATCGCGCAACGGTACACCACTTGCCATGACGCCAACACCCCGCCGCATTCTCACCCAGACGGCCGCAATCTCAAACACCGACGATCCGATCATTATAGACGTCGCGCAGCCCGATGGTAGTTCACGCCGCTGCGCGTGGTGCGCAGAAGCAACACTCAGACACCCATAGTTCCTGACGCACCAGGGACAGGTGCGACAAAAGTCGACGCGTGGGTTTTCGCGGCGCGGGTCGGTTGCAGGCCCGACGGTCCAAAGTCGAACGTCAGGCCGCCAGAATTGTCGGGGCGTGCCTGGCGGGGCTGCCTGAATCGCAAAGAAGCTGCCCAAACTGCCCAGTCGCGCCGGATTTGGCGAGTTTTTCGAGTATTGAACGCACCGACGCCGCGCGCAGCAGGTTCCAGCCGGCGACTTTCAGCAAGACGCTCATGAACACGGCCGGTTGGCCGCGAACTCGTAGTCGTCCCAGGCCCGTCACCCGTTTCAAGAGACTGTGGGTCGCCTCGATTCCGCTCCGCATGCGGTACTTCGATTGGAACTCTTCGGTCTGTTCGCGGCGTCGGCGGGTGATCAGCCGGACCTGCTTGCGATGGATGGTGACTTTCAACC
>JAJXXL010000090.1 GCA_021781115.1 Planctomycetota bacterium
GCTGGGGTTTTCGAGCACGAGCGGGCATTCGAGAAAATCCTGGACCATGCGAATTCGTGCGACAACGTGGGCCAGTGTCTGTTCATTGAACGGCAGCGGCAGCAGGTCGTGCGTGTTCAGGCCCGCCGCCCCCGTCCAGCAGACATGATCTGAAACCCAGCGGGCCCGCACATCGCGGGCCAGCGATTTCAACTTGCGCAGGTAGTCGAAGTCGAGCGGGTCGGTGCTGCCGATCGACAGCGACACGCCATGCATCACGATCGGGTAACGCTCGGCCACCTGTTCGAGGACATACCGCGGCCGCCCGTGCGAATCCATGAAGTTTTCGGAAATCACCTCGAACCAGTCGACCGCCGGGCGTTCGCGCAGAATGTGCGAAAAATGCGCGCTCCGCAGCCCCACGCCCAACCCCAGTTGCGGCAAGTCGCCCCAGGTCGTCCGCCCGGCCAAGTGCTGCGCCGGGCCGCCGCCGGCCGGTGGGGGCGGCAACGCGGGGGAGGCGGTGTTTCGGTCCACGGCGGGAACTTCCTGCACTCGAAGTCGATGCGGAACCAGCCCAGGCGCTGGCCCAGGCTGGGGCCGTTGCGGGCGTCAGTCCTTCTGCTCGGCGGGCGCGGCGCCAAACTCTTTCGACTGCTTTTTCATTTCGCCTTCAAAATGCTTGCGGGCCTCGACCCAGGCGTCTTTCATCAGGGGCACGTGGCAGCCGCCCTTGCCTTTGCAGGAGTTCTGGGCCGGGTCGGCGCCGCAGCCCCCCTGCCCTTTGCAGGCGTTCGCCCCCGAGCAGGCATGGTGCGTATCGCTCGAAGCGCAGGTGCCTTGTCCGGCGCATGCGTTTTTGCCGTCGGCCCCCTTGCCCTTGCAGGCATTCAACCCCCGGCACACATGGACGTCGCTGGCTGCCACGGCGGGCGCTTCGCCCGGTTCAGCTTTTGCAGGCGCGGCGTTCGTTGCCGCAGGGGCATGCCCTGGCGCAGCGGCTGGTGCGGCAGGTGGCGGTTCGTTGCCGCCGCAGCCGGCGACGCCGCCCGACATCACCCCGCCCAGCGCGGCCATTGTCAATTTGTGAAAATCGCGGCGGTTCAGGTCGTGGTCGGGCATGGTCGTCTTTCGTAAATCAGAAGGCGTGCTCAGTTGCGTCGATGCACCCCCTGCCCGTTTCGGCGCACCACCGCACGTGACTGTACCGCCGTCGCCGGGCTGCGTCCAGCGATGGACCGTCGCGGCAAGTGCGGCGATGGTCGGTCGTCGCTTCGCGGCCCGGCCATCAGGAGAAGATCGCGTTCAAGGGGGCGCCCCGCGACAGCGTATGCGGTTGGCCCCGCGCGCCGCGAACCGTGGCGTGCGGGTCAATGCCCAGCGATTCCAGGATCGTGGCGGTCAGGTCGGCGGGGCTGACGGGGTTGTCGACCACGAGTGCCGCGTGGGGGTCGGTGCCGCCGTACAGGTTGCCGCCGATCACGCCTGCCCCGGCCATGAGCAGCGAAAATGCGTGCGGCCAATGATCGCGGCTCGCCCAGGGTTTCGTGATTCGCGGGGTCCGCCCGAAATCGCCCATCCACACCACCAGCGTCCTGTCGAGCAGGCCCCGCTGCGACAGGTCGAGCAGCAGCGCCGCCAGCGCCTGATCGGCCCGCGGTGCGAGGCTCTTTTCGACAAGCGGAAAATGATTGCGGTGCGTGTCCCACGGGTTGTTGGCGGGCCGGGCGCCGCGACCGTCGTTCCAATCCTGGGGCTCGCGGCCCCAATACACTGTGACAAACCGGGCCCCCGCCTCGACCAGCCGCCGCGCCAACAAAACCGACTGTCCGTGGCGGTGCCGCCCGTACAGCGCGTGCATGGTTGGCGGTTCGCGGTCGAGATCGAACGCCGCTGTCATGCGGGGTGCCGCCAGAATTTCGAGCGCCTGGTCCTGAAACGAATCGAACTGGGCCAGCAGGCGGGTGGCCGGCAGCCGGCAGAATTCATGGTTGAACCGTCGTAGTAAATCGGCACGCTGTGCCGACCGCGCGGCGGGCACATCGTGCCGGGCGTCGAAGGGGGGCGCGGCGACCTTTCCGGCGGGCGAAACATCGACATGAAACGGGTCGAAGGTTGCCCCCAGAATTCCGGCGTTTTGTCCCGGCAGGACGCGAGCTTCCATGGTCATGGTTTCTGGCAATTGCAGCACTTTGGGCATGACTGCGGGGCGTGCATCGGCGTAACCAAACGCCGAACCGATCTGCGGAAGATCGGTCTCCTCGACCTTTAACCCTCCGGCCGAACTGGTGTGTTTGTAGCCCGTGAGCATCTGGTACACCGCCGGGTCATGCACCGTTTCTTCGTGCCGAACCGAGCGGATCAGCGTGGCGCGGTGCATCTGGGCCGCCAGCCGGGGCAGCAATTCGGAGATTGCGATTCCAGGAACAGTGGTGTCAATCGGGCGATACGGACCGCGAATTTCCGCGGGGGCGTGCGGTTTCAGATCAAGCAGGTCGATATGGCTGGGCCCGCCATCCATGTAGAGCAGAATGCAGGCGTCGGCCCGTGCGTCGGGTCGCGGACTGGCCTCGGCCGCCAGCGCAGCAGGAAGGTTCGCGCCGCAATAGCCAATCGCCCCGATTTGCAGCAACCGGCGGCGATGGAAGGAAAATGAGCCGGGCATCGTCGGTACAACCCTGTTTTTTTCACCCCCAGGTTTGGCTGGTCGCACGAGGTCAACCGCCACGACGCGGCTGACTGGCTTCACGCCCTTGCGCGGATTTTTCGCGGGCTGCACCGAAAGCGTGCATTGCACCGATTTCGGGCGGGCGATCAATTGCCAGCGGCCAATGCAGTTTAATCATCAACAAACGCTTTCGTCTACGGAAGAATCGGGGGCGCCGGCGCGACCCGTGGGCCGAAACACCGGAAAATCAGGCCGATTACGGCTGCCGTCGGCTGGTGGGCAAGGTTCCCCCGGTGCGGGCAAAACCCCCGCGATTCCTGAATTCAGGATTTTTGACAGTTCGGTCCTTTTTTTGCTGTACAAGTTGTCTTGACTGGTTAAACTGATGGGTGAGAGCGTTAAAGCAGATCGTACAGGCGCGTGCCATGGAGGAGACGGTCATCATGCGAAAAACAAAGCATCGGGAAGTGGCTACTGTGGCAAAAGAAGAATACCCCCCTCAGTTTGCTTTTGAAGCAATCGACCCATTGGCTGGAAATCACCGGATTGAGCGCGAGGTCCAGCGCGAGTTGTTGTCGGAGCCGCGCCTCAAGTTTTCGTCGCTGGTCATCCGCCGGATGAACAACAACGGCGTTTGCCTGCAAGGCGTACTCGAAGCCGACGACGAATCGCCGGATGTGTGCTCGCTGGCGCAGCGGGTATCGGGTGTCGAGCAGGTGCTGAACCACCTCGTGGTCACGCCGCGCAAATAACGGGCAACGGTGGTGCCGCGGTGGTCCATTGCGCCGCGTCCCGGTGAA
>JAJXXL010000278.1 GCA_021781115.1 Planctomycetota bacterium
GCCAACAGCGATTCCAAGACCTGCGATAACATGGAAGGTTACACGACGATTCGGCCAAGGCACAGACGCAACTTCAATCGCGACCACTTAAACGATATCGCACGGCTGCGAATACACAGCCACCGGGCTAGCCGTTCAGACTGGTCAGAATAACCCCTATAAACGTATTCTAATGTCCGACCGGCCCTTGTCAAGTCAGATTCACAAGTTTGTCAAGTCGAATTCTCAATTCGCGTTTTGAGTGATCTTTGAGGGATTTCTGTGGCCCGAAGTCCCGTGCGTTCGAAGCGATTCGGCATAACGACAGCGGAAGGTTTCAGTTTGAATGAAGTGTTCGGTGTTCAGTTTTCAGGATCCACGCCAAAGTCGCATTGACCATTGCTCGTTTCTAAACCCCGCAATACGTACGGCAAGCCGCGACAGGATTACCGAGCACCAAGCACCGAACACCGCTTTGCCAGATTATCGTTCGCGTTGTGCTGGCGGGTTGCTCGCGAGTTGCCCCGCTTTGATGACGCCACCCTGAATCACCGCGACGAATCGCGACCGGTCTTCGAGCAGCCGGATATTGTTGGCGACATCACCCTCGACAACGAGCACGTCGGCCAGTTTGCCGGGGGCGAGCGTGCCGAATTCGTCGGCGCGGCCCATGATTTCCGCCCCGGTTTTCGTGGCGCAGGTCAGAGTTTCGAGCACCGAAAAGCCCACCTGGTCGACGAAGAAGCTGAGTTCGCGGGCGTAATCGCCGTGCGGGTTCCAGGCAAAGCCGTAGTCGCCCCCCATGCCGAGCCGCCCGCCGGCGCGTAGAATGCGCCGGGCGCTTTCGGCCCCGCCTTCCAGCGTTTCCTTGTGCCCGTCGATGATGCGCTGGCTCATGCCAAACTCAGGGCCGCGTTCGATGCTGGCCCATTCGAACTGCAAGGCGGGCACGACCGGCGTGCCGCGCTGCAACAGCAACTCGAGCGATTCGTCATCGATGAACGTGGCATGTTCGAGCGCGTCGTAACCGGCCCGCAAGGCGTTCTTGATGCCCTCGGTGGCCCGGCAATGACCGGTGACCTTCAGCCCATGGTTATGGGCCGCCCCGACGCAGGCGTGCATTTCCTCGAACGTCATGCACAGGGTATGGTGGTCGTTCGTATCGGGCGAGGCAGCGTCGCCCGTGGGGTAGGTTTTGATCCATTCGACGCCGTCTTTCACCAGTTTGCGGACCGCAGCCCGGGCTTCATCGGCCCCATTGATCAGCAGCACGAGGCCGTCCATGCCGATCTTGCGAAAATCGGGGTTCCAGTCCATCAGCCCGCCCACGCCGCAGATCTCGCGGCCACTTGCCGCCAGGCGCGGTCCGGGTGTCAAATCGTGTTCAATCGCCTTTTTCAACCAGACGTCGATGTTGAACAGACTGCCGCCCGAGCGTGCGGCAGTATACCCGCATTCGAGCGCGAGTTTGGCGTTGGCGGCGGCGAGCAGCGTGACGTATTCGACAGGGTACTTGATGTCGAGGTCTTCGAGGGCCGCCACATTGAAGTAGGTCGGGTGGAAGTGCGCCTCGACAAGGCCCGGCATGATACTGCCGCCGCGGGCATCGACCCGGTTGGCGTCGGGGGGCACGGGCGGCGCGGCGTGTTTCGGGCCGGCGTAAACAATGCGTCCTTCGCGGGCCACGACCACGCCATCGTTCACGGGCGCTGCGCCAGTGCCGTCAATGAGCCGGCCGTTGGAGATCAGCAGGGCGCCGGTTGCGGTTTGCATCACTGGATGTCCTGTCCTGGGGGGCGGCCGAGTACGCGGGAATGAGCCTGAACTCCTCGCGGGCCACGCTGCGCCCGCCTGTTCATTTTGTCAGGCGTGGCCCGCATCGTACCCGATCGGTTGCGTGGGGGCCAAGCGCGGGGCACACACGTATGTGATCGCGCCCTGCTCGAAACTTTGTGAGGTCGATTTTCGGCGCGGGCGGCAGCGGCTATACTGAACGGCCTGAACACGCCGGTTGGCGAAGACGTTCGGCGCGATCTGGTCGCGCACCGACGCAGGGGGGCACGTTGGCGGCGGCTGTGGCGCGCGGCACGGGTCGCACGCGGTGTGAAAGATTCCGCTGAATCTCACGCGTCGGAAGTCTGGGGAGCATGGCCAGTCGCCGCGTGAGGCGCTGTGGTCGACGTTTCGAGGCACAGCCCGGTCTGTCGTGGAGTTTTCTGAAATCATGGTGATCAACCAGGTCGGCTACGCCGAAATGCATCGGATGGCGCAGGACGCGCGGCGTGAAAAAAACGGCAACTGGAAGCGCTGGGGGCCGTACCTTTCCGATCGGCAATGGGGTACGGTGCGCGAAGATTATTCTCCCGACGGCGACGCCTGGGGGTATTTGCCGCACCCACGCACTCCTACATGAAGGCGCTCTACAAATACCCGCAGGCGGCGTATCCGTACGACCAACTGGTTGCCGAAAACCACCGCCGCTCGCGCGAACAGCCCGAATTCGAGCTGGTTGACACCGGCGTGTTTGATGCCGACCGCTACTTCGACCTGTTTGTCGAATATGCCAAGGCGTCGCCCAACGACATTGCTATTCGCATTACGGTCGCCAACCGGTCGGCCGGCGAGGCGCGGCTGCATTTGCTGCCCACGCTGTGGTTCCGCAATACCTGGGTGTGGAACTCGCCCGATGAACCCGTCATCGCCAAGCCGCAACTGCGGCAGGAAACCGACTTGGCGATCCTGGCCGAACACGAAACCCTCGGCACCTACCGGTTGTGCGCCGGTGTCACCGAGCAGGGGCAGCGGCCGACCTGGCTGTTCACTGAAAATGAAACCAATACGGCGCGGCTGTACCAGACCGCCGAATCCGAGGATTGCCGCAAAGATGCCTTTCACGATTATCTGGTTCACGGGCACACCAGTGCGGTGAACCCGGCCGGCCGCGGCACGAAGGCGGCCGCTTGGTATGACCTGACTGTGCCCGGCGGGGGCGTGGTCGAGGTTCGGCTCAGGCTGAGTGACGTCGCCGAATCGCCGGAGCCCACCCTGTCACAAGACTTCGACCGCGTGTTTGAAGAGCGGGTTGCAGAGGCCGACGCATTTTACGCCGAGAAAACGCCCGACACGCTGAACGAAGACGAACGGCGGGTGTTGCGGCAGGCCGACGCCGGGCTGTTGTGGACCAAACAGTTTTATCATTACGTCGTGCATGACTGGTTGAATGGCGACCCAGGGCAACCGCCTCCGCCGGCCGGCCGCAAGCAGGGCCGCAACCACGACTGGCCGCAGGTGTACAATCGCGACGTGGTGTCGATGCCCGACAAGTGGGAATACCCGTGGTACGCGGCATGGGATCTGGCGTTTCACACCGTCTGTTTTGCGAACCTCGACGCCGGATTTGCCAAAGAGCAGCTCGTGCTGTTTCTGCGAGAGTGGTACATGCACCCCAACGGGCAGATTCCGGCGTATGAGTTTGCACTGGGCGACGTCAACCCGCCGGTGCACGCCTGGGCCTGCTGGCGCGTGTACAAGATGACGGGGCCGCGCTCAGGCCGCGACCGGTTGTTTCTCTCGCGCGTGTTTCAAAAGCTGCTGCTGAATTTCACGTGGTGGGTCAACCGCAAGGACGTGCGGGGCAAGAACCTGTTTTCGGGTGGGTTTCTGGGGCTGGACAACATCGGCATCTTCGACCGCTCGCGCCCGCTGCCGAACGGGGGGTTTCTGGAGCAGGCCGACGGCACCGCCTGGATGGCGTTCTATTGCGTAATCATGCTGGCCATGTCGCTGGAGCTGGCGGCCGAAAACCCGGCCTACGGCGACATGGCGTCGAAGTTTTTCGAGCATTTCGTGGCGATCGCCGACGCCATGAACACGCTCGACGGCACCGGCCTGTGGGATGAAGCCGACGGGTTCTACTACGACTTTCTGCACGTCAACGGCCACGCCACGCCCATGCGAATCCGGTCGATGGTGGGGATCATTCCGTTGTTTGCCGTGCACACGCTCGATGAAGACGTCATCGACCGGTTGCCGGGTTTTCGCAAGCGGATGGACTGGTTCATCACCCACCGGCAGGACCTGGATCTGGCGAAGCATATCAGTTACATGGAGCGTGACTGCCCTGAGGGCAACCGCTGCGGGGTGCGGCTGCTGGCAATTCCCTCGCGTGAGCGACTCGAGCGCGTGCTGAAATACGTGCTCGACGAAAACGAGTTTCTGTCGCCCTACGGCGTGCGTTCGCTGTCGAAGGTGCACGAATCGCAGCCGTTTACCTGTTCGGCGGGAGGCGAAGAACACCGAGTCGAATACGTGCCGGGCGAATCGACGTCGGGACTGTTTGGAGGGAATTCGAATTGGCGCGGGCCGATCTGGTTTCCCCTGAACTTTCTGTTGATTGAGGCGTTGGAACGCTATCATCATTTCTACGGTGATTCGCTGCGGGTCGAGTGCCCGACCGGTTCGGGCCGGTGGATGAACCTGCTGGAGGTGGCGCGGGAAATTGAAAGCCGGTTGCTGGGCATTTTCTGCGCTGACGAAGCGGGCCGCCGCCCCTGCCACGGCGACGACCCGCGGTACGCCCAAAACCCGCATTGGCGAAACCTGCTGCTGTTTCATGAGTATTTTCACGGCGATACCGGCCGCGGGCTGGGCGCCGGCCACCAGACCGGCTGGACCGCGCTGGCGGCCCGCATGCTCGAAGACCTGGGCCGAACCCGCGCCGCGGCGGAAATCAAGGCGATTGAAGACGCCGAACAGGTGTGTTGCCGGCAGCGGCTGGCCGCGCGGTTTCCGCAACATTTTCGATGATTCTCCGAAACGATGAGGTGGCCGTGCCGCACCGGGTTTTGCCATGCGACGAACGCCATGCCTGGAACGGCACGGCCCGGTTTTCGCGCGACGGGGTTTATCGCTACGAACTGTCGCGCGTCTGGAACGCCGGAGCCGAGGCGATCAACTTCCTGATGCTGAACCCCTCGACCGCTGACGAAACTTGCAACGACCCGACAGTACACCGTTGCGTCGAGCGCGGCTGGCGGCTGGGTTTTTCGCAGGTCGTCGTCACAAACCTGTTTGCCCTGCGCTCGACCGACCCGCAGGCCCTGTATTCTGCACCCGACCCGGTGGGGCCGCGCAACGACGCCGCGATCTTGCGGGCGGCCCGGGCGGCCCGTGTCGTGGTGGTGGCTTGGGGCGAACACGGCGCGTGGAACGGGCGGTCGCGCCGCGTGACGGCACTCTTGGCCCGCCACAAGATCAGCCTGTTCTGCCTGGGGACGAATCGCAGCGGCGAACCGCGGCACCCGCTGTATCTGCCGTATGGCGCGGCGCTGACGCCGTTTCAGCCGCCGGGCGGCTGAGCCGGCGGCTGAGGCCCGTTTTCACGACCGACCTGAAATCTGGAACCGAAACATGACTGAACAGGATTTTGACCTTGTAGTGATTGGCACCGGGCCCGGTGGCGAGGGGGCGGCGATGCAGGCCGTGAAACATGGCAAGCGTGTGGCCGTGGTCGAGCGGTATTTGCAAATCGGGGGGAGCTGCACGCACCTGGGGACGATTCCCAGCAAAGCGCTGCGGTATTCGATCTTCAAAATGACCGAAGTCAACAACAACCGCATGTTTCGCGAGGCGGGGGTGTCGGTGCAGTTGACGTTTCCCGAATTGCGCAAAAGCGCCCGCGCGGTCATTGAACAGCAGGTCGAAATGCGGCGCACGTTTTACGATCGCAATCGTGTGCCGATCATTCCGGGGCAGGCCCGGTTTGTCGATGCGCACACGATTGTGGCCCAGGAAGAAGACGGCGCCTGCCACCGCCTGGGCGCCCCGGCGTTCGTGATTGCGAGCGGGTCGCGGCCGCACCGGCCCGATGATGTCGATTTTGGACACGCCCGCATTTTTGACAGCGATACGATTTTGAACCTGGGGTTCACCCCGCAGTCGATCACGATCTATGGGGCCGGCGTCGTGGGGTGCGAGTACGCCTCGATGTTCCGCAACCTTGGGGCGAAGGTGAACCTCGTCAACACCCGTGAAAAGCTGCTGGAGTTTCTCGATGACGAAATCATCGACGCCCTGTCGTACCACCTGCGTGAACGCGGCGTGCTGATTCGTCATCGTGAAGTGTATGACAAGGTCGAAGGCCGCGAAGACGGCGTGGTGTTGAGCCTCAAATCAGGCAAACAACTGAAAACCGATATTTTGCTGTGGGCCAACGGGCGCACCGGCAATACCGACGACATGGGGCTGGAGGCCCTGGGCATTGCTGCCGGGCCGCGCGGCATTCTCAAGGTCAACGAGAATTTTCAGACCGCCGAGCCACACATTTACGCGGTGGGCGACGTCATCGGGTTTCCGTCGCTGTCGAGCGCGGCGTACATGCAGGGGCGGTCGGCGGCGACGCACTTTTTGGCCGGCAAGATCGACCAGATCATGGTGCACGACATTCCCTCGGGAATTTACACCAGCCCCGAAATCAGTTCGCTGGGCCGCACCGAGCGCCAACTTACCGAGGCCAGCGTGCCCTACGAAGTGGGTCACGCGATGTTCAAGAGCCTGGCCCGCGGCCAGATTACCGGGCAAACCGTGGGCATGCTCAAGCTGCTGTTCCACCGGGAAACACTCGAAATCCTGGGCATTCATTGCTTCGGGGCCAACGCGTCGGAAATTATTCACATCGGCCAGGCCATTATGTCGCAACCCGTTCCGGCGAACAGCCTGCTGTATTTCATTAATACGACGTTCAATTACCCCACGATGGCCGAAGCCTACCGCGTGGCCGCGCTGAATGGTTACAATCGCCTGTTTTAGCGGCGTCGCGGGTGCCGGGCGCGGCCTGAACCTGGTGCGTGGCGCACCCCGCACAAACCTGAATCGAAACTTTCAACGAGGAGCCGTTTTCGTGAGCCGATACGCCCGTTTGACAGGAGTGCTGCTGGTCGCCGCTGCGGCCGCCGTGGGATCTGCCGTGCAGGCCGCCGAGACTGCCGCCGACAAGCTGTTCACGCAACAGCCGGAACTCGCGCCGGCCCAGGTGCGGGGGCAAGCGCCGCCTGTGGCCGCAGCCGACAAACCACAGGCCGGCGGCACGACCCCGCTGTGGATCTGGGGGGCCGACGACAACCATAAATACGTGCTGAAAAAGAGCTTTCGTGGCGAGTTCCAGGCTGGGCGGCTCAAAGCGGCCTGCGACAACGTCGTCGAACTGTTTTTGAACGGCCAGCGCGTGGGCGGAAGCGACGCGTGGCAAGAGCCCCTGTCTGCCGACGTGCAAAAAATGTTGCGGTCGGGCGAAAACGTCCTGACGGCCAACGTCAGAAACGAGGGGGGGCCGGCCGGTTTCGTCCTGCAGCTCGTGCTGACCACGACGGCGGGCAAATCGGTCGAAATCGTCAGCGATACATCGTGGCAGGCCGCCGACTCCGAGCAGCCCGATCAGTTCACAGCCGTTCGCAAACTGCACCCGCTGGGCGAAGGCCCCTGGGGAAACGCCTTTAACGGGTCGCGTGCGCCGAGCCACGAGTTTCATGTTCTCGAAGGGTTTCAGGTCGAACGGTTGTTTACCGTGCCCAAGGAACAACTCGGTTCCTGGGTCTCGATTGCCCGCGACAACAAGGGCCGGCTGATCGTGAGCGACCAGGACAAGCAGGGGTTGTGTCGCATCACTCCGCCGCCGATCGGCAGCAATGAGCCGACGCGCGTCGAGCGGCTTGATCTGAAAATCACCGCGGCGCACGGCATGCTGTATGCCTTCGATGCGCTGTACCTGTCAATTAATGGCGGACCCGGCAGCGGGCTGTACCGGGCCCGCGACACCGATGGCGACGACCAGTTCGATGAACTCGTCAAGCTGAGCGAATTTCGCGGCGGCGGCGAACATGGGCCGCATGCCCTCGTGCTGGCTCCCGACGGCAAGTCGATTTATTGTATCTGCGGCAATCATACGCGGCCGCCGTTTGAACCGCGCGACCCGGCCAAACCGGGGTACACCAGCCGCATTCCCACGAACTGGGGCGAAGACCTGCTGCTGCCGCGGCAGTGGGATGCGAACGGGCATGCCGTGGGAATTCTGGCTCCCGGCGGCTGGATCGCCCGCACTGACCCCGACGGGAAAACGTGGGATGTCTTCAGCATCGGCTATCGCAACCCCTATGACATGGCGTTTAACGCCGACGGCGAACTGTTCGCCTATGACGCCGACATGGAATGGGACATGGGCATGCCCTGGTATCGGCCGACGCGGGTGGTGCACGCGGCCGACGGCAGCGAATTCGGGTGGCGCAGCGGCACGGGCAAATGGCCCACCTGGTATGTCGACAGCCTGCCGGAGGTTGTTGATATCGGGCCAGGGTCGCCGGTGGGGGTCACGTTCGGGTACGGCGCGAAGTTTCCGGCGAAGTACCAGCGGGCCCTGTTTTGCTGCGACTGGACGTTTGGCACGATGTACGCCGTGCATCTGGAACCCTCGGGAGCCAGCTACACGGCCGTCAAAGAAGAGTTTTTGTCGCGCAGTCCCCTGCCGCTGACAGACGCGGTGGTTGGCGCCGATGGCGCCCTGTATTTCACCGTGGGGGGGCGGGGCACGCAGTCGGAGTTGTACCGCGTGACGTATACGGGTACTGACGCGACCGCTCCCGCCGACGCGCATGACCCACGGCACGGCGAGCTCAGGGCGCTCCGCCACAAGCTGGAGGCGTATCACCAGCCCGTGGCCGATTGGGCGGCGGCGGTTGACGTGGCGTACCCGTACCTGGGGCACGCCGACCGCCACATTCGCTATGCCGCGCGGGTGGCGCTTGAGCAGCAGAACGTGAACAGTTGGCAAGGTCGGGTGCTTCAGGAAGCGAACCCTGAGGCGCTGATCACCGGCGCCGTCGGCCTGGCCCGGCAGGGCGACAAATCACTCGAACCGCAGTTGCTCGAAGCGCTGGGCCGGCTGGATTATTCGCGGTTGACGGAATTTCAGCGGCTGGAGTTGTTGCGGGCGTACCAACTCGTGTTCATTCGCATGGGAGAACCCGAGGAACCGGCCCGGCAGCGACTGGTCGCCCGGCTCGACCCATTGTTTCCTGCCAGCGACGACGCGAGCAATCGTGAATTATGCACGTTGCTGGTTTACCTGCGTTCGCCCACGATCATCGGCAAAACCGTGGCCCTGATGCAGCAGCCGCCCAAGCAGGTTCCGCCCGATCTGGGCGACCTGTTGGCGCGCAACGGCGGGTACGCCGGGGCTATTTCCGCCATGCATGCGAACTACCCCGACCTGATGCAGGAGCATTACGCGTTCGCGCTGCGAAACGCGAAAACCGGCTGGACGCTCGACCAGCGCAAGGCGTATTTCCAATGGTTTGATCGCGCCCACAAATGGTCGGGCGGCGCGAGCTTTCAAGGGTTTCTGCGAAACATTGACCGCGAAGCGTTTGAAAACGCGTCTGAAAGCGAGCGACTGGCGATCGAAGCGTTCGGGGCCCGCAAACCTTTCCAGCCCCCGGTACTGCCGATGCCGGCCGGCCCCGGGCGCGAATGGACGCTGGCCGACCTGACCACCCTGGGCGAACAAGGGTTCAAGGGCCGCGATTTTGAGAACGGCCAGAAAATGTTCGCCGCGGCCCGGTGCGTCATTTGCCATCGTTTTGGAGGCGACGGAGGCGCCACCGGACCTGATCTGACTCAGCTCGCAGGCCGGTTTATTCTCAAGGATCTGGCAGAGGCCATTGTCGACCCGAGCAAGGTGATTTCAGACCAATACCGAGCCGTCGTCCTGCAAACGAACGACGGCAAGGTGCGCACGGGTCGCGTCGTCGCCGAAACCGGCGAAGATCTGACCTTTCTGGCGAATCCCGAAGACCCCACGAAAATTGAGCGGATCAGGAAATCAGACATCGAGGAAATGCAGCCTGCGGCGGCTTCGCTCATGCCCAAAGACCTGCTCAAGCCGCTCAATGAACAGGAAGTGCGCGATTTGCTCGCCTACCTGCTTTCGCGGGGAAACAAAAACGACCCGATGTTCAAAAAATGACGCGGCGCGCGTCATTTCGACCCGCCGCCAGGCGCAGTTCCTGAGCCAGCCGCTGCCTCGTCATAACCGGGGGGTGGCGGGGGCAGGGGCTGACCCGGCGGCGTGTTCTTTTTCATGATCTCGTAGCTTTCAAACATTTCCTTGCGGACGCGTTCTTCCTGTTTCTTGAGTTCGTCCGGACTGGGCGGCGCGGCCGCTTGCTGCCCCGAACCGCAACCGGCGGCCAGCACCATCAACAGAGCAACTGCGACCCAGCGAGCATGATCGTACATGGTTTCTCCAAAGGGGATAATGGAACGGCGTCAATTGGATATTCGTTGAACGAAACCTGTTTCATTGCCGGTCAGCGGCGACGCCTTCCGCCATAAGGCGGCCTCGTTGCGCCGTCCGAGGCTCATGTAATAGCCGGCAATGACATCCAGTTGGCGCGGCTCGGTCAGCCGGGCGGCGGCGTCGAGCAGGGCCTTTTGATTCGGCGCGCCGAACAGGTCGGTCCTGATTTTTTCACCCGCGGCGCGGCATTGCTCAGCCTCATCGGCCTTGCCCAAGGCACGCAAACATTGCGCCTTGCGGAGCACGGTTCGCCAATCGGCCGGCCCAGGCCACGTCATCATTGCTCGGTCATAGGCGGTAACGGCCTGAGCATAATCGCGATGGGCTTCTTCGTGAAGAATACCTTGCAGCCGCCAGTATTCATATCCTGCACGGTCGCCGGGGCAGTCGACGAAATATTTTTCTGCCAGATCAGCCTGGCCGGCCTTCAGGTACGTTTCGACCAGGGCGAATACAAAATAGCGATTAGCGTATGCACCCGGCAGGCCCGAGCTTTCGCGCAGAATTTTCAGGGCTTGCTCAAAGTCGCCCTGCCGTTCAAACCAGCGGGCCAACGCGGCGTGGTTCAGGGGGCTGCTGCGTTCGGCGTTGCGAAATGCCAGCAGTCGTTGAAATTCGCACGCCGGTCCGGCGGTTTCGTCAGGTTTGAGAAATCCGAGCGCGCGATCGAGGTCGGCATTGGCCAAGCCGGGCGCAAATTGGCTCAAAAACCATTCCCGCAGGCACCAGGTGCGTTCGTCGGCTGCGGCCAGCGCGAGCACCTGCTGAAACACCGTTTCGCTTTCATCACCTCGACCGGTCATATCGAGGATCTTCCACAGCAGAAACCAGGCGTCGCGCGACTTTGGCTTTAATGCGAGTGCGCGGCGCACCAATTGCTCGGCATGCGTGGGTTGCAGTCGCACCAGAAATGCGAGCCGGGCCTCGCACATCCGGGCCTCGAAGCCCTGCGGCGTACGGTCGTCGATGCTTTGCAGAAGGGCAAACGCCTCGGGCCACCGCTGCTTTGGCAACAGGGCGTCGTCAGTTGCCAGTGCCCGTGCGAGTTGCAACCGGGCTTCAGCGTCCCTCGGAAACAGCCACAAGTAGCGCCGCAACCCGGACCGGGCGCGCACAAAGTCGCCGCGCAGGGCCCACCTTTTCGCGTCAGCTTTGCCACGCCAGGCCCACACTCCTGTTCCGGCCGTGGCAACGAGGCCGAGGATCAGGACCAGGCGCAACCCGCGTAATGCCAGCGTCATGGATGGCGGCGGAACGTCGGTCTTGTCGTCACCGTGGGCCGCGTCGGTCAGCGGCAGGGGCGAAACATCGGCGGCAGCGGGTTCTGATGCGGAGATCGGTTTTTTCGGTTCCATGATGCTGACGATCCTGGGCTCGCCCGGTTCACGGGAAGGTGTCGGGTTTGAGTTGGCCGCCTTCGTCGAGCCGCCAGTATTGATCGGCGGCAACGTTTTCAAATTGATCGACCCGTCCCGATGGCCAGCAGATTTTCAGCCGTTCGACCAGGGCGTGTTCGCCCAGCCCGAACAGCAAGCGTCTGTCAGAAGACGACAGGTAGCTGCCGCCCGCGACGACAGGTTGCACCCGCGTGCTGCCTCTCACCGTTGCCGCGACGCGCCCCCCTACGGGAACGGTTCGGTTGGCACTTGTCAGCCGCAGGCCGAGAAAGTGTCGCCCGGTGGGCGTGTCGTTTCGCAGCAGGGCCAGGGGCTTGTTCAGGTGCGAAACGACCAGGTCGAGGTCGCCGTCGTTGTCAAAATCGGCGGCAGCAACACCGCGGCCGAGCCACAATTCCTGAAAATAACGCCCGGCATGCGCTGAAACGTCGTCGAATTTTCCCGTGCCGTCGTTGTGCAACAGTTGCGGCTGCATTTCGACGGGTGGGGGCTGTTCGGGGCCGAGGACATGGCCGTTGGCAATGAACAGGTCGGGCGCGCCGTCGCGGTCATAGTCGATGGCGGCCGTTCCAAAGCCCAACGACAGCATCGAGTGGGCGGCAATTCGCGAAACATAGCTGTCGTCATGAAACAGCAGCCGCCCCAGATTCCGGTACAGCGTATTCTTCTTTTGGTAATAGTGTGTCAGGAAAATGTCTGGCCGCCCGTCGCCGTCGAAATCGGCGCAGGTAACGCCCATGCCGGCTTCGGCTTCACCCGAGCCGCTCAGGGCGCAACCCGCCTGCAACGCCACCTCGCGCCAGCGGCCCACGGGCTGAACGCCCGCAGTTCGCGAGGCAGCGGGGTCGGCGGTGCGCGTGAACAGAAACTTTTCAGCCATGTCGTTGGCGACATAGATTTCCGGTTGCAGGTCGTCGTCAAAATCGAGCGCGGCGACGCCCAACCCCGGCCCACCGGGCGCCTGCAACCCCAGCGTCTCGGCGGCTTCGATGAAGGTTCCGTCGCCTTGATTGACAAACACGCGATCAGCCTCGGGCGTGTAGCTGCCCGGCCCGCAATACCCCTTGTGCCCGTTGTATTCACACGCCTTATGCATCGCGATGTTCCAGTCGACATAACTGGCGGCGTACAGGTCGAGGTCGCCATCGCTGTCGACATCGAGCCACAGGGCGCTGGTGCCCCAAAAACTTGCGGCGATTCCTGAAGCGTGCGTCACATTTTGAAAGGTTCCATCGCCCTGGTTGACGAACAGTCCGTTTTCACCAAAGTTCGACAGATACAAATCCTCGTAACCGTCGGCGTTGAAATCGCCCACGGCGCAGCCATGCCCGAAGCCGGTCGGCTGGCCGCCGACAGAGAGGGTCACGTCATCGAATGCTTCGCCGTCTCGGTTGTGATACAGGCGGTTTTTGTAGCGGCCATTGGCTGGTTGCGGGCCGGCAAGCGGGCAGCCAGTCATGACATACAAGTCGAGCCAGCCGTCGCGGTCGTAATCGAGCCACCCGGCGCCCCCGCCCAGAATTTCAGGAAAGTAGTACCGACCGGGAACTGCATCATTGAAATAGGCGAATCGCACGCCCGCACGGGATGCGATCTCCTGGAAACGTGGGACGATACCGATGTTCTCGCGCGATGGACCGAACACGAGGGGCGGAGGCGGTGCGTGAACAGCTTGCAAGTCCGCAGCGGCCTGCGGAGTTTTCGGAGGTGTTTCTGTACGCTGACACCCAGGGTGTATGATCATCAGCGCGATGCCAAGCGATGCATACAACTTCCTGCTGCGCCGTCGCGATGGGCTAGCGGCATGTCGTATGGAACCAATCGGCACGTAACACCTGACCGGTAACACACCTGACCAGTAACTCAGTGGGCACTGAACTCGCCGCGTCGCGCGCGTCGGTATTTCGTGCGCGCAGGCGAGCCGGCTTTGGAGGTTGCAGGCAAGTGCCTAAAACTCTCCGACGGTTTCGGATCCATTACGCGTGCCGACGGCCAGCCAGGTGAGCCAGTTCACATTGGTCGACACGAACCGTACGCTGCCGTCGCCCATGAGCACGTTGACCCCGCCGACATGGCCGCTTCCGGCTGCCGTCAGCGATGTGTTTCCCCAGTCGGTGCCGGTGTTGTTAATGCTGTAACAACTGGTTTCCATGGGGTTCATGGTGTGCGTGTAACCCGACTTGAACGCACCCCACGCCATGGCCCAGGCCGAACCGCCGTATTCGCGGTTGTCGATCG
>JAJXXL010000415.1 GCA_021781115.1 Planctomycetota bacterium
GAGGGCCTGCATTGCGCCGAGCCGGCTGCCGCAGCAATTCGCCAGCCCCGGCGCGGAGATGTACCGCATCGCCTTGGTGATGCCACGCCGCTAGAAGACGCGATGGCCTTGGTCGCCAATTCCTGCTTGCACGGGCCTTCCTTCAGTTTTTGCAGAATCCCGTCGAGGTTATCGCTGGCGGCCTTCTGCCGTTGCGGGTATGCCCCGAAGGTCATCAGGAATTGGCCGACGACGTCTTGTGCCGGTACGAAACTCATACCCCCACACCACAATGGGGCATTGCGACTGTTCAATTTCGCATTGAGAATTTTCCGCCATTTCGACGGGTGATTCCATCAAGCCATCGCATGATCGGTGAGTTACCGCAAGCCATTTCAACTCTCGAACGAGTTGATCCTGTCGAGGGTTATGCAACCACAGCGACGTTCTCCTTGTTTCAGTGCAAAGGACTTGCCCACGGCCCGGCATGTGAAATGAGCCGACGACGCCAGCATAAAAGCGGTGCATTCAGAATTGGCGCGCATCGGTTGCAAACGTGAGTACCCGCCGATTTCCCCTGGGCTTTGAAAAAAGCCGGCTCTCGACAGCACAAGCCAACATGTTGTCGACTGGAATGCGTCAGGCGCTCGACGCGGTGGCGACCGGCTTCAATGATCCCAACTGAGCCACGGGGCTCGTATGCACACCGACTCTCAGCCGCGGGTAACGTTGCGCTGCGTTGCAGCGTGAGGTCGGCCGGCGCGTGAATCTGCCGGGGTCGAGCATTGCCTGTGCACCCGCATCCGGACATTTCACACTGGAGTTCGCGACGCCAAGTCGCGCATTGAAGTTGACCGCGTCGGAGAGTACAGTGGCGAGCACGGCGATTGCCCGACGATGCCCCCTGCCCCGCTTGAAATTTCAGGATCTTCTGCCGATGACCATGCCGATCGATATGCGCAGCGATACCGTCACCCGGCCCACGCCCGAAATGCGGCAGGCGATTGCGGCCGCCGAGGTGGGCGACGACATGAGCGGCGAAGACCCCACTGTGAATCGACTCGAAGCCCGCATGGCCGAAATGCTGGGCAAGGAAGCGGCGGTTTTTGCGTGCTCGGCGACCCAGGCCAACCAGATGGCGGTGCGCACCCATTGCATTCCCGGCGACGAACTGCTCATTGAAAGCACCGGGCATATTGCACTGTTCGAAGCCGGCGGGCCGGCAGCGCTCAGCGGCGTGACGTGCCGGTTGCTGAACGGCCAGTATGGAATTCTGGACCTGATCGACTTTGAGGGCAAGATTCGGGCCGACAACCAGCACTTCTGCCGCACGCGCCTCGTGTGCCTGGAAAACACGACGAATGTCGGCGGGGGCCGTGTGTACCCGCTCGAAAACCTGACCCGCATCGGGCAATGGGCGCGGCGGCACGGGCTGAAAGTGCACCTCGACGGTGCGCGGTTGTTTAACGCCGTGGTCGCCAGCCGGGTTTCCGCCGCCGACATTTGCCGCGCTGCCGACACGGTCACCGTGTGCTTTTCGAAAGGCCTCGGCTGCCCGATGGGGGCCGTGCTGGCCGGTACGCAGGAAGACATGGCCCGCGCGCGGCGAGTTCGCAAACTGTTCGGCGGCGCGTTGCGGCAAGCGGGCATTGTGGCCGCGGCGGCGCTGTACGCGCTCGATCATCATATCGAACGGCTGGAAACCGATCATGCCAACGCCCGCGCCTTTGCCGCCGCGATTGCCGATATCGCGGGGCTGACGGTCGATCCTCCCGATGTACAAACCAATCTGGTGTTTTTTAATGTGGCCCGCAGCTTGGGCAATGCCGCGCAGCTTTCGGCCAAGTTGAAACAGCACCATGTATTGATCAACGCTTCGGGCCCGCAACGCTTGCGAGCGTGCACGCACCTCGACGTCGACCGCGCCGCCGTCTTGCGAGCCGCCCAGATCGTGCGTGAGTCAGTCGCCGCAGGCTTTGCCGACCTGCCGGGCTCGGCCACCGGGCCGTATGCACGGGGGTGAAGGAAGGGTTGTCGGTTGTCGGAGACGCGATCTGGGCGCCGATGCGTGGCCGAACGGTATGCAACGACGAAACAACCCCGATCGGCCATGATCTCGTGTTTTGATGCTGACCGTTGGTTTTGTTTCGCGCGTACAGCGCGAATAGGAAATGGACAACGGCAGCGGGTTATTTCCAACCGGCGAGCGCGGCGGGTTGCTACGAACAGTGTCGGCAAGCCTGGCCAGCCGTTTGCATTTTACGGTTTATCAATCGAGGTGCACGGTGCCTGATCTCGCGACCGTCCTGGAACTCGCCATGTGGCTCTTGATTGCCGCAGGGCTGCTCGTTGTCGGCCGCGCGTTTGTGCGATTTTTCTGCGAAGAATCTCACCAAATCTGCAAGCTGATCCGGCAGCATTTTCACCCCGTGACGCAAAAAGGGATTACAATTTCTACGCGGCAATTTCCGCATCACATGCGAGCCGACTTACAACGGGCGCTCGACCAATTCTTGGCAAGCGACATTGCCGTTGTGGGTTTTTGCGGAGTGGCGGGCCGCCATTCGTATACCGATTGCGACTTGACCACATGCATGACCGATTCCAGCATGATCACGGTTTCGCCCGAGTACGAAGACCTCGAGGTTGGTGACGCAGCCCCAGTACGCTGTCTCAAGATCGGCCTCTGGCGACTTCGCGACGGGACAAAAAAAACGGTATTGCTGCTCTCGCCTTTCGGACACTTCGGCGAGATCAAGGGCGTGCAGGTTCAGATTGCGGCTGTCAACACCCCCGAGGGAGTCGATTTTGCCACGAGGCTTTTCAAGCATCTGGAAGACGCCCTGGCACGGTCAGTGACGTATCGCGGGAAAATCCTTTCGCTCGAAAAATCCGAACATGACTATTCGGGCCGTTCGTCGGGCGTCAAGGTGCACAAGCTACGCATGGTCGAACGCGATCAGGTGATTCTCCCCGAGAAAACCGTCGCACTACTGGATCGAAACGTCATTCAGTTTGTAAAACAGCGCCCGCAGTTGGCGAAATACCGGCAAGCGACGCGGAAGGGCATTCTGATGTATGGACCACCGGGCACGGGAAAGACGCTTACGATTCACTACCTCGCCAAGGCGCTGGCCGGGCACACCACGCTTTTGATTTCGGCTGATCAGGTGGGACTGCTCAGCGAATACATGACTCTGGCCCGGCTGTTGCAACCGAGTATCGTGGTGATGGAGGATGCCGACCTGATCGCACGCGAACGGACGAGCATGAACAGCGTTTGTGAAGAACTGTTGTTGAACAGATTGCTCAATGAAATGGACGGCCTCCATGAGGAAGCCGACATCCTGTTCATCCTCACGACGAATCGCCCCGAGTCGCTCGAGCGGGCGTTGGCATCGCGGCCCGGTCGCATCGACCAAGCGATCGAATTTCCATTGCCCGATGAGCAGGGCCGCAAGAAACTCGTGCGGCTTTATTCGCCGGGCCTCGAAATTTCAGACGAAGTCCTGCGCAATATCGTGCAGCGGACCGACAAGGTGAGTGCGGCCTTCATCAAGGAACTGATGCGCCGCGCCGTGCAGTTCCACCTCGAACGTAAGGCAGACGGAGTCATCGCACTTGCCGACATCGACCTGGCACTGGACGAGATGCTGTTCAGTGGAGGAACCCTGAACCTGAAACTGCTCGGGGCCGACTCCCGCGTTGCCGCCGGAACGACCTGAAACGTGTGAATCGTTCGCCGCGCGCTTTGCCGACCGGCCCGGTTCGGCCACCGGGCCGGACGCGCGGGGGTGAATGTAATGATTGTCCGTTTTCATAGATAATATTTTTCCGCGGGCGCGTGGTCGAGCGACTTGCACAGACAATCAGCCAACCGACAAACCAGACCGCAGGCCCGCGGCACATCAGGGCGTGAAGTCGCTGTGCTCGTCGACGGCCAGGCAGAATGCCGCGATCAGCGCGGCAGCGCGGTCGAGGTCGTCGAGCGAGATCATTTCAACCGGGCTGTGCATGTACCGGTTGGGAATTGCCACAATGCCAGTGGCCAAGCCGCCCCGGCTGGTTTGCATCACGTTGGCGTCGTTGCTTGCCGCCCGCGCCAGCCCGCCGGTTTGCACGGAAATCTGCCGGTCGGCCGCCAGGTCGAGCATCAGTTGCCGCACCGCCGGGTTAACGTTTGGCCCCCGGTACAACACGGGGCCTTCGCCCAGGCTGATGTCGCCGTATTGCCGGTTGTCGAGCGTCGGGCAATCGGTGGCGTGCGTCACGTCGACCGCGATGCCGATTTGAGCGTCGATCGAAAATGCGCTGGTTTGCGCGCCGCGCAGGCCGATTTCTTCCTGCACCGTCGAAACGGCGAACACTGCGGCTCGCGGCCGCGCCTGCGCCACGAGTTCGAGCGCGCTCATGACGACCCACGCGCCGACTTTGTTGTCCATGCCCGGCGCCACGGCGAGGTTGTTGCGCAGGGCGCGAAAGCCGAGGTCAAACGTCACCGGGTCGCCCACGGCAACGAGCGACTGGGCTTCGGCCTGGTCTTTGACGCCGAGGTCGATCCAGAGATCCTTGACTTCCGGCACCTTCTTGCGCTCGTCGTTGCTGAGCAGGTGAATGGCCTTGCGGGCGATGACGCCCCGCACCGGCCCGCCCGCGCCCCACACCGTCATGTTCTGGCCGATGAGCATTTGCACGTCCCACCCGCCAATCGCTTCGGCCCAGACAAACCCCTGCTCATCGATGTATTTGACCAGCAGCCCAATCTGGTCGCAGTGGCCGGCCAACATGATCCGAGGAGTCCCGGCGGGGTTGACGGCGGCAATCACATTGCCGTGCCAGTCGGTTTGAACCTGCTGGGCAAATGGCGCGACATAGTCGCGCACCACGCGTTGCACCGGCTGCTCATAGCCCGAGGGGCTGGGCGCCGCCAACAGGTCTTTGAGAAATTGCAGGGCGTGGTCATCCATAAAATGGGGTTCCTTGAGGGCTAATCGGCGTTATGAGTCTTGGGCGCTGCAAAACAAGGTAGTATATTGCGAAACATCGGCAACTCCAAGTGGCGCGCGCACCACAAGAATCGGCGCGCCGCCGCAAGCATCCGGTGGAATGGCCGACTGCCTGATCGAAGAATTCCGAGGAAATTGCACCGATTTCGCATTTTTTGTTTGACGGACCGAATTTCATGCGATAGAGTGCGGCTGGGTAATTGTCGGGCTGCGGGTTTGAAAACGGAGTGTCAGCCGTTCCCGGCTTACGGTGGCGAGCCTTGCCGGGTCGTGCGGAGTCGTCGTCGCGTTTCGGTTTTCCATGCCGACAGGGAGGAAACCTATGGAAATTCAGACCTTCCTCGAGTCCGAGCGGGCGCTGATTGAGCAGGTCGAGCGCTCGGTACGTCAGCGAACAAGCGGCCTGATTCGCGGCCTGCGCGTTGAAATGTTCGCGGGCGAAATCGTACTCTCGGGGCGAACGTCGACATACTACACCAAGCAGTTGGCAACACACGCTGCCATGGATGTGGCCGATAACTTGACCCTGACAAATGACATTGAGGTGTTTTGAGCGGTGCCGATGATTGGTTGGCCGCCGCGTTGGGGTATATAAGTTGTGCCGCGTCGGATTTGAATAAGCCCACACCTTGAAGTGGGCCGCCGCGCGGGCCGGTTTCGCGTCGGCATCAAGCCGTGTTGGTCGGGAGTCGCCGGCACAGCGAAGGCACGCAGGATGCCTCACGGCGCGGGCGGGGCTTTGGTGCGGGCGGCCCGAAACCGCGGTTCTTCGCCGCGCACGAGGCGGCGGATGTTTTCGTGATGTCGAACCACGATCCACAGCGGCACGAACAGGCTGAAAGCGGTCAGGCTCGCCTGGTCTTTTGAAAAGGGTTGCGGCAGGAACCATGCCAACTGGCAGATCCCGAACCCCACGGCCGCCACGAGTGCTGCCAACGACACAATTCGCCAGAGCCCGAAGATCAGCGCGAAAACGGCAGCGGCAATAAGCGACGCCTGCGGCGCCAGGCACAACACGACACCCAGCGCCGTGGCCACGCCTTTCCCGCCGCGAAATTTCAGCCACACGGGGTACATGTGCCCGGCAATGGCAGCGGCGCCGACAAGCACCTGGAGGTCGACTTCCTGCGGGGCGCCGCGCAAGGCCCAGCCAACGCCCGCGACGGGCGCCAACCCCTTGCACAAATCGCATGCGAGCACCAGTACGCCCCACCGACTGCCGAGCACGCGGCCAACGTTCGTGGCGCCGATGTTGCCGCTGCCATGTGCGCGAATATCAATGCCCCGCGTGCGGGCTACGATGAACCCGAACGGCACTGAGCCGCACAGGTAGGCGGCCAGCGTAGACAAGACGGCTTCGGCGGCGGGGTGCATTGCCCGGTACTCACTACAAGGAGTTTTTTTGCGTGTGCCGGTCGATCGCTCGCGATTTGGCACGGACCCGGGCGATCAGCGCCCGATCGGCCGGTTTCAGCCGACGGCCGAAATAATACCGCAGAAACCGCAGCCGGTCGATCGGCGAAATCCGCCGGGCCGAGTAATCGAGTTGCGCCAGGTCTTTGATGATCCACCGGGCGCCCAGTTTCCGGCGGCGGCGGACCCGCCCCAGGTCGATGACGCGCACGTCGGCCGGTTCGACGGGCGAGGCCATGAACAAGTGATTCAGGTAAAAGTCCTGATGATGCAAACCGGCCTCATGCATGGCCCGGGCTATGGCGGCGACGCGCTCTATGAGGTGCCGCGGCACCGCGGGCCCCCAAGCGAGCGCGCCCCTCGGCGCTGCCCCACCCTGCCGCCATTCTTCGGCCCAGTCGAGCAGGCATTTGCAGCCGTCAAGGGCACGGGTCACCAGCAAGGATTGCCCGTGCGATTCGCCCAGTGCCGCGGGAATCATGGTGGGAATTCCCGCGGCGTGAAACCACAAGATCGCCTGCCATTCGGCGCGGGCGCCCCAGACCGGGTACGTGAGCCGCAGCAGCGGTTTCCACAGCTCGCGGAACGGCCGCCGTTCATGTCGCTTGAGAAAAAAAGCCCGCTCGCCCGATTCGTCGGCCAGCGTGAACCGCACCGTACTACGGGCTGAAACCCGGCGGGCGAGCTCTCCGCCTGAAAAACTCATGAGCGCGGCAAACGTCGTCAACCCGTGCGCCGCGAAAATCGCGGCGTCTTCGCGATTGACGCGCAAGCGACCGCCGTCCCAGTCTGTAAATTCAAGCTCCGCCACTTCAATGTTACGCCGCCCGTGTTCGTTCTACTGAAAGGCCCGGCGCCAGATCGGTCGCGATTGGGCCGGGGGACGCGGCCCCTGTCATGCGGCCGAGGTCTACCAGGCCGCCGGCCGCCAGCCCCGTAAAATAGCCGAAAAGCAACCCCCCCGTGAAGCTCAGTATCAGCGAGTTGAACAGGCACCCCGCGGCGAGAGCGGCGGCCGCGCCACGCGCGGCGGCTGCCTCGGCAGGTGGCAACCGGCGTGCCGACCGACCCAGTGACCATAACAGCGACACGAACAGCGCAACGCCGATAAGGCCGGTTTGCACGGCCAGCAGCAGGTATTCGCAGTGCGGGTCGTCGGTTACCGGGGCGCCCGTGCGCCCAGCCTCGGTGCGATACTGGCCTTCAAAACTGCCGGTGCCCGTGCCCCACAGCGGGTGCCGGGCCACGAGCGCCAGCGTCGTTTCGTAGAATTCCAGGCGGGGGTCGGGCGACCGTTTTTTTTCCGATCCGAAGTGGTTCTGAATCTGCACGACAGTCGCATCGACGCGGGCCTGAATCACCGGCGACAGTGCGTAGCCCCCCCCGCCAGCAGCCGCCATGACCAGCCCCGCATACACCGCCCCGCGGAATTGAAACCGCTGCATGAGAAACAGAACCGTGAGCACGCCCGACACGAGGTAGCCGGTGCGGCCCTGCACGAGGCAGAAAATGTTGACCACGGCCAGGACAATTGCGGCGCCATACAGCCACCGCCAGCGCGAGGCCCGCAGGAACTCGTCGGCCAGCAGGTAGACCAGCAGCGACACGAGCAGGTTGTGTACGATGCGGTCCTTGAATGTCACGTAACCGGCACTGGCCACAGGCCCCTGCCCCACCGTCGAAGCCAGGCCCCAATCGACGCCAAAGAGATATTCAATATACGACAGCGACATCAACAGCAGGGTGCCGAGCATGAACGCCCGCACGCCGCGGATCCGCTGCCGCGGCTCGTCAAACGCGACGGCGAACATCGGCACGTACAAAAACTCGCGGTATTTGAGCAGGCAGTTGAATGCCTCGCGCCAGCCGCCGCTGCTGTAAAACAGGCCCACGACCAGCACCGCAAACATCGCACCCGAGCGCCGCGCCAGCGGATTGCGCCAAATCAACTTCCATTTTGCGGAAAAATCGCCGGAAAACACCCACGCGGCCAGAAACAAGCCCATGAGGATTTCAGCAAGCGATGTCGAAAGCGGTATGCTAAACCCCACGGCCAGTGCCAGCCCGCGGCTGCACGCCTGCATCGCCGTTCGAAATCGCCCACTGGCCGGCGCCGAGCCGGCGGGCAGGGCCTTCACGCAATTTGAAATCGCTCCCAAGTCGGGCGAGTGGTTCATGCTGCAGATTTCTCGGGAGAAAATCGTTGCATCAGATCGAACGAGCGTCTGAATACGAAGGCTGGCCGCAACCGCTGCATGCATTGATGATGCGCCAGCGGGCAGGTTCGCTGCTGGCAGGGGCCACACTCGACATCCAGTTGCAAGTGCACGCTCCGCTCGTAAAACGTTTCGCTCCAGTTGATGTGTGTCGGGCCGAACAACGTCACGACCGGCACCTGAAACGGCGCGGCGAAGTGCCGCGGGCCGCTGTCAGTGGTCACCAGAAGTTCCGAGTGCCGCACGGCGGCCTTGGTCAACCCCAGTGACAATTGCTCGTCAGCCAGGCTGAACACCGCGGGGTGCCGAGCGGCGGCAACGATTTGCCGGGCGGTGTCGCGTTCAGCCGGCCCGCACAGCACAAGCACGCGCTTGCCCATTTCGCCGACAAACAGCCGGGCCAGCTCGGCGAACGATTCGACCGGCCAATGCTTGGCGGCGCCAAACGCGCCGCCGGGGTTCAGGCAAACCACCCCCGCCGCCACCCAGCGCCCCTTGACCGGTTGCCTGTTCCAGAATTCCTGCAACTGGTGTTCATCGGCCGCGGTAACGGCCAGCTCCATTTTTCGCGACAATTGCTGGCAGCCCAGGTATGCGGCGATTCGCAGGTACTCGTCAATGATCGGGCGGGGTTCATGACGCGGGGGCGGCGCGAGCGGGTCGGTAAGCAACCAGCCGCGCCCGTTACGATCGATGCCAACGCGGCGCGGGGCGCCGCAGAGCCACGACCAGAGACCGCTGCGAAACGAATTGGGCAGGACGACAGCAAGGTCGAATTCTTCGCGGCGCAGGCGTTGTGCCAGTCGCCAGCCGCGGTCTTGCGAACGCGGCCCGTGCGGCTGATGCCACAGTATTTGATCGACCAGCTTCAACCCCGCGAGCACCGGTCCGACGTACGGCCGCACGATCGCACTGATTTCGGCTTCGGGGAACTGCGCACGCACGGCCCGCAGCGCCGGGGTCGCCATGACCAGGTCGCCCACCCAATTCGGGCAGAAAATTGCGATCTTCATCCTGCTTTTCGCTCCATCGACCGGGGAGCGGCGGAAGCCCCCCCCAGTCCTGCGGGGGTGAAATGCGGTGCGGGCACTGCGCCTGCTCCACCGCGCAGCGCCCGCACAATGCCGGTGGTCGAAAGGCCCGGCGTTTCGCCCAGTGCCAGCACCTGGCCGCCATACGCCTTGACCAGTTCCCACCCGACGATTTCTTCCGGCTGGTACGTGCCCCCCTTGACGAGCAGGTCGGGCCGCAGGCGGTCGAGCAAGGCGTGCGGAGTGGCTTCGTTGAACACCACGACATAATCGACCGCTTCAAGCGCCGCCAGCATCGTGGCTCGATGCTGTTCGGAAAACAGCGGGCGATCGGGGCCTTTGTTCAGCCGACGAATGCTGTCGTCGCTATTCAGGGCGACGATCAGGCAGTCGCCCAACGCCGCAGCCTGCTGCAGGTACAGCACGTGGCCCACATGCAGCAAGTCGAAGCAGCCGTTGGTCAACACGACCCGCTGGCCTTGTTGCCGCCGCGACTCGACCAGCGCCACCAATGCTTCCAAATCGCGCACCTTGTCAGAGGAACTACGAACTCCGGCGGTCAGATCGGCGGCGAGCTCGTCGCGGCGGATCGGAACCACGCCGACCCGTTCGACTTCCAGCCCGCCGGCGACATTCGCCAGCCGCCCGATATCGACCGGTGAAAGTCCGTCGGCCAGCCCGACACCGATCATGGCCAGTACCATGTCGCCCGCGCCGGTGATGTCGTAAACCTGTCGTTTGCGCGTGGGCAGCATTTGCCCCACGCCCCCGGCCGTCACGAACGCCATGCCGTCACTGTCGAGCGTGATATACGCGAACTGCAACCCGAGTTCGTCGCATAACTGCCGCCCCGCGGCAAACGCGTCATTTGCGGTGCGAATTTCACGGCCCGTGGCGAGTTTTGTTTCGAGCCGGTTCGGCGTGACGGCGGTGGCGCCGCGGTAATGCGTGTAGTCGGTCCCCGGTCGCGGGTCGACGATGACGGGTATGTGCTGGGCTTGGGCCGCGTCAATCAGCCGCGACAGAATTTCCGGCGTACAAACCCCCTTGCCGTAATCGGCCACGAGAATGGCGCGATATTCGGCCAACGACGGCAGCAGCAGGTCGAGCAGTTGCCTGGTGACTGCTGAATTGAGCGGCTGCCGAACCTCGCGATCGACCCGCAGCATCTGGTGTGGATGGCGATTCTGGGCACGACCGATAAACCGTTCCTTGACTGTTGTGGGGCGGCTGGCATCGCACAGCAGCGCCGAACAATCGACGCCGGCCGATTCAAGGTCGCGGCGCAGCAGCAGGCCGTCGGCATCGGCGCCTACCACGCCCGCCAGCGTCACCTCGGCTTCAAGCCCGCGAACCATGTTGGCAACATTGGCCGCCCCACCCAACCGCATTTCGTCGCGATCGGCCCTGAGCAAAATGACCGGGGCTTCCTGACTTACCCGCTCAGCGTCGCCCCAGATATAACGGTCAAGAATCGCATCGCCAATCACCAGCACCCGCGGATGCCCCAACTGCTGGATCAACTCCAGAAGATGATATGCCATTCTCTCTGCAATCCATTGCAATTCTGAGGGTTATGAAAAATCGTCGCACCCCGTGGGAACGGCGGACGCCGAGCGTAACCACACCCGCCGCACCGGCCAGCAGCCAATCGCCACCGGACGAACCGCAGGCCACGTTACCAAGGCGGCGAATCATCCGTCGTTCTGCCATTTGAGTCAATCCCGATCGCCACGCAAGGCTTGGCGAACCAGGAGCGTCGCCGCTCGCAAAATGCACTGAATTCCCCACCGCTGTCGGTGACACGCGGCATTCGAGGTTCGGTAGTCGGTCGAATTGCCGACGGCCACCGGCCACAACCGGCCGGGCGATGGACGCCAATTCTGCTGACATTCGTGCGCGGCAGTTGATGCTTGTCGCCCAAGCTTCCAGCGACCGTGACTACGAAATGGGCGTACCACCGGAGGTTACGCCCCGGCTGCCCTCGATTTCGAGCCGTAGCGATCAGGTGGCTGCGCAACGCGTGCCCGGCCGAGCGACCGGCTGCCAACGCACGACGGGCCAGATTGCCGCACCGCGGCGGGGTGAATCGTCAGGCAGCGGCAGAGCCGTCGTGCGCGAAGAGTTTCTCCTCGCCACGGACGACGGCGGGCGTGACGATGTATTTCTTGCCGCGCTCCTGCTGATCGGGCAGTTCGTACATGACGTCGAACATCAACCCTTCGACGACGCTTCGCAGGCCGCGGGCGCCGGTGTCTTTGGCCTTGGCGATGACGGCAATTTCACGGAGCGCTTCGGGCGTGAACTCAAGGTGGGCCTGTTCCATTTCAAAGAACTTCTGGTACTGGCGCACGAGCGAATTTCGCGGTTCGGTCATGATCCGCACCAGGTCGGCCTCTTCAAGCGGGGCCAGCGAGCTAATGACCGGCAACCGCCCAACAAGTTCAGGAATCATGCCGTACTCGATGATGTCATCGACGCAGGCCTGCCGCAGCAGCGCGCCGCGCTGGGCTTCGGCGTTGGTCGGGCCGCCTCCATCGCTGCCAAAGCCAATCATCTTGCGGCCCTGCCGCTTGGCGATGATATGCTCGAGCCCCACGAAGGTGCCGCCACAGATGAACAAGATGTTCGTCGTGTCCATCTGAATGTATTGCTGTTCGGGGTGCTTGCGGCCGCCCTGGGGCGGCACATTGGCTACCGTGCCTTCGAGCATTTTGAGCAGCGCCTGCTGGACCCCCTCGCCCGAGACGTCACGCGTGATCGACACGTTCTGGCTGGTTTTGCCGATTTTGTCGATTTCGTCGATGAACAGGATCCCGCGCTGAGCCGCCTCAATGTCGAAATCGGCGGCGTGCAGCAGTTTGAGCAGCAGGTTTTCGACATCTTCGCCCACGTACCCTGCCTCGGTGAGCGTGGTGGCATCGCCAATGGCAAACGGCACCTGCAACGCCCGGGCCAGCGTTCGGGCCATCAGCGTTTTGCCACAGCCGGTGGGGCCGATCATCAGGATGTTCGATTTTTCGACCTCGACGTCGTTGTCGGTGTCAGAGGCCAGCATCAGCCGCTTGTAATGATTGTGAACAGCAACCGCCAGAATGCGTTTTGTGACGGTTTGGCCGATCACGTACGAATTCAACTGCTCGACAATTTCGCGCGGCGTGGGCACCTTGTTGAACAAGGGGCGCGACGACCCCCTGCGGCGGCGCTCCTGATCGAGAATCGACTGGCAGAGTTCAATGCATTCGCCGCAGATATACACATCGCTGGGGCCTTCGACCAGCGGCCCGACTTCGCGATAACTTTTGCGACAAAAGGAACAATTGGCGTTTTTCTTGCCTGTAGAGCCGCGATTCCCGGATGTGAAGTCTTTACCAGATGGCATCAGCGTTCCTTCAATCAACCGCAACAAACTCAGAAACTGGGGGCTGCGACAACGTAGAACATCAAAAACCAACGTGACGATCGACTGCTTTCGAATCCCTATTCGCCTAATGGCACCGTCGCACCGGGGTGCGGGCCTTCCTGCCGTTCAGGCCGGCCGTTGCAGGTCGTCGGCCGGATCGGCGGGCGCGGCGCCCGGCGAAAAATGTTCTTGAGCGCTTTCTCCAGCGGGTGGGCGGGCGGGGGCAGGTGGGCCAGCGGGGAGCTGCTCGAACGCTGGAGTCTGACTTTCGCCACCGATTCGCGCAGCAAGCCGGCCCTTGATCAATCGGAATTCTTCGTCGGTGAGCACACCCTGCCGAACCAATTCGCGGGTTTGAGCCATGAATTCGTGGTCGGAGTCGGCAGTATCCTCATTCTCGGACAACCACGACCTGATCCACGAAATGCACACGAATAGTACCGCGACAGCGCCGACGACCCCTGCAAAGGGCCAGAACAGTTGCCAGACATCTGGTTTGGGCATGACCCGATTTCCGCGGGCGGCTCGCATGATGCGCTAAAATTGCAGTATTATTATCCGCATCCGATGCGGGCGGAGCAACCCCCGCCGCCGCCCGAACCGCTAACTTTCGCAAACTTTTACTCGCCCAGGAACCCCTGAATTCATCATGAGCCGACACGAAAACCTCGCACGCGTTCTGTCCAGCCGCATTGTCGCCATTATCCGTTCGACTTCGCACGAGCAGTTGGTCGAAGTGGCCCGCGCTCTCTGCGATGGCGGCATCGACGTGGTGGAAATTACGCTGACCGTCCCCCACGCGCTCGAAATCATTGCGGCCGTGCGGAAGGCGCTGGGCCGCCAGGTGTTGCTGGGGGCCGGCACCGTGCTTGACGCCGAAACGGCCCGGGCGGCGCTG
>JAJXXL010000028.1 GCA_021781115.1 Planctomycetota bacterium
ACTTACAGAAGGAGCGGCATGGTGCGGCATCTGGAAGATGCCTCGACAAACCGATCTGTTTGACTTGTTTGCCGGCATTCTGTCGCCGGTTGCTTACCGGTAGCTGCGCAGCGGTTCGCAGCATCTGTTTCGGCTGGCCATTTGGAAGCGGTTTCCTGCCGGGAAACTGGCCGATCACTTTCACCCGGTAATCGGCCGGCCCCCGTGGTGCTGGGCGCATCTGAAGCGGGATTTCCAGGCGTTGATCGACCTCCGGACCACCAGGTCAAACGGCTCGGATGCGACCTGATGCGTCCCACACGCGAATTGTTTCGGCACTGGGCGCGCTGCCGCGACGGGACGATCACTCGCACGGGAATGTTGCGTCTGATGCGACCGATCCGGCAGAAGATCGACGCCTTGCTGCTGCGCGGTGCGTTCAGCGGCAATTCGAAACTCGTCGGGATGTGCGAGCCGCGGTACGCTCATCGCGACTGGTTGTGGACATTTCTGGACGTGGAGGGAGTCGAGCCGACCAACAACGTGAGCGAGCGCGCCTTGCGTCCCGCGGTGATCTGGCGGAAGTTGTCATTCGGCACTCAAAGCGCCACAGGGAGCCGCTTCGTGGAAACGATCCTGACCGTCGTCGAAACGTGTCACCGACAGTCCCGCAGCAGCTTTGAATACCTCTGCGCCGCCATGCAGGCCCACTTCGCCGGTCAACCGCCCCCCTCACTGCTGACCGGGGTGTGAACGGTTACGGCCGAACGCCGCAAGCGGTTGGCCAGTTTGTCGTGGTTCATGCGGTGCCTGTGCGAACCGATCACCCGCCGGGCAAATCGTGAAGACGAATGCACCGGCCGATTCTGGGAAGGCCGGTTTCGATCGCAAACACGCTTGCGGCGCACGGAATCCCAACGTCGCTAATCAAGTTGACCGCAATGCGATCAGGGATGGGCAGTCTGTGTCGTTGAGTTGTGCCAATTTCACGCCTCGCGGGTGAAGCGATGCGTGCACGGCTCTCATTTGCAAAGGAATGATCCTAAAAGAAAATATGAATGTCTTGTTGGGTGGGGGCTTGATATTGGGGGTGGAACTCTGTGTACTGAAGGGCTTGAAACGTGATTTGCCTCGGCGTCGCTACGGTGAGTTGCGTTTGAGCGGCAATGCCCTGGGGAGATCGAAGCATGCATGGATTTGAAACCGGCCCGGCGAGCGTCCCCACAGGTGCCGCAAAGAGTCCGTGGTACACTGAACTCAATTCGTACCACTGGTTCGTGCTGGTGGTGGCTGCGCTGGGGTGGTTGTTCGACTGCCTGGATCAGCAGTTGTTCATTTTGGCGCGGCCCGCCGCCATGCAAGACCTGCTGAAGGGCATCGCCGGCGATGAAAAGATGTTTCTGGCTGAAACGACACGGTACGGTGATATTGCCACCTCGGTGTTTATTGCCGGTTGGGCGACGGGCGGCTTGATTTTCGGCATGCTGGGCGACCGCATCGGCCGCGCCAAAACGATGCTGATGACGATTCTGATTTACTCGTTTTGCACGGGGCTCAGCGCTTTGTCGCGATCGGTTTACGATTTCGCGTTTTATCGGTTTCTGACCGGCCTGGGTGTGGGGGGCGAGTTTGCCGTCGGTGTCGCGCTGGTCGCCGAGGTCATGCCGGGGCGGGCCCGGCCCTACGCATTGGCGCTGTTGCAGGCGTTGTCGGCGTTTGGCAATATCAGCGCGGCGCTGATCAACCTGGGGTTGGGCCTGGCCGAAGGGCAGGGCCATGTCACCAGTCCGTGGCGCATCATGTTTTGCATCGGCGCCCTGCCGGCACTGCTCAGCCTGTTCATTCGCCGGCGGCTCAAGGAACCTGAAACCTGGCAAAGACAATCGCACGACGGCGCCGTAACGCAGCAACTCGGGTCGTACCGCGAGCTCTTCTCGCACCCCACGTGGCGGAAGCATGCTCTGCTGGGGCTGGTGCTGGCCTGCTCGGGGGTGATCGGGCTGTGGGGGGTTGGCTTTTACACACCCGATCTGATTCGGCAGGTGCAGGCGAAGCCAATCACCGCCGCCGTTTACGCCGAACAACTTGAATCGGCAACGAGCCAGGGCGACACGGCCCGCGCCGCGCAGGTGCAGGCGCTGGCCGAAGCGATGCGGCCGGAGGCGACGGCCGGCATCAGCGAAGGGCTCCTGCCGCTGAAGAAAGAGCTCGACGCGAAAATCAAGAGCCGGCAGACGATGTATCAAAGCCTGGCTTCGATCGCGATCAACGTGGGGGCATTTCTGGGAATGTTCGGGTTTGGCAACCTCTCGCAGCGAATCGGGCGCAAGCCAACGTTCGCCTTGGCGCTCGTCGCCGCGTTCATCAGCACGGCCATCGTCTTCTGGACGCTTCAAGACTTGTGGCAGATCTTTGTGCTGGTGCCGATCATGGGGTTCTGCCAGTTGTCGCTGTTCGGCGGGTACGCGGTGTACTTCCCCGAGCTGTTTCCAACACGGTTGCGTTCGACTGGCACGAGTTTCTGTTACAACGTGGGTCGGTTCGTTGCAGCGTTTGGCCCGCTGGTCAAAATCTGGCTGAACGGTTTTTTTGCCTACACACCTGAGCCCACCCGATACGCCGGCGTCACGATGTGCGGCGTGTTCCTTCTCGGCCTGACGGTGCTGCCCTTCCTGCCAGAAACGCTGGGCAAACCATTGCCCGAATGACACACGTCGTCTGACGTCGGTTCGACGGCACAACCGCTGCGGGCAGGAGAATCGCGGAGCGCCGATTGCGCGCCACGTCGGATGAATCCGGCATCATGTGAAAATTGACGTCGACCGGGCGCCGGGGCGCTGGTTTCCCACGAAACCTGATCAGGAGCAGCTTGACTTTGGCCGATTCCTAAAATTGCTCGGATTGATCGCCAACGTATTGGCGATCTTTGAACCACGGAGGGTGCGTACCGCAGCGGGAGTCGCGGGATGAATGCCCTGATTCGGTCTGTACGATCCACCCCTCCGGAATGGCTGTTTGCCGGTTTGATCGCCCTGGGGGGCTTGGGCGGCTGTCGCCAGGGCAGTCAGCAAGGCACGGCGGCTTACCCTGCGCCCGGTGAATACGCGGGCGGGCAGGAGTATTCGGTTCCCGTGCCCGACGCCGCCCCAGGTGGTTTGCCCGCACCGATGTTGCCCGCGCCCCAGCGTTCACTCCAGCCGCCTGCGGGGTTGCAGCCAGTGCCCGACCCCGGCGTGCCTCCGATTCCGCCTGCGCCCGAAGTCAATGACATTGACGCGAAGACCGGTGACAAGCTTGGCCTGCGTCGCGGGTTGTCGCAATTCAACGCGAAGGTGGCCGGTGCCTTCAAGGGACCGCACCGCCCCAATTGGCATCCGACTTTGCTCCTGCCACGATTTGAGTTCACGCACGGCAGTGCCTCATCAACTGCGAAGAAGAGCGCGCCGACGTGGTCGGAAAAATCGGCAAACAAGTTCGCCAACCTCAATCCGCTGCGCGGTCTGGCGGGCGGCAAGTCGGCCGCGGCGGTCAGTCACTCGCAATCGACGAGCGAACCGGTGCGTCTGGCCACCCCCCCGGAAATCTATGAACCGATGGGCGACGAGCCCGCCGCAGTGCAGCGCGATCTGCGCCGGGCTTTGCCGCAAGTGGCGGGGCCGCGATTTCCGGCGGCCGCCACCAACAACCCCGGCGTTGATCCTTTGTTACAAGTGCCGCCGCAAGCAGAACTCGCCCGTCAGCCGCTCGCCGACACCTCGGCGTCAGACCGGTTCGTCAACCCATTTCCGGGTGCTGCGAACATGGCCCCCGCATCACGCAGGCCGTTGGACCTGACGCCTGACCGCGCGACCGGGGTCGATCGTGATGCGGCGGCCGGTCCCTCGATGGGCCTGCCCGACCCCACGCAGCCGATGGCTGCTCCGGCATTGCAGGCTACGCCCACCGCGGGCATCGCCGAATCGGCCAGCGCCGGTTCTGCGGGGTTGAAAATCACCAACTTGGCGATTTGCAACGAAGTCCGCAGCTTTGAAGATTACTCAGAACTCGACCGGCGGTCGCTGGTGATCGGTCAGCCGATTTTGATTTATGCCGCCATTGCCAACCAGAAAAGCCTGGCTTACCCCGAAGGCTATCGCACGCTGACGCTGTCGACGCTGGAAATTCGCACACCGACCGGTGAATTGATTTCACGACAGCCCCTGGGCACGGCCGCTGACCTGACCCGCTCACCTCGCAGCGACTATTTTTTGACGCATCACCTGCGGATTCCTGAGAAATTGCCGCCGGGCGACTACGTATTTCAACTGGGCGTGCACGATTTGAACAGCCGGCAGACGAGCCAGGCGCAACTGGCGGTGCGCGTTACGGAGGGTCGTAACCGCCTGGATGAAACGGGTGACACCGCAAAATTCGCCACACGCCCCGCAAACACCCCACGATGACGCCGTACTTCTCTACGGCCAAAATGAAATACTGACTGCACGAAGGGTAAAACCGGCATTGGCCGCCCAGCCACGGGCTGAGCAATAACTGGTACCCGCGCACGAGGGCGATCACGATGGCCGCGGGCAGCCCGTAAACCCGGCGCAACATGGTCATGCGGCGCTCCTTTTGTTGCGGAATGCCTGAATGGCGGCAAACAGGGCCAGGCCGCTCGCCGCCCCGACCACGTCTGAGCGCCAATCGAGAATGTCGCAATCGCGGCCCACGGGAATCTGCAGTAATTCATCGACCACCCCATAGAGTGCGACCACGCCGAACAGCGTCAGGTACACGATTCGCGACATCGGCCCGCGGCTCGACCGCCACGCGGCCAACAGCCACCCCAACCCGGCGTAAGCCACATAGTGCTGCCATTTGTCAGACATACCGGCATCGAGTGCCGCCGGTACACGCGGGATGTGCGTTCCGGAAAAAATCACCAGCCAATAAACCCCGAGAATTACGGTGAGCCAACTCTGAATGCGCACTCCAGCCACCTCGTCAAATCTCAAGTCGGCAAAGCCCGCGAGTCGCCCACAGCTTATGGGGCCGGTAGCGGGAATGAATTCGGGCGGGGTTCGTCAGGCAGATGGTACCTGACAAACCGTACGTTTGGCGCCACGGCGCCGGCTATTTCGTGTCTTCAATCGTCTTCCAGAAATCCTGGTACTCGGCGCGGTCACGGATCGGGTCGATGGCCGAATCACCTGCCAGCGTCTTTCGAAGAATCGGCAGGTTCTTGGGCCCGATGATGTTCGCGGTCTGCGTGAGTAATTCTACCGCTCGGGCGACGTACCGGCCTGTCGCTGCGCTGCGCTGCTCGTTGCTGAGCTGTTTGTCCTTCTGCACTTGCTCGACAGCGCGCGAGTAAATCGTGACCGCATTGTAATAAACAGGAAAGACTTTGGGGCCGCGGCGAACCGCTTCCTCGGCGTCTTTTACGCCGGCGGCATAATCGCCGAGCATGACGCGGGCGTAGCCACGTCCGTTGTAACTGTCGCCGTCTTCGGGATTGAGTTGAATTGCTTCGTCAAAATCCTGCAGCGCCAGTCTCTGGGCGTCAATCAGGTAGGCCCAGCCGCGGCGGGTGAGCATGTTCGACGACGGTTCGAGTTCGAGCGCCCGGGTGTAATCGTTGATGGCGTTGCGATACTGGCCGAGCGTGGCGTGGGCTAGCCCCCGCGCGCGATACACGTCGCCAACCGGCTTCGAACGCTTGATGTAGTTCGAGAATGCCGCCACCGCTTCTTCGGGCCGCTGCAGCTTCAGCAAAACTTCAGCCCGCAACCGGTGCACATCGGCGTCATCGGGGTTGCGGTTCAGTGACTGGTTGTAAAACTCCAGTGCTGCCTGGAATTGATTGGCCCGGTTCTGAATCTTGCCAAGTTCGGCTAAGTGCAACGCCGCCGACGCGTCGTTCTTGTCGAGCGCCAGCGCCTGCTTGAAATCCTGCTCGGCGGCCGCATCATTCTTGAGCCGCAACTGCGCTTGAGCGCGCAAGCGAAAAATCGCCGCGCGGGCCGGGTCGAGCCGGGCAGCGGTTTTCAGTTCGTCGATCGCCCCGCGTTCGTCGCCCTGCTGGGCCAGTACGAGCGACAGGTTGATGTGGGGGTCGGCGTTGTCGGGCCTGAGTTGCATCGCCCGTTCAAAATCAGCGCGGGCGTCGGCCAGACGTTGCTCCTTGAGCAACACCGCGCCGCGATTCATGGCAATGCCATATTGGAACAACTCGGGGTCGAATGCTCCATCGGTATCGATTGGGGCGCGGGCGGCCTGGTCGAAGTCGGCATGTGCGGCGGCGAACTGCTTCAGGCTGGCGTGCGCCACCCCACGCAGCAGCAGCGGCCATGGGAAATCAGGCCGCTGGGCCAGGCAGGTGGTAAACGCCGTCACCGCCGCCGACAGGTAGCCGCTGACGTCGCCACCAGCCTCAGGCGATTCAAGCGATTGCACGCGCTGCAACTGGCAAACCCCCATGAAATACAGGGCCAGGAAATAATCGGGTTCGCGGGCCAGAGCCTGTTGATACAGCAGCACCGCCGCGCCAAATTCCTTCTTTTGCCGCTCGAATTCGGCCAGCAGAAAGTATTCCCACGCGGTCGACGGCAAGACCCTTCCGGCCTTGTCAAGCGCCAGTGCAGCATCGTCGCTACGACCCAGATCGGTCAGATATTGGGCTTCGAGAAAATACAGCGCCCGCGATTCGACTCCCAGCCCGCGGGCCCTGTTGAGCCAGCCCAGCGCCGTTTCCAGCGATCTTCGCCGTGCGTCGGGCGGCTGGCTGCGCGACAGCGTGTTTTCCGATTCGCCGATGATCATCATCATTTCAAACGCCTCAGTCCGAAGTTTGGCGACCTGGGCCGCGTCGAGATGCGCTGGCGGCGGTTCGAGCCGGAGCGACTTGTCGAGGCCGTATTGACCAAGCGCGGCCAAGGCGAACGTGCGCGCCTGTTCGGCGTTGTGTTCAACACGGTCGCCCGTGAACTGGCTGCCGAAGAACCGCGCACGATCGACCTGTTTGTCGAATTCGGCGAGTTTCGTCTGGGCAGCGGCAATCGCGTTCAGCGCGGCGATTTGTCGCTGCACTTCGACAAGTTGCTCGTGCGCCTGCTGTTTGAGCGCGGCAAGCGCCGGTTCGCGGCCGAGTTCGGTTTCGACCTCGGTCAGCAGCGTCGCTGCTGCGGCGAAATCCTTGCGAGCTGCGACGGCGGCCCGGGCTTCCTGCAGCTTCTGGTCTGAGCGCGACCGCACCGATTCGACGCGGGCGGTTTCGGCCAGCGTGGCCATCTGCTCGACCTGTGCCAGCCGGTCGCGAACGTCGGTTGTCAGCGCTGCCAGGGCCGGTTCGGATTCGACCGCCCCCAGGGCTTCGGTCAGCGCGTTGCGGGCCAAAGCGTAGTCGTGCTGGCGCGCCGCGTCTTGCGAGCGACTTTCGGCAGTTCGCACCCGGCGTTCGAGCCCGCTGAGCCGCCGGCCTTCCGCCGCCCTCCACAGTCCCCAGCCACTGAACATGACAAAAATCGTGGCCGCGGTCGAAGTGACCATTGTACGATGCAGGCGGACCCAGCGTTTGAGCCGCAGCGGCCATGGCTCGCGATACGCCGAAACCGGTTCGTCGGCGAGGTAGCTTTCGACGTCTCGGGCCAGCAGGATCGCGTTGGGGTAGCGGTCAGGCTTTTCCTTTGCCATCGATTTGAGGCATATCGCTTCAAGCGATTTGGGTATTGTCGCATCGAGCGCGCGGGGATGCGCGAACGTGCCGTCGACAACCCGCTTGAGCATTTCCGTGACCTTGCCCTTTTCGATCGGCTGCCGGTTCGTGAGCACGTGATACAAAATGGCGCCCAGTGAGTAGACGTCAGACCGGGCATCGAGTTCCGTCAGTTTGCCGAGCGCCTGTTCGGGCGGCATGTAGGCCGGCGTGCCCATGACCGACCCCATGATCGTCTGGCTGGCCTGGCTGCGGACGTTGCTGGTCACGGTTTGCCGCACCGACAGCCCCATTTCGGTTCCGTCGCCTGTGCTCGGTGGCAAGTCGTCGGGCAGGGCCTCGTGGCGTTCGGGGGCGCCGATGATCTTGGCCAACCCCCAGTCGAGCACCATTGTTTCACCGAAGTCGCCGAGCATGACGTTTTGCGGCTTGAGGTCGCGGTGAATGACGCCCCGATCGTGAGCAAATGCCAGGGCGTTGCAGATGTCGATGAAGTTGCGCAGCAGCTTGACGAAGGCCAGTTTGCGCTCGGGGCTGTGTCGCGGCAGAGCGTGACAGGCTTCGATCGCCTTTTTGTAGGTGTCGCCGCGCACGAGCTTCATTGAGTAAAACGGCGTGCCGTTTTCCTGCCAGCCCAAGTCGTAAATCGGCACGATCGCCGGGTGTTCGAGTTGCCCGGTGATCTGAGCTTCTTCCAGAAATCGCTCGAAATAATTCTTGTTTTTGAGTACAGCGGGCAACAATTCCTTGTATGCCACGTCGCGCTGAATCCGCTTGTCGCGGGCCCGCCAGATCTTGCCCAGCCCCCCTTGCGCAAAGTTTTCAACCAGTTCGTACCGCTCCTGGTCGCTGGACTTGGCGCGCGGCGGCCCGGCCGGCTTGCGTGAACCATCAAGCGCCGGCGTGCGGTTCGCCGCCCGCCCGCCCCCTCCGGCAGCGAGCATATCGGTGACGTCGCTGCCCGAATCGTCGCCCGCAAACGTCTTGTCGGCGTCACCAGCGGCGGGTTCAGCTCCCACGAATGTTGCGTCGCCGCCGTCGTTGCCGCCAGCATCGCCAACGAAGGTGCGGTCATCCTCAGCCGGGCCGGCTTCGCCCACGAACGTACGATCGTCATCCTCACCGATCCGTTCTCCGGAAACGATCACGGTACAGTCGGCGGCGGGCGGGCCGCCGCCGCTGAGGGCCGAATCGTGCAATGTGGCGTCGGCGACGCCGCTCGGCGGGCAAACCTGCGTGTGATCGTCGGTGGCAACCGGGCCGACAGCTCCCGCAACCGGTTCGCAAACGAGTGTGCCTTCGACATCCTCATCGGTGGCAGGCGTCGCGAAATCATGAACCGTCTTATCATCTTCGGATTCGGCCAGCGGCGTCGGGGCCGGGGGAACCGTAATCATTTGCGTGGCATCGCCGGCATCGGCCGTGGCGGCCTGCGGTTCGTCACCCGACGAACCCATGACGGTGCGATCGTCGTCTGGAATCGGCGCGGCGGCCCGGGGGGCGGGTTCGACATAGGTCTGTTCGTCTTCAGAGTGCGTCATGGTCGTGGCTCCCCGGTCAATCGTTCAGCGGCTGGGTGCTTCTCAGATAGGAGAACAGATCGCGGACCTGTTGGTCAGTCAGGTTGTTCAGCAGGCGTTCAGGCATCAGCGATTTCTGCTGCGGGACGAGTTCATCGACCTGGCTCCGAGCAATCGTGACGGCCTGCCCATCGCTTTCTCGCAGTACAACAACCTGTTCGTCCTGGTCGATGAGCAACCCGCTGGCCGTGCGCCCGTCGGTCGTGACGACGAGCATCGTTTGAAACCCTTCGCGAATTTCAGCGCTCGGGTTGACAATGCCCAGCAACAAATGGCTGAGATCGTTTCGCTGGTAGGCTGTCAGATCGGGGCCGATTTGCCCCCCCTGGCCAAACAACGTGTGGCACTTTGCACAGTTCGCTACAAATAGCTTCTTGCCGGAATACGGGTCGCCCGTGCCCGCGTCGAGTACGGTTCGCGCGCGTTCGATCTGCGTTTTCATTTCGTCGGTCGTGGCGCCTTCGAGGCGGCCCCATTGCGTCTGAATCAGTTCCGCCAGCCGGTCGTTACGGTACACCGTCATCCGCCGGACGACTTCAGGCGATATCGAATCTCTGGCAACTTTGCCCGCCGCGACCGCTTCGACCAAGCCCAGGGCCCACGCCGGCCGCGAGGCCAGCAGCGTCTGGGCTGTTTCGCGGGCGACGCCCGCGAGCCTGGGGTAGACTTTCAGCACGTCGACCACGATCGTCGCGTCGTTGTATGCCGCCGCCGCACCCAGAGCGGCGATTTTCAAATCGTCGTCCTCGCCTCTGATCAGTTCGAGCAGCCGCGGCACGCATTTCGGTTCATGAACTTCGCCAAATATCCGTACGAGTTCCTGCCGATGTTGCCTGTCGATTTTAGGGTCGACGATCTGTTCAAGCGCGGCGGCAATCGCTTCGGGTTTACCGCGACGCACGTCGAGCGCGGGCGAGCCGCCACCGCAGTGATCAAGGGCGGTGATCAACTCGACGGGCAGGGGGGGCAGAGCCCGGCCCTGAAACGCCTGTTCGAAACCGGTCAGCAGCCGCTGCGATCCGGCCGTGTCGGGCGACAATTCGAACAACCGGGCGCAGGTCAGCAGGTCGCTGCGGTGGCCCGTCGCGGCGAACCGACGCATCAATCGCGGCAGCAGATGTTCGCGCACCAGCGGCTGCCCCCAGACCGCGGGCTCGCGAAACAATTCGAACACGGCGTCGCGATCAGTTGCGCAGCGGCCTTCGATGGCCCACCACACCAGAAGAGGAATGTGCGGGTCAGCCGAATCTTCGGCGTGATTCAACAGCGGCTTGACGATGGCCAGCCCCTCGCGCGCTGGCAGCCGCCGTGCCGTGGCAGCTAACTGGCTGCGCACCTCGGCGTTCGGCTCGGCGGCGGCAATCTGCGCCAACCGGGCAGCGACAGCCGACGAAGTGTTGCGCTCGTCGCCCACCAGGCGCACCGCCCATAGACGCACAAAGGGATCCGCATGTTCGAGCGCTTTGATCGCAGCGGCCTCGTCGAACCCGCCGCACTGATTCAACGCCCAAAACAGGGTGATCGCCGCCGGCCCGCGCTCTTCCGACAGCCGGCGCTGCAACTCAGGAACCGCCACCGGGTCGCGCCGGTCGCCCAGAAGGCGCAACGCGGTTTGACGCTGCCAGCGGTTGTCATGGTTCAGCAGCGCGAGCAGCGCACGCGTGTCGAGTTGCCCAAGATCAGGCGGCTTGCGCGTGGGGGCCGCTCTGGCCCGCAACCGGTAGACTCGGCCATGGGCGCGGTCGATCCGCCCCTCGTGGTTGCGATAGTGGTTGATCTGCCCATCGTACCAGTCGGCAATGTACAGCCCTCCATCGGGGCCGATCTTGATATCGACCGGGCGAAACCACGTGTCAGTCGTAGCGACCGCCGCGGCCAGATCTTTGGTTCTAAATGTCGTGCCGTCGGGCAGCACCTCGCTGAGCACGACCTGGTTCAGCATTGGGGCCACACCAAACAATTTGCCGGCAAAGCGGGGCGGCAAACCGTTTCCGTCATAAATCACGAAGGCGTGGGTGAACCGAGGCGCCGCGTGGTGCTTCATCGGCGGGAAATACCCGAACGCGTACGGGTTCGACAGCGGGCCGTGCTTGTTGAACCCCTTCTGCGAATACCCGCCCTGCACGTAATGAAAGCCGCGCGTATCGCCCCCGTTATGGCCAGAAAACAGGCGACCTTTCGCATCGACTTCGACGCCGAACGCATTTCCGCCGCCCTCGGCAAAGATTTCGTAGCGGCGGGTTTCGGGATGAAACCGCCAGATCAATTGCCCCATCGATGGAACTCCCGGCTGGGCGAGCTGCGGCCGGCGGACATTGGCCGTCACGGTGCTCCCTTGTGCCGCGTACAGCCAGCCGTCGGGCCCAAAAGTCAGGCTGTTGACGACCGAGTGCGTGTCTTCGAGGCCAAATCCTTCGAGCATGACCTGCGGGTCGCCATCGGGCACGTCGTCATGATTGGCATCAGCGTAAAACAGAAGATACGGCGGGTTGAGCACCCACACGCCGCCCCGCCCTATGGCACACGCGGTAACAATGTTCAGCCCGTCGACAAACGTTTTATGCGATTCGAACACGCCGTCGGCGTCGGCGTCTTCGTGAATCGTAATCCGATCCTTGCCGACAAATTGCCCTGGTGGTGGCGGCGGAACCTTGTCGTACACGGCGCGCCAGAACTTGTCATGGCTGACCATGTTCAGCCCCGCCGGAAACGGGTATTGCCGGTACTCGACAACCCACATGCGCCCGCGCTCGTCGAAATGCAGGAACACTGGCTGCTCGATTTGCGGCTCGGCGAGCACGAGGTCGATTTGCAAGTCTTCAGGAACAACGAACCGGGCCAGAGCCGCAACTGGCGGCAACGGGCCGCCCGATTCGTCTGCACCGAGCGCTGCTGCGGCGACGCACCAGCTTGCCAGGGCCAACAGCGCCGCGCCGCCGCGCCGGGCGGCCGGCATCGTCCACTGCCGCACCTGAAAGACTCTGACACCTGGCCCGCTCAACATGACAAATCTCTTGCCTAAGGAACGTCGGTCGCGTCGGACGGCACGGCGCGTTCGATTGCCCAGAATACAGAATTTCTCAGCAGGATTCGAAACGCCGGAACTGAAAAATCTTCGGGGTTGCCGAGCGACGTGTAAAAGATCCGTCCGCCGCGATAATTGTTGGTCCATGCAACCGGCTCCCTGACGTCTTCGCCGCGGACCCCACCCTCGAACAGCGTTGTCGTAGTCGGCGCCAAGTCGCGATTTTTGTAAAGATGCGATGTGACAAAAAACTGGTCTCCCGTCAGGCCCGCGAGTATCGGGTGCCTGGCCTGATCAGCAACAGGTTTTACCCACGTTTCGTGGCCTGTCACGGGCCTGTTGCTGTAATGACCCTGGTAATCGCCGCCCAGGACTTCGATGTCGAACCGCGGCCACCCTGCCGCCGGCCCGGCAGGCGGCGCGGCCCCCAGCGGCGTCGGGTCGAAAGCATGACTCGCAGTGCGAATTCCCACGAGCGGCTTGCCGCGTTCCAGATAGTCTCGGACCACTGCCAATTGTGCTGCGGGCAGGTTGCGGCGGCGCACGCTCAGCACGAGCAGGTCGGCCTCGCGGAGCGCTTCAATACCCGGAAAGTCGTGCGGATCCTGGGGGTTGACCTGCACAAACCGGCACTTCACGCCGCGCGGCTCAAGCTCGGACTTGGCAAACGCGGGTAGTGTTTCGGCCGTGTGGTACTCATCTTCGCCAATCACGAACAGGGCCAGCGGCCGCCCTGGTTCGCCGCAAATGTCCCCAGATAAAATCGACGGACAGACGTGCCCCTCGATATGGGCCACGACCAGGTCGGTTCCGCGGTGATGATCGACCTGTGGAGATTTGCGGGGGTTGTACATCGTGTCGGTCAAATCGCGGACCAGAACCACATTCTTGCCATTGCGGGCCATTTGCCGCAGCCCAAACGGGCGGCCCAGCACGCACATGTTTGTGTGCACGCCCATCACCAGAACATTCGTGAGGCCCCGGGCTTCAAGCAGATTCCAGATCTCGCTGCCCGAATCGCTGATTGCGTCAAGTTCGGCGATTTCAATGGCGGCGATCTGCCGCCGCCAGGGGTTGCCCGTCTTGCATTGGGGCTGGCAGTCGCAACCACCATCGGAATCGTCGATCGGGAGCCCCGGCTCATGTTCAAGGCGGCGGCACCAGTTCTGAATCTCATGGGGCGGGTTTGCGGCGGGAGGGGCGGACTGAGCCCGCTGGCGCTGCGGTGTGCCCTTGTAAAACTCCATGCAACTGCTGGGCGCGTGAATGACAAACACGCCCTGTTCGCGGGCCGCATTCACGACGGTGTTCATTCGCAGCGCCATTTCGCCCACGCGGCGCGTGGCCGATTGGCACCAGTGCTGGTCCCACATGTCGCAAATCACAATTGCGGTCTGGCGGGGGTTCCAGTTGAACCGCTTTTCATGAATCGTCCCAGGAGTTGTGCCATCGGGCAACAGCTCGCGCTGACGGGCAGAGAACATCAGCCCCCGCGGGGCGTCGGCAGCCGTGCACAGTCCCGCCCACACCGAGCACAGCACCGCGAACAAAGCCGCTACGGCCGACAGTCGGGGCGCGGCAGAAAAACAACGACCAGGCATGATTCTGACTCCTGTACGGCGCGAGGGCGAAAGACAGGTTCCGTGACCCCGTATTGTATCGC
>JAJXXL010000322.1 GCA_021781115.1 Planctomycetota bacterium
GCAGGCACTGGGGGCCATCAACTCGCCTGGGGCCAATGCCGCGCTGGCGGCGGCTTTGGCGGGCGCGCCGGCAACGCTCGAGCAAGCCTATGCGCTGGCGTTGGCGGGTTCGGCGTCAGGGCTCGAAGTGCTGCTCGACGCGATCGCGGCAGGCAAGGCGTCGGCGCGGCTGTTGCAGGATCCCCCGATCATCGAGCGCATGAAACCGCGGCTCGACCCGGCCCGCGCGAAACGGGCAGCCGAGCTGACGTCGCGACTGCCCCCGGCCGATCAGCGGGTCCGCCAACTCATTGCCCAACGGCTGGCGAACCATGCCGGCAGCGGCGCGGCAATCGAAAAGGGCGCGGCTGTATTCAAGACGCATTGCGCCGCGTGTCACAAGATTGGCGACGTGGGGCAAAAGGTTGGTCCGCAGCTTGACGGCATCGGCCAACGTGGCGCCGAACGATTGCTGGAAGACGTACTCGACCCCAATCGCAATGTCGACGGCGCATTTCGGGCCACGATCATCGTGACGCAATCGGGTCTGACGATAACCGGCCTGAAGCTGCGCGACGAAGGCCAAGTGACAGTGCTCGTCGATTCGCAGGGAAAAGAGCAGCGCATCGCCCAAGCCGAAATTGACGAATCGCAGATTTCGCCCATTTCGCCCATGCCATCGAATTTGGCCGACGCAATTCCCGAGGCCGACCTGCACCACCTGCTGGCATTTTTGCTGTCGCAGCAACCGCCAGCAACTGCCCCGCCGCCAGCGCGCTGACTCGGCATCAAATGCCAGGCGTTTCCAGGTCAAGCCGCTGCTCATACAACCCGTCCCACAGGAGGTCGGCGAGTTACAGCGTCCTGGCCGCGCGACGGGCGACAACTGTCAGAGTAACCAATTCGTCTGAGCCCTCGGCAGCCGATGTGGCGATTCAAACCGTGCCCACTGAAACGACTTCTCGATCAGTCAAGTTGCGGGTGGCGCGGTTTCGCTGCGGCGGCGAAACGCCCCACCGTATTCCCAGAAATGATCCTGCACTTCGCGGGCACGCACAATTTCGACTTCGAGCCACGTGGGGTGTGCCTGATCGGGGCCAATCCCAACGAGAATTCGCCCCTGAGGAAGTTTTTCGTCGAGAATGAACGACAGCCCCCCCTGCGACAGCTCTCGCACCCACCCGGTCAGCCGACGGGCGTCGGCCGCGGGCACGCCGTCGGTTCGGCCAATCGGCGCAATGACGGTAATTTGCGTTCGGCAGGCGTTGCGCTTGTGCGAGCGCTTCATTTCGTAATGATGCTGCAACCGTTGGTCGCAGCGGTCGAGCGCATCGAGCACGCGCAAGGCGGCACGGTTCTGCTTTTCGGCGTGCAACGGGTCGAGTGACACCATATCAGACGGCGTACCAGGGAGTGCAGTTACTGAATGCTTCCCTGCCGAAACATCGAGTTCCTGAGCGCAATGAACCTCGTCGCAACAAGAGGACCGACTTATCAATTCCTGTTCGGGTGGCAGGGCCATTTGGCCACAGAAAATGTCGCCGTCCGCCCATGGATTTGCGATTTGCCGCCCGAGTCTGCCGGTTGTGCGACCTGTAGAAAGCGCCAGCATCCAGCTATTCGTTCAGGCCGCAGTACGCGGCTTTTGCAGCACGAGAATAAACTCATGCACCTTGTTCACGCGAAAGACGGAAGGGTAACCGAGCGGGCGGAGGTTGTTGTACTCGGTTTGCCGATTCCAGATGATCAGGTCGTCGTAGACGAACCCCACGTCGGTCAGGCGGCCAGCCAAGTCGCTGTGAAATGGATAGAACCGGTTCTTCTTTCGTAAGTCCATGACCACAATGCAGCAATACGCGCCGGGCCGCAATACGGCGAACACGCCAGCGAATACATCGGTCAGTGCCGTGAGAAACTGATTGTAGTCGGAGATCGTCCCCAGGTCGTCTTTCAGGTTGCCGTAGTGCCGAACCGCTTTCGAATCGGCGGTGCGGCGCTGGTTCAGGATGTCCCAATAAGGCGGCGACGTGATGCACAGGTCGACCGTACCGCTGACGACGTATTTTGACAAGTCAAACGCCGACGCCTGATGCAGTTCGACCGCGGCGCCCGCTGTGAGGTCGCTCAATCGCTGTTGGGCGAGCTTCAGAAACTCGGGCGACAGCTCCAGCCCGACGGCGCTCGCGCCGGTGCGGGCCGCACCGACGAGCGTACTGCCCGACCCCGCAAAAGGGTCGAGGACAAGTTGGCCTTCGGGCGGCAGAAAGGTTTCCAGCAGCCGTTCGACGAGTTGCACCGGAAACAGGGCCGGGTGTTTGAGCCGGGCCTCATCGGGCGATTTGCGAATATCGCTCCATACCGAAATGGAATTCCGCAACCAGTGTCTGCCGTCCAGCCGGTTGCACCGCCGTATCGGCCTGCGGCTCGGCGGATCCGGATTGGTCTTTGCTCGGCGCGATACGGCCAAAGAACGCTGGCGGGCCGGTTCGGGAAAAGGTGGTTCCCTGGAGGGCGACATGCGTTACTCTTTCTGAGGCGCGTCGGTTGCATCGGCGGGTGCTTCAGCCGTGAGGAGGCTCAAGCTTTTAAGGTAGGCATACAGGTCGGCGAAGTCGCCTGAGCTGAGATCCTTGAGCAGCCCACTGGGCATCAGCGACGTGGGCAAGCTGCGTTTGGATTCAATATCGAGGGCTTCGATGCGAAAAGTCTGATTGGCACCATTTCGCAGCAGCAGCCCATCGGCCTGTTCGTAAACGATCATGCCGGTGTACACTTTGCCGCCGCGGGTTTCAATCAACATCGTCTGGTACCGGGGCGAAACATCGCGGTTGGGAATTCCGATCGCGACAAACAGGTCTTCTCGCGAGAACCGTCCGGCCGAACCGGCCAGGTCGGGGCCTAATCCGCCGCCGCCTTGGTGGCATTGAGCGCAACCTCGAACCTGAAACAGCCTGTGGCCGCGATCGACGTCACCTTTGGCCCAAGCCACGCCTTTCAAGCGGTCTTGCAATGCAGTCAAATCGCTTGCACCACCGCCAAATAGCGAAGCAGTTTCCTTGGGATATTTCCGCTGGACCCATTCAGTCCAGCGGGCAATCGCCTCGGGTTGCGGACCATATCCGGCTGTTCCAAACACAAAGTCGAACTTTTCGCCCGTGTTCCGCTCGAGCAATTTGACGACCCGTTCGCGCAGCGGAAACTCCGATTTCTCAGCGCCCAGTCGCCGCAGCAGCCGCACGAGCTCGATCGACTCGTTTGGATTGTTGGCTGGCGGCAGCTTTTCGAGCGCCCCAACGCAGGCCGACAGCACTTCAATCGGAGCAAAATCGAGGCCCACGGCGAATTTTTCGCGGTCCTGTTCCTGCGGCGATTCGGCCAACACCAGCAGCACGGCCATTCGCAATTCAAACTTTTCGAACTGCTGTCGCACTTTTTCGTAGTATTCATCCTTC
>JAJXXL010000258.1 GCA_021781115.1 Planctomycetota bacterium
CCCGCCCCCCAAAGTATACAGCAAGACGTAAACGTCGCGGGCCAGAATCTGCCGGTCGCGGCGGGCCCAGAATTCCTGGACCGCGGCCGATGTGAAGGCGCCGACGTTCGAGGGGGTCAGGTCGTCAGAACCTGAAGCCCCGAGTTCGCCCAGGTCGTCGACAATGCCGTTGCTGTTGTCATCGGTTCCCTTCACGCCCGGATAGCCGTCGGTGCCCATGATCTGAATCATTGTCGGGATCACCGCCGTGCCGGGGTCGGCGGGGTGCGGCGTGAGGTGCCGGTATTCGAGGTAGCCACCCACCGATGTCAGGTACCGGTTCAGGTTCAGCTTCTGCTGCGGGCGAAGGGTCAACTGGTTCGTGCCGAACGGCAGGGTTTCGGAAGTCCGCGATTCGACGGTCAGCAGGCCGCGCAGCTCGGGCCGAAACGGCTCGCTGTAAACCGTGAAGCCGTTGCCGTTCGCGAATGTGGCGTTGCCCAGCGAAAACGTGTTGTTGGCATCTTTCGCCGCACTGGGCACGAACACGGGCGGAAATTCGTTTTTGCCGTCATTGTTGACGTCGGCGTTGAATTCCCAGGGCCGGTTCGGGCTGGGGACGACGCCGAAGTTCTTGCGGTCGAAACTGATCGTGGTGAACCGCTGGCGGATCTGGGCCCGGCGGTTGCTGTAATTGAAGTTCCCCAACAGCAAGTCGCGCAACCGCGACGCGGCGCCGACGTTGCTGAAATCGGTGTCGCTCAGAAACAAACCCTGCATTTCGTCGACATCAAACACATGGTCGGACTGCGAGTACTGCGACGGTTCGAGTACCGACTCGGCCGGGTCGTCGAGCAGGCTGTACAGTTGGGTCTGGTTCATGACGCCGCCCGGGCCGTTCGCAAAGTATGAAGCGGCTTCGTCGGCGGCGGGAAGGCCCACCCCGGCGTTCACGGCCGTATCGACAAGCCCCATCGACTGGTAATTCGTATACTGGAGCCAGACGCTGGGGTTGGTCGTATTCGGTTGCGCCAGCACGGCAGTCATGCCGGGTGCATTGCCGTTTTGCAGATAACTGCCGCCCCCGCGAAAATCGAGCGGGTGCACGAACGGGGGGATGAGCAGGCCTGAAACCGGGTCGGGGTTTTGCGAGCGCCCGTGGTTGACCTGACTCGACGCCGCGTACTGCCCGTTGAACCCATACCAGGGGTTGGCATACGGAATCGCCACGTCGTGCAGCGGGTTGCCGCCATCGTCGAGCATCCGGCCCGTGTACCGATCAAAATTGTCATCGCCGAAATCGCCGTAATACACGCTGGCTGTGCCGGTGTTATCCGACAGAGTTGCCTCGGACGGGACATTGTGGGTTGGCGCCCCACTCGCCCCGCCGCTCGCCGTTCCGAATGCCGGTATGCCCGGTCGCGGGAACAGCGTCGAATCGGGAACGCCAGCCATCAGCTTGGCCACGGCAGGGTACAGGCCGGTGTTTGCACTGGCATTGTAAACCGCGTTCTGGTTCGACAATTCGCCCCACCGCCCGCCGTGCAACGAGCCGAGCTTGTAATAGGTACCGGCCGGGGGAATGTGCAGATCGCCGGGCGTGGCGTTCGTGTCGAGCACAAAATCGGGCCGCCCCCAAAGCAGGTAAAGCAGGTCGAGGTTGGCCAGCGCTGGACGGCTGGCAAACACATTGCCCGCGTTGGACGAATTCCAGTTGTACATGAACAGGTAATATTGGAGCAGTTGCGTGCCGCCATTCGCCAAATCGGTGTAAACGGAATTCGTGGGGTCGGTGTCGAGCGCGTAAAACGGGTTGATTTCCGACGGCGTCAGCCCGAGGTTCGATGCGGTCGAAGGAATCGCATTCGTCGCCAGGTTGCCGACATTCTGGTACGTGTAGGCGTTGCCGCCCGTCGTGACCTCGGCCGTGATGTTCGCCAGGTTGCCCGCCGCATTGAGGTTGATCAGGCCGTCGGCGTCGTACACCGTAAATGAAAAGAGGGGAATGAAATACCGCCCGTCGGGCGTTTGCTGCACCGGGTAATCGAGGTCGAGCCAGACGCCTTCGAGCACGCCGTCGCCGTCGTTGTCGATGTCGTACGAGGGCGTGGTATTCAAACCGGTTACCGCCAGACTGGCGGGCGTAATCGGGCCGTTGCCGCGGTTCCACGACCAGACCCCCTGCGTTGCCCCAATGGCGCCACCCGAGCCATTGGTCGAAAACGGAAACGGCTGCACGGTCTGGCCCAGCGAGTTCAACGCTGGGGCCGAAAGAAACCGTGGCACTTTGGTGTAGGGATCGACATGGTTCGGGTGCGGCCTGAGCACCTGCCGCACGGTACCGGCGACCGCGCCCACGTTCGTACCGGCGCCGGCGTCAGTGGGCCAGGATGTGTCGGGCGAGCCTTCGACCCACGACACACCCGTGTAGGTCGATTGCGCCGTGCCGCCGACGTAGTTTTTCCCGACGAATTGCGTATTCAGGTACTGAGGCCGGTGAAATGAGGGAATGACGACCGGGTACGGGTAGCCGTTCGGGTCGAGCGCGTAGCCGCTGTACGCCAGGAACAGGTTGTTGATGTCGGGGTAGGTGTAATCGACGGCGGGCGAAGGCAGCGGCCCCTGGACCACCCAGGTGGGCGAACCGGAGGTGGCGACTGGCGAATTATTGATGTTGAGCGGATCCTGCCCGGCGCCCGCCACGTCAGGAATGCCGTTGCCATCCTGATCGACGAAATAGACGCGGGTATCGTTTTTCCCATCATTGTTCGTGTCGATGTCGGCGGTGCCCAGTTGCACGCCGGGGCTGCTGTGCGGCGGACCGAGCACCAGCGCACCGTACACATTTGTGCCGCCGACGTTCGTCAGACCGGGAATTTGCGAATACGCGCCGCGCAGGTTTCCCAACAGCGAGTGCCGCCCGAAGAATTCGGGGCGAAACGTCGCCGCCCCCTGCAACGCGGCGGTCGTGTTCAGGGCGCTGTGCACCAGCGACGCATTGGCGCCTTCAACCAGTTGCTGCAGGGCCCAGTCGAACAACGGGTCGATCGAGGCGTCGGCCTCTTTCAGCTTGGCCGAGTCGGCGAAATATTGCGCGCTGCGGTTTTCCTGCGAAGCGAACGTGAAGAACGTCACCCCCAAGAGGGCCAGCAGCCCAAGCAGGCCGATGACGACAATCAGCGTCGAACCACGGCGGCGAGAGACACGCGATGTCGATGACGCCCGGCGGCGATCAACCCGCCGCAGGCGGTTGCGGGTGATCGCAGGGGTTTCAAGATTTTTCGAGGACATCATTTCGTCTCCAACGGGGAAGCAGAGTTCGGTGTTCGGTGTTCGGTGTTCGGTGTTCGGTGATGATTGAACGTCGCATTCCGTTTGATCGCCCTGTCAGGGCAAAACATTTTCAGCCGGGGGCAACGCCCCAGGTATTCGGCGCCAACCTGGCGACA
>JAJXXL010000249.1 GCA_021781115.1 Planctomycetota bacterium
CTTTCTTGAACAACGAGCTCTGATCGAATTCGCTGGCGCGCTCAAAATCGCGGGCCAGTTCCTTCCACGCGACATTCAACACGCGAATTTTCACATTCGCGCCGTCGCGGGCCTGATCGACTAAAAACCGCAGCCCGCGCCAGGCGCTTTCGAGCCTTTGAAACTGCGGCTGATGGAGAATCGCGTTGATCTGGGCCGTCAGTAAGTCGTCAATCTGGGCCAGGTCAAGCGCCAGCAGTTGCAGCAGTTGCCGCCCCGTCGCGGGTGTGCGGCCCGCCAGCCAGATCGCGATGGCTTGCAGCGGGTTGCGTTCATCCAGAAACCGCTCCAGCCGAGTCGAGTCTCGCGTGCCAGCCGACGACACGGCCCCGCCAGACGCCGACAGAACAGCGTCCAGCAGCCACGAACTGGCCGCAGGAGAGTGCACCGTCGCAGCGCCGCCACCCACCCCGGTTGAAGTGGGCACCGCCCGCGCGACATGGTTCGCGGTGAACCCGGCGTTCATGAATCGGCCCCCAAGTATTACCTGAAAAATGGCGCGACGGGCAATTTGACGAGAACCATCAAATCATCGCTTCGCTGCCAATCATCCTCCGATTTTCGGAATTTTCGCGACCAGCCGCAGCGATGTCGTCAATTCCTCCATTTGCAACCAGGGCCGCAGGTGGGCCACGGCATTGTACGAACCGGGCTGGCCGGGAATTTCATCGACCTGGATCTGGGCTTCGCGCAGCGGGTACCGGGCTTTGGTTTCGGCGCTGGGCTTTTCGTCGGCGCTGACGTAGTTCATGATCCAGCGCTGCAGAAATGCCTGGCAGTCCTCGCGTTCCATGAATGAACCGATCTTGTCGCGGGCAATCACCTTGAGGTAATGCGCGAATCGCGACGTGGCCATCAGGTATGGCAGCCGAGCCGATATCGCCGCGTTGGCCGTCGCCTCGGGACGGTCGTACTTTTTCGCCTTCTGGGTCGATTGCGCCCCGAAAAACACCGAGTAATCTGTGTTTTTGTAATGCACGAGCGGCAGAAAGCCCAAGTCGCTGAGTTCCTTTTCGCGACGGTCGGTAATGCCAATTTCGGTCGGGCATTTGAGATCCGAATCGCCGTCATCGCTGGTAAAAATGTGCGCGGGCAGCCCTTCGACCTTACCCCCGCCTTCGGCCCCGCGAATCGCTGTGCAAAAGCCATATTTGGCGAAGGCGTCGGTCAGGCGGGTGCCCAGCACGTAGGCGGCGTTCATCCAGCAATATCCTTCATGCGGCACCGGTTTCGATTTGCCCGATGCGTCGAGTTCGACCTCTTCGTAGTCGAATTCTTCAATCGGTTTCGTGTTGGAGCCATAGGGCAACCGCGACAAAACGCGGGGCATGGCCAACGTGACAAACCGCGAATCGTCAGACTCGCGATACGACTTCCACTTGGTGTATTCCACGCTATCGAAGATCTTTGCCAGGTCGCGAGGCTTCGACAACTCGCTGAACGAATCGAACCCGAACAAACTCGGGTCGGCCGCCGACAAAAACGGGCAAAACGCGGCGGCAGCCACGTTTGACATTTTTTCGAGCAAGCTGATGTCTTCAGGGTGGTTGGTGAATTCGTAGTCGCCGACGAGTGCGCCGTACGGCTCGCCGCCGGGCGTGCCAAACTCATTTTCATACAGCTTCTTGAAAATCTGGCTCTGGTCGAATTCGACGGCCTTGTCGACATCCTTGAACAAATCGCGCTTGGAAACGTTCAGTACCTTGATTTTCAGCGAAGTACTGGTTTCGCTGTTCATCACCAAGTAGTGCAACCCGCGCCACGTTCCCTCGAGTTTTTGAAAGTCGGGGTGATGCATCACGGCATTCAATTGGCCGGTCAGCACTTCGTCAATCGCCTGGATGCCCTGCTTGATCGTCCGCGTGACGTCTTTGTCCCACGTGACGGTGCCCTTGAGCGCTTCTTCGGTGAGCGTTTTCAGAAGCTCGGCAGCGCGCGAGCGCTCGGTCTGCCGGGTGGCACTGATGGCAGCGTCTAACAGGCTCGTCGCCTCAGCGCCGGTTTGGGCCGCTTGAGAATCTTGCTGTTTGTCAGTACTCATGAATCAACCTTCCTCTCCCCCGGGGGGTTGCACGCCCAGATCCGCGGCCATTTTCTTCAATTCGTCGGTGTTTTTCAGAATGCCTTCCAGCACGCTTTCAAGATCTTCAGAGCGGTCGACCTTGGTCAGCAGGTCGCGCAGTTTATCGCGCGTATCCAGCAGCTTTCGCAGCGGCTCGACCTGCCGGGCCACGTTGGCCGGTTCAAAATCCTCCATCTTCTCAAACTTGAGTTGCACGCCGATTTCACTGCCATCGCCCTTAAGCGTGTTCTTCACCTTCATATTCAACCCCGGCGTCATGCGTTTCATGACGTCGTTGATGTTGTCGCGGTCGATCTGCACAAATTTGCGATCTTTGAGCGGCTTGAGCGGTTCGGTCGGGTTGCCCGAAAAGTCGCCCAACACGCCCATGACAAACGGCAGCTCCTTCGCCACAACCGCGCCTTCGGTCTCGACGTCGTAGGTGATGTGCACGCGCGGCTTGCGAACGCGATTCAGTTTTTTCTGACTGCTTTCCATGGAACTCCGCCTCCAGATTCGGTCGTCAACGGACACGCTCGACGGGCAGCATTCTGCCGCGCACGTGAGCCGCAATTACCCATCTTCATCGCCGCCAGATACGCGGCCGGAACTGCAACAAGAACCTTAAAATCGTGCGGAAACGCCAGACCGCATTCCCCAACCACCTGCACCGACCCGGATCCCGTGCTTCCTGCGCGCATGGGACTCGGAATGCATTAAAGCACTTCTGTACATCATGACCGGTCAGATGCGAATAATCAAGGATCGCCAGTTCCGAAAAACTGGCTTCCGGCCAGATTCCTGGCGGCCGCGGTCGGCGCGCACAAATCTCACCCCGAGCCGGGCGATGCTGTTGAAAGCCGGCCGCGCATAAACTCGATCGCAGCCGCCAGCGCCTGTGGCAATTGCGCCGCATTTTTGCCGCCCGCCTGCGCCAGGTCGGCCCGGCCGCCGCCCCCCCCGCCCACAAGCTTGGCCGCAACTTTTACCCATTCGACGGCGTTCAGGCCACGTTCGACAAGGTCACCGCTCAGCGCGGCGATCAGCAGAACCTTGTCGTCGGCATGCGAGCCGAACATGACCGCCAGCGGCGCCGCCTGGCGGCGGAGCTGATCGACCTGCGCGCGCATGGCATCGGCAGACCAGCCGTCGGCCAGATGCGTCACCACGCGAACCCCGTGAATCTCAACAGCCGCGGCCAGCAACTGGTCGACCGCCCCGGCCGCCGAGGCTTCGCTTTGGCGAGCCAAATCGCGTTTGAGCGCGCGGTTTTCCTCGACCAGCCCCCCCACGCGATTCGGCAGGTCAGCGACGCGCGGCGCCTTGACCATTTGTGCCAGCTCGGCGAGCAACGCCTCGTTTTCACGAACGCGGGCCAGCGCCTGCCGCCCGGTGAGCGCGACAATTCGGCGGGTGCCGGCGGCGACCGATTCTTCGCTGATCAGTTGACACAAGCCGACCTGGCTCGTGTTTTCGAGGTGCGTGCCGCCACACAATTCGCGGCTGAAATCGCCCATGCTCACCACGCGAACGCGATCGGGGTATTTCTCGCCGAACAGCGCCGTGGCGCCCGAACGCCGCGCCTCGTCGAGGTCCATCACCGTCGCAGATACATTGGCGCCGGCAATAATGCGGGCATTGACTTCCTCTTCAATCGTGTGCAGCGTTTTCGGCGGAATGGCCCCCGGCTGTGTGAAGTCGAACCGCAACCAGTCGCAATCGACCCGCGAACCGCGCTGCGTGGCGTGGCCCCCCAGGTGCTTCTGCAAGGCGTGGTGCAACAAGTGCGTGGCGGAATGCGCCCGGCGAATGCCCGCACGGCGTTCGGCGTCGACCCGCGCCGCGAGCGGCATGCCCAGGGCGATCGAACCGCGCCGCAAATGCCCCACGTGCAAAATGAACCCGCCCGAACGCTGCGTGTCTTGCACGGCAAATTCACAATCGGGCCCGGTGAGCACGCCGGTATCGCCCACCTGCCCGCCGGCCTCGCCGTAAAACGGGCTGCGGTTCAGAATGACCTGAATCGGTTGCTCGTGGCCGACCTCGCGAACCGCGTCGACGAGCACGCCTTCGGCAATGAGCCCCACAATCGTACCCGTCGATTCGAGCGTGTCATAGCCCAGGAACTCGGTCGGCGCGGCGGCTTCGCGAAGCACATCAATCGGCCCGGCTTTCATGACCGAATCAGCGAACGCCCGCGACCCGCTGATGCCACGGTGTTCGTCCATCAGCCGGTTAAATGCGACGCGGTCGACCCGCAGGTTGTTGTGCGCCGCAAGGGCCTCGGTCAGCTCGATCAGAAAACCATCCTGCGTATGCAGGTCGAACGCCGATTTGCCCGAAATGACCCCCGCCCCGGCAATGCGGGCCTGCTCGATTTGCTTGTCGAGCGTGCGCAGCCCGCGGTCGACCGTACCCAGAAACGACTCTTCTTCGGCGCGAATGACGAGCCGCGTGCGATCGACGGTTTCCGACAGATCGGGGTAGGCCGCCCGCATCACGCCGGCAACAGCCGGTACGAGCGTATGCAAAAACGGTTCGCGCCGCCCCAGCAGAAAGCCTTCGAGCACCGCCCGCCGCAGCAGTTGGCGCACCACATAACTTTGCTTTTCGGGGCCGGGTACGACATTTTCATGAACGCAAAACGTGACCGCACGAATATGGTCGGCAATCCGGCGGATCGGGCGGCCTTGCGGGGCCGCAAAGTCGTATTTCACACCGACCGCAGCGGCCGCGGCCAGGCATAACGGTTTGAGCCGGTCGTTTTCAAAATTGCTTTCGAACCCCTGCAACACGGCGGCGGTGCGTTCGAGCCCCATGCCCGTGTCGATATTCTTTTTCGGCAACGGGTGCAGGTTGTCAGGGGGCGGCCCCACCCGGTTGAATTGCGTGAACACCAGGTTCCAGATTTCGACCGAACCGCGCCCCCCCGGCGGGTGGTAGTAGATTTCGCTGCACGGGCCGCACACGCCGTCGGGCCCCTGGCTCGGCGCGCTCGCCGGCCAGAAGTTTTCCTGCTCGCCTTCGCGGCGGATGCAGTCGGCGGCCAGGCCGATTTCATTCCGCCAGATCGACCAGGCTTCATCGTCGTCAAGGTAGACGGTCACGGTCAACCTGTCGGGCGCCAGGTTCAGCCAGCCGCGCCCGGTGAGAAATTCCCAGGCCCAGTGAATCGCCTCTCGCTTGAAATAATCGCCAAACGAGAAATTCCCGAGCATCTCAAAAAACGTATGGTGGTAGGCCGTGTTGCCCACGTTTTCGATGTCGCCGGTGCGCAGGCATTTCTGGCAGGTCGCCGCACGCGTGAATTCGAGCGGGCCGATGCCCAGAAACTGATTTTTGAACTGGTTCATGCCCGCGGGCGTGAATAGCACGGTTGGGTCGCCGTGCGGCACGAGCACATCGCTGGGGCGGCGAACGCAACCCTTCGATTCGAAGAATACCAGGAAGCGTTCACGCAATTCGTCGGTCTTCATGAGGCGGCAAACAGGCTTTTAGCTTGAGGAAACGGGGGGGCCAGCGTCTGCCGCATGATAGAGCATGAAGCCCCGGTCTGGCCAGCGAGCCGGTCAGGGCGCCTTGACAACAATTTCCTTTTCGCCCGGAAAAGCCATCAGTGGGGGCGACAGCACGGCCACCGACAGCTTGACGGGGCCTGTCAATTTCTTGACCGCGTCGTAAAACTGCTGCGGCGTTTGCACCGGAGTATCGCCGACGCGGGTGATGAAATCACCGGGCTGCAGGCCGGCTTCGGCGGCGGCGCCCTGCGGTTCGACCTCCAGCGCCAGCACGCTGGCGACGAGCGTCGGGTTCAGATTATGGGTGGGCAAAAACCGGAATCGCGCGGTCGAAAAGTCGACGACCAGCCCGCGCCAGGCCGCATACCTCCGCCGGCTGGCGACGATGCCTTCGTCGTCCTTGACCGGCCATTTGCCCACGATGACGGTCAGCGCCAGTTCGGCGGCCTCGGCTTCGCGCCACACGACGATGCGGGCCTTGGCGCCCGGCGCCAGCAGCCCCACTTCGCGCATCAGGTCTGACCGCGACAGCACCGGCCGGCCATTGACCGACACGACGATGTCGTCGGGCCGCATCCGCCCCTGCGCCGCCGGCGAATTGGGAATGACCGTCGCCACGCGCGCAGCGCCGTACTGGCCAATGCGATCAGCCAGCGAACGGATTTTGTCGCCATCGAGATCGCGGGGGGTCACCCCCAGAAACCCGTATTCGACCTCGTACCCCTCCATCAGGGTCTTGATGACCCGCATGAACGCCTCGTCGCACGGAACCGCGAACCCGGCGGATTTTTCATAGCCCACAATGGCGGCGAGCGACGTCGTCAGCCCGATCATTTCGCCCCGCAGGTTCAGCAGCGCTCCGCCGCTCGTCCCCAGGTTCAAGCGCGTATCAACTTGCAGCAGTGTCCCCAGGTGGTGCACCGATTCATTTTTGAGCGACTCTTCGTCGCGGGCGCCCGGCTCGGCCCCGGCGTACCGTGAGATATTGCTGATCATGCCCCAACTGGCGCTCGGCGAACCATCGCGCGCAATGGCATACGGGTTGCCCAGCCCCAGCACGAGTTGCCCCTTGCGCAGGTTGGTCGCGTTGCCGAATTTGATCGGTTTGAGCCGCGGGGCTTCAATCTTCAGGATCGCCAGATCGCTGCGCGGGTCGGCGGCGAAAATCCTGGCATGAAACCCGCGGCGATCAAACAGCCGCACGTACAACACCTGGTCGCTCGGCGCGGTCTTGCCGTCGATCGCCGCCCCGCGAACGAGGTGGTAATTCGTAAGAATCAGCCCGTCGTCACGCACAATCACCCCCGCGCCGAATTCGGTGGGAATGTACTCGGGGCTGTCGATCGTGGGCAGTTCAGGGTCGGCATGGCGAAACAGGTCGTCGTCTTTAACCAGCCGCCGCCCCGGCTTGTCGCGGGCAATGCTGACAACTGAGGGCTCGGCCTGCTCAATCGCTTTAATGAACGTATTTTCAATGGCCGCCGCGGTGGCGAGGCCGCTGGGGTCATCGGCAGCAGCGGGCCACGCGGCGCTCAGGCTGGCCAGAAGGGTTGTCGCCAGCAAACACGCCCGCCCAACACCGCGCCCTGCGCGAATCAGAACACCGCGCCCTGCGCGAATCAGAACACCGCGCCCTGCGCGAATTGGAACACCGCGCCCTGCGCGAATCGGTTCAGAAATCATGAGTTCGCTCTCAATCGCCGAAGGGGCGGGCGATTCAGTCGCCCGCTTCGCCATTTTCAGATGGTTGGCCATTTTCGTGGGCCACCGTTGCGCCAGGGCCAGACCGCCGGGCAACGACCCGGGCCGCCAGTTCTTCAAGCACCTTCGGATTTTCCTTGAGAAACACGCGGGCCTTTTCGCGGCCCTGCCCCATTTTGACGTCGCCGAAGCTGAGCCATGTGCCGCTGCGATCGAGGATCTTGTCTTCAATCGCCATGTCGATCACGTCGCCCTCGAGGCTGATGCCGCCGTCAGTGAGCATGTCGAATTCGGTGCCGCGAAACGGCGGGGCGACCTTGTTCTTGACCACCTTGACCTTCATGCGAATGCCGGTCATGGTTTCGCCTTCTTTGAGCGTGCTGAGCTTGCGCACATCAATGCGGCAGGAGCTGTAAAACTTGAGCGCCCGGCCGCCGGGCGTCGTTTCGGGGCTGCCGAACATGACGCCGATCTTTTCGCGAATCTGGTTGATGAAAATCACGCAGGTCTTCGACTTCGCAATCGCGCCGGTCAGCTTGCGCATCGCCTGGCTCATCATGCGGGCCTGCAGCCCGACGTGGGTGTCGCCAATGTCGCCGTCGAGTTCGGCCTTGGGAACCAGGGCAGCCACCGAGTCGACGACAATGCAATCGACCGCGTTCGATTTGATGAGCATTTCGGCGATTTGCAGGGCTTCTTCGCCATACGAAGGCTGGCTGACCAGCAAATCCTCCAGATCGACGCCCAGACGTTTGGCCCACGCCGGGTCCAGGGCGTGCTCGGCATCGATAAACGCGGCGATGCCCCCCAGCCGCTGCGCGTTGGCAATCACGTGCAGGGCCAGCGTCGTCTTGCCGCTCGATTCGGGGCCGAACAACTCAATGATTCGCCCGCGCGGAAACCCCTGCCCGCCCATGGCGAGATCCAGCGACAACGACCCCGTCGGTATGCCCGGAATCTTGTCGCCCGCTTTGTGCGACAACTTCATGATCGCGCCGCGGCCGAACGTCTTTTCGATTTGCCCCAGCGCGTTTTCAAGAATCTTCTGTTCGGCAGAGTTTTCGGCCGGCTTCGCCCCCTTGACCGGCTTCACCTTGGAGGTCATGCGAGTCTCCCCTGAATTCAATGAATGAAAACTGTTCGGTTGATGTGAACGCCATTTTCGTGAGCCGCCGCGACCGCAGCCCGGTACCAGGAGTCGGCCCGAGTTGTGCGTGCGAACCACAACCCTGGCACCGGGTTGCAGTACGCCCGATTCGGCGAGGCTGCTACCGCCTGTATTGCAGCATACCCGCCCGCAGAATCCTCTGGATACTATACAAAGTATCAGTATAAGAGTCGTTCGGCTTTTCACAAGAGAAACTTTGGAAAAAACCGCCAGGTCGCGGCAGATCGCCGCCAAGTACTTCAGTTGCCGGCCGGCCGGCCCCCGGTCGGCGGCGGGCGACGGCCCTGCCCCTCAAGCAGACTCAGGTACGAACGATGCTCTGGCTCGTGCAGGTCGAGCGCGGCGGCGAGAGTCAAAACCGCCTCGATCGCTGCCGGGCGACCGGCCTCGTCAGACAGCGTTTCAATTTCCACAAACGCCCCCAGCCCTTCGACCTGGTCGAATGCCAGCAGGAACTCGCGGCCCTGCCAGCCCAGCGAAAAGGTTTGCCGCTGTTTTCGCACTTCACGCACAGCCCGGAAACCCAGCCGCTCGTAGAGTTCACGCAGCGCCGCAGCCGCCGCGCCGCTATCGGCAACGCCGACCTCGATTTCGCGGCGGGTTTTGGTGTGGGGGTCGACGCGTGGCCCTTTGTAGGTCACAAAATTCTTCGCACCGACCGAGCGAATTCGCAGGGCCTCGTCGGTTTGAGCAAAATCGCGCTGCGGATGATTGAAGTACAAATCGCATTGCCCGACCGCATCGACAGGCTCGGCACCGAGCGCAGTCGCCCGCGCCCGCAACGCCCGCTCGTTTGTCATGCGAAATTTCAGTTCGACTTCATACATGCCGGTACGTCAACAGTGACCTTTACAACGAAACCGCACAATCGCTCTGAGTTGTCGAGACAGGGCCGCGGAACAGCGTCGGAAACGCCGACACCCCGCGTGACGACACCCCGATTGCCTTCACCGCGATTGTAGGCGAGCGAATACGACGTTGCCACGCCAATGCGTGCCGACGATGACTTGGGCGCTGCACGCTGAGATCCAATTGCTCGCTCGCTTTCGCAAGCAGGCGCCGGTTCATTCGCCCAAGCCGTCGCAGACCACCCGAAACCCGATGAAGCGGCATTTCATCCAGGGGGCGGTCATTGGGTAGTTGATGTGGCACCCCTCGCCCACATACACCCAATCGCCCCCGCGCACCACTTTAATGACCCCGCGTGCCGGGCCGCGCGGGTCGATCAGTGGCGAGCGGCTGTAATAATCGCGGTCGAACCAGTCGGCGCACCATTCCCAGACATTCCCCCGCATATCGAAAAGGCCATACGCATTCGGCGGATAGCTGCCCACGGCCCGAACGGGCAGCGCCGGGGTCATGCCCGCCGTCTCGCCCGTGGCATCTCCGGTCGGGCGAGCATGCCGCCAGGCATATGGTTCTTCTGACCCAGCCCGGCAGGCGCGCTCCCACTCGGCCTCGCTGGGCAGGCGGTATGTTCGACCCGCCGCACGTTCGGCGGGCAATTCGGAAAGGCGGTCGCAAAAGGCCAGCGCGTCGGACCAGGTGACCTGCTCGACGGGAAATTGCCCCGTATCACCCGGCGCACCCGCGCTGGCGCGATGAAATGCGGGGCGCTGGCCCACGACGAATTCGTATTGCGATTGCGTTACCTCGAATCGGCCCAGCCAGTACGGGCGTGTCAGGTTCACACGGTGCGCAGGCGATTCGGTCGGCAGGTCGCGGTCGGCCCCGTCGTCGGGCAGGCCCATCGTAAAGGTGCCCGCAGGAATGAGGGCAAACTCAATTCCCGCCGAATTCGTGAACGGCTCTGAACGCGCAGGTTCACCCGCTGGCCGGGCAACCGGCTGCGGCGCTTCGCGCAATTCATTTTCGGGCGTCAGCCGGTCGTCAAACTCAGTGCCAAGAATCGCTGCCGGCGTTTCGCGCGAGTGCATGACGTGCCACACCCCGGGGTCAATTCCGTCAGAAATGAACCGCACGCTGCCGCTGACGAACATCACGTTCACGCCCCCCTCATGGCGGCTGCGGGCCGTGGCATTCTGATTCTTGTCGACATACCAGACACAGGGCATCGCTTCGGCAGCCAGCTTTTCGGGCCCGACAATTTCATGCAGGTTGCGGCAGCCCAAAATATCGTCAGAACGATCGTTGAGATTGTTGGGACCGAAATCGTCGCCATTGACGCCATGCGACCAAGTCACACTGGCCCCCACCTGGCCCTGCGCCCAGCAGCCGCGCGGGTCGGCCGGGTGAATGCCCGCGCGAATTTCCTCAATGGCGACCAGCGTCGCCGCACCATTTTGAAATTCGCCCAGCGAAAACGAACGATTGAACCCCGCAATGCCGTTGCCCCAAAACCGAAATTGCCGATGTTCGCGATCGATTTCTACATGAACCCGATCGGCCGCGGGCGTTGCGGTCGAGCCGGGGTCGGTCTTGAAGCAGTGCGACCCGCCATTGATCGCGTAATTACCCCGGGCAAATTCGGGCGCTGCCCCGACAGCCGCCTGAAACACGTGGCGGTTGTCGGCCCGGTTGAAGTCATCGGCGGGACAGGTCAGCCAGGGCACGCGGCTGGTGCGGGCCGCGGCGTTTTCTGTTGCGGCAACCGGCAACCCGGGGTGAAACTGGTCGGCGAGGCTGGCTTCGCCGGCAAATGGCAACAGCATTTGGCACCAGTTGGCCATGGTGAACCGGTCAATCGACTTGCTAAGGTCGAGCGCCAGCGACTGCGTCGCCGATGTACTCCAGACGGCGGCCGGCGGAAATTGATCGAATTGCGCATGGTACGCCGCCAGGGCCGTGCCCAGCCGGTTCAGGTTGTGTTCGCACTGCCGCCGCCGGGCGACGTCGCGCGCCCAGCCAATGAGCGGCGCGGCGAGCGACCCCAGAAACAACAGCAGGCAGACGAGCGCCAGCACATCGACTGCCGCCCACCCGGTTCGTGCAGTTCGTCTGGGTTTTGCCTGCTGATCAGCCATGCGCACGCGCCTCGCAATGAAAACCGCTGCGCCGCAGTATCCGGCACGCAAGACAGCAGGCTGCAATTGCGGCCCGCTGCGGTGTCATGCCTTGCGGACGATATAAACCAGCACCCCGCCCACGATGACCACGTTTAACCCGACGATCAGCCACGTGCGCCATTCTTCGAGCCAGGCTGCGCCGGCGGCCGTTTCGGCGCCGGGGCCGACCGGTTTCGGCCGGTTGTCGCCACTGCCTGGGGCGACCGCGGCCAGTGCTTCTTCTGTCGCAAATTCGTCGAGCGTCAGCGCGTCGTCGTGGTTGGCATCGGCCTGACGAAAGGCGTCTTCGGCCCGGGCCAGTTGGGTTTCGTAGCCGCGGTCGTGTTTGGGGGGCGGGTCGCGGCGCACGTTTTTCAGGGCCTCGTCGATCGTGACCCGCCCGTTGCGATCTTTATCAAACCGCTTGAACACGACTTCGCGCGGGGCGCGGCGGGCGTTGACGCGAAAATCAAATTCGTCGAGGTCAAGGCCGCCGTCTTGGTTGACGTCAAGCCGCGTGAAAAACTCGCGCTCGACCCCCCGCAGTTCGATGCCGCGCCGACCCCAGTGAAATTCCGACAATTCCAGCTTCCCATCGAAATCGCGGTCGTCGCGGTCGTTATTCCATTCGACCACGGGAAACAGCAGCGTCGAGCCAAGGAATTCTGCGAGCGACAAAAACCCGTCGCGGTTGGCATCGAACGCGGGAAAAGCCGTGCGGGCCAACCCGCGTTGCCACGGCTGCGCCTGCTGCGCCAATTCGTCGCGATCGATCTGGCCGTCGAAATTGACGTCAAACGGCAAAAACCGGTTGACCGTGTCGACCCAGCGCGAAGGCGTGCCCCACCATTCGGCAAACGTGATTTCGCCATCTTTGTCGCGGTCAGATTCCTGAAACCGTTGCTCGGCGACATCGGGCGGTTCGTGCGCGAATTCGGCGTACTCGGGCCGCGAAATGCTGTCGTCGCCATTCCGGTCGATGCGATCAAACACGCCCGAGGTCACGGTGAACCCCGATTTTTCACGGAGCGGTTCGCCCGTCATGCGGCGAACGCCGTACGCCACTTCGATCATCGCCCGGCATTCGGCCTCGGTCACGCGGCCGTCGCCGTTGCGGTCGAATTCCTGCCATTCGAGCATCGCCAGTTCGGGGCTGCTGCGGCCGATCGCGCCGCTTTCGAATTCGTCGCGGGTCAGCGCACCGTCGCCATTGCGGTCGCTCGCCTTCCACTGGGGCGTCAGGCTGTTCATTTGACGGTCGACCAGCGCATAAATCGGGTCGCCAATCGGCCCGCGAAATTCGCGCGGCACGCTCGCCGGGTCGAGCAGAAACTCGTCATACGTCAGGCTGCCGTCGCCATCGAGGTCAAACAGGCGAAAGTTGCGCGCCGCCGGGGCCTTGTCGCCGCTGGCCAGGTTGAACTCGTCGAGCGACAGGCGGCCGTCTTTGTTTGCATCGCGGCGGGCAAATGCGGTGCGCAGATCGCGTCGCGGCGTTTTCATAAAATACTCGGTCTGGTCGAGCCGCCCGTCGTGGTTACGGTCGAACCGAAGAAAATACTCTGCCGCCTGCGCCGCGCTTTCGACCCGCCGGGCCCAACGGAATTCTTCGGGCGATAAGGCGCCGTCGTTGTCGGCGTCGGTTCGCGGTTCCTGCCAGCGCACCTGGCGGTGCGCCAGCGGCGACAGCATGTATTCGGTTAACGAGAGCTTTTCGTCGCCGTCGTCGTCGAACGCGGGAAGCACGAATTGGCTCATTTCGAGCTGCCACTTCCAGGGGGTGTTCAGCAGTTCGCCCCGGTCGAGTTTGCCGTCGAGGTTCGTGTCCATCTGCAAATACCGCGCAGGCGAGTCGATGGGCCGGGCCCGGCTCCACTCGGCAAACGTCACGCGGCCGTCATGATCGGTGTCGGTTTCCTTGAACTTTTGTTCGGCCTGTTTGCCGTCGACGCGATTGCGCTGGTACTCGGCCCAATCGAGCCGGTCGTTGCCGTCGTAGTCGATTTCGAGAAACAGGTTCCAGTCGATCACCGCCCCCGAGGGCAACCGCAGCGGCTCGCCCGTCAGGCGTTTGATTCCATACGCCGCCTCCAGCACGGGCCGGCAATCGGCCAGCGTCAGCCCGCCGTCGCCAATCAGATCCCAATCGCGAAACGCCGTCTGTTCGAGGCCGGGCGCCGCGGCGCGCAGTCCGGCGGTTTCGAATTCGTCGGGTGTGAGCCGGTTGTCGCGGTTTTTGTCCCACGCGGGCCAGTTCTTTTCGATTTCGGCCATGCGCCGCGCGACCAGGGTTTCGAGCGGGTCGGGCAACGGGCCGCGCTCATGCGGGCCCGCGAGCGACGCAATGCACAGGAATTCAGCGCGCGTCAATTCGCC
>JAJXXL010000141.1 GCA_021781115.1 Planctomycetota bacterium
ATTCGGCCAGAAGATGGCGTTGCGCGGAATGCAAATCGTAAGTTTCGCCTTGGCCGAAGCGGTGGGAACACTGCGTACCCTTGACCTCGAATTCATGCGTGAGGCCGATGAGTTCTTTCGCTCCTGGGATACGGCCTGAACCTGGGGCACAATGGGGATTGCACGCCGTACGGGCTGACGATTTCACGGGCATCGTCGGGGATGCTCTGTTTTACTTGAAGCCGCGGGCTACGATTGCGGGTATAATGGGGTGATGCCCTGCTCCCGCAATAGCGAGACGTGCGAATCATGTTGTCATCGACGATCGTCCTATGTGTCCTCGCGAGTTCGGCGGCCCAGGCGACGCCGTTGTCGCCGGGCGAATACCGCCGGTCGCTCACAATCGCCGAGACGAACCGCACTTACCGTGTGTACGTTCCCCGCGGCTACGACGCCACTCGACCGACGCCGGTTGTACTGGTCTTTCATGGTGCGGCGTCGAACGCCCGGCAGATGATGCACTTCACCGGCTTGAACGCCAAGGCCGATGAGGCCGGGTTTCTGGCCGTTTACCCCAACGGAACGGGGTTGGTTCCCACTTGGAACGCGGGTTCGTGTTGCGGCCCGGCCCAGCGTAACGGCGTCGATGATGTGGCGTTTGTGAGCAGTGTACTCGACGATTTGGCACTTGTTGCGGCAATTGATCCCAAGCGGGTGTTCGCCACGGGAATATCAAACGGCGGCATGTTCTGCTATCGCCTCGCGTCTGAGCTGTCGGGGCGAATCGCGGCGATTGCGCCCGTGGCTGGCGGGATGAGCCAGGCTGAGTGCCACCCCCAGCGGCCAGTGTCGGTGCTGCATTTTCATGGAACTTCCGATGACTTTGTGCCCTACGCCGGTGGCCGCGGCACCAAAACTTTTGGTTTGAGATTTCAGTCGGTCGAGCAATCGGTGGCGGCTTGGCGACGGGCCGACGGTTGCCCCGATCTGCCGACTGTTACCGAACTGCCCGACAAGACCGACGATGGTTCGACGGTCACGCGCACCACGTATCCGCCGGGCAAAGATGGTGCCGAAGTGGTTCTGTTCACGATCAAAGGCGGCGGTCATACTTGGCCGGGGGGCAACCTCAACATCGGGTTTCTGGGCACCACAAATGAAGACATCTCTGCCAACGACCTGATGTGGGCCTTCTTTCAAAAGCACCCCATGCACTGAGCCGGGCGCCGGTCGTAGCGCACCGCCTATTTGGGTTCAGCGTCCGGCCGGAGTTTTGGCGGCGCATCGAGCAGTTCGTACTGCAATCGCGCGACATGCCACATGAAAGCCGGCCCGTACCCCGCCGGCTCGGCCCACGGGTTGGTCACGGCGAGTCGCAAATTTTTGCGGGCGTCTGCCGGCCGGTTCATGATGACGTCGTTCAGTCCCACATACAGATGCGCATAGAACAGCCGCCGGTTCTTTTCCTCACGGCTTGCGTCGGTTGCGGCGATGCGCGATAAAATCTGCTCGGAGGTTGTTTCGGCTGCGAACAGGCGGTACACATCACGGAATGGTTCACGGTCATCTTTTTTGTATTTCAGCATTGCAGCGCGAGCCGGCTCGACGCCCAGCGATTTCACCTGCGACAGGTACCGCCAGATGCCGTTTTCGCGATCGACGTCGTCGAACGTGTGGTATATCTCAAATTGGTGCGCAGCGCTTTTGTAGTTGCCCTGGTAAAACCACGCAATTCCCCGCCGCCAGTGCGAATTGGCGGTGCGCGGGTCGAGGTCGACCATTTTTTCGTAATCGGCGACTGCCGCCGCAAAATCGCCGCGAAAGAAATGAGCGTCGCCCCGCCGCGAATACAGTTCGACCTCCAGCGGCTGCGCTGTGATCTGCCGCGTGAGTTGGGCCGCGTCGCGCTCGAACCGGTCGCGCAGCGCAGTGCGCTCGGCCGGGCTGAAGGGATCTCGCGGTGGGGCCGCTGGCCGCTCGTCGTCGGCGCCAGCGGTGGCACAAGCCAGCACGAATGTTACCGCTAAGATCGACGGGAGTGCCGACATGATGAATGCTCGATTTGAGTGCGGTGCACGGCGCCATCGGTTTAAAGCGGCGTTTTGTGCAATGCACCGGGAATTTCGCGGACGTATTTCGGCACCGCGTAACCGGGTAGACGGGTTTGCAGCTCAGCCACGAATTGGCGGCCCGCTTCCTCAGAGACTTCGAAATGCGCCGCGCCGGCGACGCGGTCGAGCTGGTGCAGGTAGTACGGAATGACGCCCAGGTCGATCAGTCCTTCGCACAGGTCGGCCAATACGTCGGTCGAATCGTTCACCCCGCGGAGCAGCACTGCCTGATTCAACACCGTCAGGCCCGATTGAACCAGCCGGCGCAGCGCTGCCGCACAGCACCCGCCGAGTTCCCTCGGGTGGTTGGCGTGTACGACCATGACCGCGGTGAGCCGGCTGGAACGGAAGATTTGCAAGAGCCTCGCCGTCACGCGCTCAGGCAGCACGATTGGCAATCGCGAATGCACGCGAATCCGCCGTAAATGCGGGATTTGTTCGAGCGCGCCGCACAAGTCGGCCAACCGCGCGTCGGTGAGCATCAGGGGGTCGCCCCCACTGAGGATTACTTCGTGCAGCGATGGATCGGCGGCAAGTGCGGCAAGCGCCGGGGCCCAATCTTCAAGCCGGCGCGGTTCTTCGCCGTAAGGGTAGTGCCGCCGAAAGCAGTAACGGCAATGCACAGCGCAGGCCCCGGTGGCAATGAGCAACGCCCGCCCGGCGTATTTTTGCAAGAGCCCGGGCGCGTGTCGGGCATCGGTGTCGCCAACGGGGTCAGAGGAATATCCGGCGACGGGCTTTTCCTCGCAACCCAGTGGCAAGACTTGCAAAAGTAGGGGGTCGCGTGCGTTACCCGGCTGCATTCTTTCGACGTATCCGCGCGGCGCCAACAGCGGAAACAACCGCGCCGCCCGCCGGGCTGGTTCGCGATATTCGTCGGGCAATTGCAACAAGTCAAGCAATTCATCGGGATCGCGAACCGCTTCGGCCAAGACGCGGCCCCAGTGGGGCGGGATAGCAGGGGGGGGGGCAATCGGAGAATCGTGGCTTAAGGGCATCGTCGCCGTAGCTTTCCTCTGCCGCACGGGCGAGAGAACTGGTAAAAGGTTGGTGTGTGTGTTATCTTTTCTGCCGTTCGCCGGGGGGCGCAGGCCGCTGTGTGTCGCAAAAAGTCCCGGCGGCGCGTGCAACCGCCGCGCCAGGCGCCGATGATTGAATGGTTAAACCATATAAATTGTAATCCGGCAATCGCTCTGAGGGGGTTGCCCCAGGTTCGGTTTGCCGAACGATGCTCCGTTGGCTGCTGACGGGGGAATCGTGCGGCGTTCAGAATGACGACAATTCCATTTCGGGATCAAGAGAAAGTCATATGCCACAAAT
>JAJXXL010000512.1 GCA_021781115.1 Planctomycetota bacterium
GCCACGGCGAACGCCCGCCGATTGTGGTTCACTGCGCATCAACCCGGGGCAACGTCCTGCCGCCATTCGGGGCCGCCCCTGGCGTCGGTCCATCGGTCGTGCTTGCCCATCGGGATGACGGTCGTCTATAATTTCGAACGATGCGGTGCGCGCGCCGACGGGCGACCTCGGCTGGCCGGCGCGACAAAATGTTTGAGGTTCGCTCCCCCGGTGTCAAGCGGGCTGGGTCTGGCCGCCAACTGCTGAACGGTCAGGCCCCGACGAAACCGCCTGTCGGCTTTGTGTGTTGCCGTGCCAAGACGGCGCGATCTTGTACTGAACCTGTCACGCGAAGAGTTGTTCGGCCTGCACCACAGTGCCGAGCCGGAAAGGAGTCGCAAACATGGTCACCGAGATGCGGATCGAAGAGATTGCCCACATCGGCGCGGTCGCAGGAATCATTTGGCATCATCTCGAAGCCAGTGGCCCGGTCAGCATGAACCGCCTGATCAAGGAAATTGACGCTCCGCGCGACGTGGTGATGCAAGGTGTGGGGTGGCTGGCCCGCGAAGGCAAGGTGCAATTCATTGAAACGCCCCGCAGCAAGCTGATCGCTTTGAGTTGACCAGGCCTTCATGACCGAAAACGCCGATTTCTCTGCCCGCCGCGAAAAGGCCCGAACGCTGTTGCGCGAAGGCCAGTATCAGCCGGCGGCCGTGGCGTTTGAAGAAGCTTTGCTGCTCAACCCCGACGACGCCGATATGCATGAAGAACTGGCGATGGCCCATTTCATGCTGGGCGCGTTCGAGTCGGCCGTCAGGCATTTGCAGCAAACGACCCGCCTCGACCCGAAGCGAGCCACGGCGCTGATCAACCTGGGGGCGGTGTACAATCGCATGGGCGACTATACCAAGGCGGTCGATGCGCTGCGGCGGGGCATTCAATTCGACCGCCGGTCGAGCGAGGCGTACTATAATCTGGGTTTCGCCTATCGCCGCTCAAAACAATGGGCGCTGGCAATTCCGGCGTATCGCGAGGCGATACGCCTCGACCCCAAACTGGCCGAGGCATATCAGAACCTGGGCACGGTTTACCTTGAAATGAACAACGTCCAGCAGGCACTGGCGAATTTTCGCAAGGCGCTCGAACTCCGTCCGAATTTTGAAAAGGCCCGGGTGGGGCTGGAAAAATGTCAAACCCTCATTGCCGATGCCAAGCGCGCGAAGAACCCGTTCGGTCGGCTGGTGTCCGAAGCGGCAAGCGACCCGGCCGCAGCCCCCGCGAGCGCCCGCACGCTGACCGCCGAAGAGCGCGAGCACGATCGCCAGCGGCTGATGCAATTGGCGGGCGAGCTGGGCGCCGCCGCGCAGCAACTGCTCGACCTGCTCAAGGATGACCTCGAGCCAGCGCTCGTCGAATTGAACAAGACGACGACGCAACCTTCGCCGCGAGCAGCCATGGTCGAAAACCATCAGATTTTTCACAACGCCTGCAAACAGTATGCTCCGCTGGCAACGCGGGTTCGCGAATTGATTACAGAGATCCGAGCGCACGAAACCAGCATGCAATGACCTTGCACCCGGGCGGGCGATCTGCGGCGCGCAACTGCAAATCGGGGCGGGGCCGGCGTGCCATTCGCGTGGGCATCGTGTATAACATCGCCATGCAGCGTACCGGTGGGTGAGCCGCAACATCGTATCGCAGCAGCCGGTCGGTGCACCTTGCGCCGTTCAAAACAAGGGCCGGCCTCGCCCCCTGGGGCCGGCGCGGCGCCGGGGCCAACATTCGCAAACCAGACCTTGTCCTGCGGAAAGCTCGCCGCCGTGTCACTTGTCGCCCAGTATTCGAACGACGCACTGCAAGCCGAAGGGCTGATGCGCGACAAATTGCCGCGGCACGTGGCGGTCATCATGGACGGCAACGGGCGGTGGGCGCAGCAACGCGGGTTGCCGCGCATCGAGGGCCACCGCCGGGGTGTCAAGAGCGTGCGTGTCATCGTCGAAGAGTGCGCCCGGCTGGGGCTGGGGCAACTCACGCTGTATTGCCTGAGCAGCGAGAACTGGAAACGCCCCCCCAACGAACTCAATTTCCTGATGAGCCTGCTCGAACAATACGTCATCGAAGAGCGATCGGAAATCATGCGGCAGGGGCTGACCTTTGCCATGATTGGTCGCCGCGACGGCCTGAGCCCGGGCGTGCTCCGCGAAGTGCAGAAAACGATCGACTGCAGCCGCGAAAACCGGGGCATGCAGCTTTGTCTGGCAGTCAATTACGGGGGCCGGGCCGAAATCGCCGACGCCGTGCGGGCTCTCGCCGCTGACGTCGCCGCCGGGCGTTTGAACCCCGCCGCGATCACCGAAGACGACATTTCCAGCCGCCTGTACACCGCAGGAATGCCCGACCCCGACCTGCTGATTCGCACGGCGGGCGAAATGCGGGTCAGCAACTTCCTGTTGTGGCAGATCAGTTATGCCGAAATCTGGGTCACTGACAAGTGCTGGCCCGAATTTCGCCGCCCAGACCTCGTCGCGGCGCTACGCGACTACGCATCTCGAGACCGCCGCTTCGGCGGGTTGAAAGGCTGAATCGGCAATGCTCGGTTGGCGGCTGACTCTCGGGCCGGTGCTGATCGCCCTGGTCGTGGGCATTTTTGCACTCGATGCACGGCTGGGCGCGGCGGCGCCCGGGCTGGGCGTGCTGGCCGTGCTGCTGGCCGTGCGGGCCGCGTGGGAACTGACGAACCTGTTGCAGGCCAGCACGCAGCCACCCGCATTTTCCCTGACGGCGGCGTGCTCGGCCGCCGTGGTCGCTGCCAATTGGCTCCCACAGGCCGGGGGCGGGGCGGCAGCAACGGGTGTTGCAGCGCTGGGCCCGGCCATGCTTGCCTTGGCGCTGGCGGTCACGGTGCTGTTGTTCAATCGCGTGCTGCGGTACCGTGAACCGGGCGGCAACCTCGAAGCCCTCGGGGCCGAACTGCTGATTGTGTGTTACGTGGGCGTGTTGCTCAGCCTGACGGCCCAGTTGCGCTGGGTGGCCGGGGCTGACTGGGGCTATCTGCCGCTGGGGTCGGTCATCGTCGTGACGAAATGCGGCGACACGGCGGCCTACACGTTCGGACATCTGTTCGGGAGGACGAAACTCGCGCCCCGGCTCAGCCCCGGCAAAACGTGGGCCGGCGCCTGGGGCGCCCTGGCGGGCGGCACCGCCGGTTCGGTTGCCTGGTTTCATTGGGGCGCCGGCCTGCTTGCCACGGGCCGACCCGAAATTGCCTGGTATTGGTCGGCAATTTTCGGCGCGATCATCGCCGTGGTCGGGCTGGTGGGCGATTTATGCGAATCACTGATCAAACGCGACGTGGGCCGCAAAGACGCCGCACCCCTGCTGCCCGGTTTTGGCGGGCTGCTGGACCTGC